>JBNKRV010000025.1:0-26718 GCA_050296935.1 Marinilabiliaceae bacterium | reverse complement strand
TATGAATTTCACTTATAAATACCGATTTTCTGCGTCATATTTGCTTACCATAGCCCGCTATGCTTTCGCAAACATTCCTTGAAACTCAATATTTATAAGCGATTTGAGCCATTAATTTTATATCGAACTCAGGTTATTAACCTTAATTCGGCATAAATTTTCAGGATTCCCCTCATTATATAATTTTGCCGGATTCATTTTATTACTCCACTAATTCCTGACAAATAAAAAAGGGAAGACAAACGCCTTCCCTTTAAATATTATTTAACTGGACTAATATTATTATTCCACAATATCAATTAGTTCAACTTCAAAAATCAATGTTTCCATTGGTCCAATTTTACCAGAACCATTTGCTCCATAAGCTAATTCTGCAGGAATATAGAACTTATACTTAGATCCTTTATTCATTAATTGAAGACCTTCAATCCATCCTTTAATAACCTGAGTTACCCCAAATGTTGCAGGTTGACCTCTATCCACTGAACTATCAAAAACAGTTCCATCGATTAATGTTCCGTGATAATGAACCTTCACTCTATCTGTAGCAACTGGTTTCGGACCTTTACCCTCTTTTAATACTTCGTATTGCAAACCAGACTCAGTAGTAATAACTCCCTCACGCGCACCATTTTCAGCTAAAAAAGCATCACCTTTCTTTTTGTTTTCAAAAGCAGGATTACCTGGTTTCATAGCTTGCTTATTCTGATTTTTTTGAAAAGCAGCCTGAAGATAAGCGTTAGCAGTTGTTTTATCGAAATATGATGTTTCATAACCAATTTCATTTAAGAAAGCGGCTTTCATAATAGTGTAATCAATACTATCGAAACTGCGATCATAATTCTTTTTCATTTCTTCTGAAAAATTTGATTCAGCTAAAGCTGCAGCTACAGATTTTCCATATAAAGTATCGAATTGAGAAGTTAATTGTTGCTTCAATTGACCGGCTACCATATAACCTAAAGCATAACTAACACTATCCGTTTCATTTTTCAATTTAACCTCTTCTGCACCTGGAACAGAAGTACATGAAACAGCCACTAAGGCCATCGCCACTAATCCTAAGATATAATTTTTAATTTTCATTGATTTGATATAATGTAATGATTAAACAATTTCAAGTAATTCTACTTCAAATACTAAAGTAGTATGTGGACCTATTTGCTGACCTGCTCCTTGCTCTCCGTATGCTAATTCAGAAGGAACAAATAATTTCCATTTTGAACCAACAGGCATTAATTGAAGTGCTTCTACCCAACCTGCAATTACGCCATTCACAGGAAATACAGCTGGTTCTCCTCTTTGTACTGAACTGTCGAATACAGTTCCATCGATTAGAGTTCCATGATAATGACATTTAACATTGCTTGTAGCTGTTGGTTTTTCTCCTGATCCTTCAGTAATTACTTCGTATTGTAATCCACTTTCCAGAGAAACAACACCATCTCTTTTTGCATTTTCAGTCAGGAATGTCTTTCCTGCTTCGATATTTTCTGCAAATTTTTTATTTTGAATTTCAGTAAAAAACTGGTTAATAATCTGATTGGCTTCTTCTGGTGTAACCTCTGGCGCTGTAGCTTCAAAATGGTGCTTCACCCCTTTTGCAAATGATTCTACATCCAATTCTGCAACACCTGAGTTCTGAAGATTCCCGGCTATGCTAAGTCCTAATGAATAACTTAATTTTTCCATGTATTTTCTTTGTCTCGTTTTTTAACGATGGCGAAGATAACGGTTTAGTATGTCACCTGCAAACACATAAATATCTTTAACTTAATTTTAGGACTTATGAATTTCGGAGCGATAGCCTATTGTCTATTTGTTTTTTTATGAACGTCTTCCGAAAAGGTATTCCAATCGCTCACATCCTTACAACAGACTAAAAACTAAAGCTTAACAGCCCTTAGCATTTCTCTTTTCCCCGGAGGTCCCGGAAGTCGTTCCACTGAAAAGCCAACTTCCTGCAATATTCTTCTGACCACTCCTTTTGCGCAATAAGTGGTTAATATTCCTTCCGGAAACAAAGCATTATAGGCACTCCTGAATATTTCACGTGTCCATAAATTGGGTTGTACTTCCGGAGCAAAAGCATCAAAATATATTAAATCATATGACTCCGACAACTCAACTTTTTTAAAATCACAATGCATTTTATGAACATAAAACCCATTATCAATCATAACTTCCTCATCCCATAAAGCTTCATGAATACCGGTATATAACTGAGTATACTTTTCTTCAAACAAATATTTATAGTTCAGTTTACTAATAACACCTTCGTCAATTGGATATTTCTCCATTGAGGTATAATGTATTTCTTTATCCTTTTTATATATCCCTGTTAAAAAGGCATTTAAACCTGTACCAAAACCATATTCCAAAATCGAAACACTACTCTTCGTAACCTGCTCCAGACCAGCCTGAATAAACACATGCATAGATTCCTGCACGGCTCCGTTGATTGAATGATAGTGCTCATCAAGATCAGCAACATATAAGGTATGAGAACCATCCTTTGAGGTTTTGAGTTCAATTTTGTTTTTTATTCCCATAAACTATTTCATCAATAAATTGTCAGAAAAATGCGAAGTTATACCTTTTTGTATAAGAGTTATTACTTTTACAGTATAAAATGGAGCTGATTATTTGTTGAGATGACAGACGAGGAAAAATCACATATTATTAGAAAAATTATTCATATTGATATGGATGCATTTTTTGCATCGGTAGAACAAAGGGATTTCCCGGAATTAAAAGGGAAAGCTGTTGTTGTAGGATCTTCTTCGCGCAGAGGAGTTATTGCGGCAGCCAGTTACGAAGCACGCAAGTATGGAGTAAAATCAGCTATGCCCTCGCAAGTAGCCATAAAAAAATGTCCTCATTTAATTTTTCAGGAACATAGATTTGATGTTTATAAAGCTGTATCCAAACAAATTATGAATATTTTATATGATTACAGCGACTTGGTGGAACCGCTGAGTATTGACGAAGCCTTTATTGATGTAACCCGAAATAAAAAGAACCTGAATTCTGCAACTCTAATTGCTGAAGAAATTAAAACAAGGATTCTGAATGAAACACAACTTACTGCCTCTGCAGGCATAAGTGTTAATAAATTTCTGGCAAAAATAGCGTCAGATCAGAATAAGCCCAATGGATTATTTGTGATTAAACCTGAAGATGTTATGCCATTTATTGAAAAATTACCCATTAAGGATTTCTTTGGCGTTGGTAAAAAAACCGCTGAACGAATGAATCAGTTAGATATTTATTTTGGAAAAGATTTGCAGAAATGGAGTTTAAATGGCTTAGTTAAAAACTTTGGTAAAGCCGGTCATTTTTTTTACTCCATATGCAGAGGAATTGATAACAGAGAAGTCATTCCAAACAGAGTCAGAAAATCAGTCGGTATTGAGAATACTTTTTCACAGGATCTGAAGTCTAAAGTGGAGATAGACGAAGAAATGCAGCATCTGATTAATGGTTTATGGAAAAGAATACTACGGAGCAATAATTTTGGAAGAACTCTGACTATCAAAGTAAAGCACGATGATTTTAAGCAACATACGCACAGTAAAACAATCCTTCACAAAATTGAAAACAAAGAATTATTAACGAAACTAGCCAACGAATTAATGATTGACTCTTTATTTGAAAAGCCTATACGATTAATGGGGTTAAGCATTTCCAATTTAGATGAAAATGATACCCAAAAACCGTATCAGCTTACCCTTAATTTCGACTAAGCAAAATCTATAACGATTGAATTTTATCCAATAATTCTACAGATTTTTCCATTAGCCCTTTGCGAATAGATTGATAGTATGCCTTTACAATTTTCCGGTTTTCCTTTCCGTCAGGATGGTTTGTTCTGGCAATAAGCTCATTACGCATTTCAATAGCAGATCTCAAAACCGGCTCCAAATCCTCTTCCTTTACTTCTTTTACCAAAGCCAGTTTTAAATATCCCTGTGCCAGAATTTCAGCGGCTAAATAATTGATATCTTTTTTTAAATCTTTAATGCTTGCCATATTATATTATTATATGATTAATTGCTTTGCAATATACGCTTATTTTATGGCTAATTAAAATTCCAGAAATCACATTTCGTTTAATAATTATAGGATTATTTATTGATTCTTTTTTTGAAATAAAAATAAAGTCAAACCAGTTTTTGTTTAATCCGCATATTTATGCTGTTTATAAAATAATATAATCTATTAACGACATATTTAAGAATCGCTGTACTTAATTGTTTATTTTTGATATACTCGAATAATATTCATTTGTTGTTCATTATTCTATTAAATTGAATTGAAACAGACATTTTTTCAATATCAAAATATAAATTCACCGTACTAATTTTTTTTGAATGAAAAAGGTATACTTTTTATCTACATGTTTAACTTGCCGTAGGATCATTAAAGAAATTAATCCCGATGAAAGTTTCGTACTTCAGGATATAAAAAACGACCCGATTTCTGTTGAGCAATTAGATGAATTACACGAATACGCAGGTAGTTACCTAAATATATTTAACAAGCAAGCCCGAAAATACAGGGAAATGAGTCTTCATAAAAAAGACTTAGCTGAAGAAGAAATGCGCAGCTTAATTCTTGAAGAATATACTTTTTTGAAGCGCCCCATCTTTATTATAGAAGACCGGATATTTATTGGAAACAATAGAAAAGTAATCAATGAACTAAGTAACTATATGGTAGTTCAAAAAAGAAAACATAACAGCTACAAGTTTATTTAATCTGACGTTTTAACTATCCAGCCAATTTTTAAATACAGAAGCTTTAGCCCGGCTTATCACAAATTTATTATCCAGTTGAGGGAGCAGTTTAACAACCAGTTTTCCACCAAAATAATTCTCGAGTGAGTGAATTGCTTTTAAATTCACGATGGCTTGTCTGTTAGCTCTAATAAACATTTCAGGATCTAATTCTTCTTCCAGTTTATCTAAAGTAAAATTGATAGTGTACTGTTTATTATCAAATGTAACCACATAGGTTAGTTTTGATTCAAAATAAACATAGGCCACATCTTCTACTGAAATGGAAAAAAATGCATCTCTTTTAGATACCAAGAATCTTTTACGATATGCAGTATCTCCATTTTTTAATCCGTTAAGTAAACTTTTGTAATCAATCCTTTCATCTTCCTCCGACTCAAATAAATTTGAAATATTCTCCAGTTTTTCAATAGCGAATAAAAGAAGATCCTTTTTAACTGGTTTTAAAATATAATCAACACTATTTAATTGAAATGCCCTAACAGCATATTCATCATATGCAGTTGTAAAAATTACTGCACTATTCACTTTTATTTTGTCAAAAATTGAAAAGCTAATACCATCAGCTAACTGAATATCCAGAAAAATAAGATTTGGGTGTTCGTTGTGTTCAAGCCAATCAATAGATTCACTAATGGATTCAAATTTTCCCAGAATATTCCATTCAGGCCTGAGCTCCTTAATCATGCGTTCCAGCATTTGGGCACTAGGCATCTCGTCTTCAATAATTATTGTATTAAAAGCCATAACTCAAGATTTAATTAATCAATCAAAGGGATTTCTACTCTATACTTATTTTGATCTTCAACAATACGATATTCTTCATCTGTAAGTATTTTTAATCTTTTCCCCAGATTAGATAAGCCTGTTTTTGTTGAATAAGTAGCATCTTTCAATTGTTTATTGTTTTCAACAAATAATCTCCCTTCATCTATTCCTATTCTTATTTTTAAAGGTTTTTGCCGGGATGTAACATTGTGTTTAATAGCATTTTCAACCAATACCTGCAAGCTTAAATGTGGTACTTTTTTTTGCCTCATATCTTCATCTACGTTTATATCCACACTTAATCCCTCTCCTATTCTTGCTATATGAAGTTTTGTATATGCATTTAAAAATGTTAACTCATCGTTTACCGTAATAGCAACCTGCCCCTCTTTTGTTAACACATAACGATATACATCGGTGAAATTTTCTGCGAAATGAATTGCCTTATCTTTATCTGTATGGATAATTGCTATCAATGTACTCAGATTATTAAACAGAAAGTGAGGATTTAACTGATCTTGCAATGCTTTATAATCACTTAGTAGCTTATCCTGCTTTAGTTTTTCATTTTCAAACACATAAAAGCTCAGGCTTTCATGAAAATTACGGGCAATAATCAATGTAACATAAATAACCAGATATAGAAACCCAACCATGAAGGCTAACTTATTAGTATCCGGATCCTGAATTATTATTTTTACAAAATAGGGTTCTATAATCGGAATAACCTCTTTCGTGAGGAGATAAAAAATGATAGAAAATCCAGATAAACATGCGATTCTCTTTTTAACAGCCTTATGCCAGGGAAACCATCTGGCTATAAATCTGTCGAATAACAACACCGTTTCTGAAAAAATTAAAAATACACCAATAATAAAAAATAACCCCGACCATTGGAAAATTGGTGTAGAGAGAATTAAGGTATACACCGTAAAATAAAAGGAAACGGCAATAAAAATAACAAAGAGTATTCTCTTCTTAAAACCAAGAAATTGCTCGTTGTGCAATTTTCGCCAATGCCCGCATTTTTCGTTAAAATTCCTTTTTCTTCTCATCAATCAACTCTTTTATGCAATAAATGTATCTGTCTCTAAAATAGAAAAAAAATAACCTCAATACCTTCTTCAATAGTATTATAAACCAGTGTTCGACATGAAATTACGGATTCAGATCACAGCTTATAAAAGTTCCGGCTTCAGTATTCAGGTTAAAAATGTTGAATAAAAAACTTACTGAAGCCGGAGCTTAAACACATAATGAACCACTATAATAAACCTATTACTTTTTGGTATGTAGTTTTTAAAACTTCAAATTTAGTCAAAGCATCCACTTCTTGTGTTACAGCACTTTGCCATGCCGCCTGTGCATTTAAAAGATCTGTTGTTGTATTCAAACCAAATGCAAAACTCACTTTAGTTTCTTCCAGACTTTCTTCAGCTTCTTGTTTATTCTTTTGAGAAAGTAAAATATACTCATAGCCTTCCTGCAATTTAATAATAACTTGTTGCACTTCTAACTGCACCAATTCCTGCGTATTATATAAACTTAAGTCTGCCTGTTCAATCCTGGCCTGAGCTGCTGATTTTTTGTGTTTTTTTTCACCCCAATGAAAAACCGGAACTGATAATGAAGCACCAACAGTAACACTAGCATCATTATACAAGTCTCCGATTTTAAATTGTTGAAAGGCAACCTGAGCTCCCAACTGAGGTAAAAATTCAGCATTAACCATTTGTTTCTGATAGGCTGATATTTGAGATTTCCCTTCTAATATTTTAAGCTCCTGCCTGTTTACCAAAGCCTGTTCTGCACTGTTGGCTAAATCAGGTAATTTAGGATTTTCATGCTCAAAATCAGCTATTCTGACTTCTGTACTTAATGGTAATCCTATTACCTGACATAAGTTCATCATCATTATCCTATATCCGTTTTTGCTGCGGATCAGATTAAGTTGAGCCTCATTTTTTTTAACCGTAACCTTTAATTTTTCACTTTTGGGAACCAAGCCTAACTCATAAGAATCTTTTAATTGTTGTTCCAATGTATCAAGCATTTGAACATATTTCCCTGCTAATTTTACCTTTTCTCTCATTAATACCAAATTCCAGTAGGCCTGATCCGTATTTAAGATAACTTCTGCCTCCTCTAACTGATAGGCCTGCTCACTAATTTCCATTCCTTTTTTAGCCATTTTATTACCCAGGCGTACTTGTCCTCCAGCATAAATTGCTTGCTGTGCAGTAACACCTCCCGAAAGAATACTCAAATCTTCGGTAGCCAGTGACATACCCGGAGAATAGGCATTACTTGAAGGTGCCCCTGCTTCAGGTCCTGTTGGCAGATAGCCACCCGGCATGGATATATCTTCTAATGTTGGAAAATATAATGCGGAACCACTTGCATTTATTTTGGGAAGGTAACCCGTAAAGGCTTCCTTCTTCTGAGATTCTGCCACAACTTTATCCTGAGCTGCTATTTTTAAAGATTTATTAAACTCAAGTGCATGATCCCTGCACTCCTGTAAACTCAGGGTTGTTCTTTGTGATGTTATATTCAAAGAACAACCAAGCAATACAGAAATTATTATTACAACAGATTTATTCATTACTATTCTACTTTAAATCAATTAGTCATGTAATACTTTGGTGTTCACTTTATAAAGAATGGCATATGCCACAGGTATTACTATCAGTGTTACAATTGAACCTATCAATAATCCAAACATAATTGAAACAGCCATACCTTTAAACATTACATCAAACAATAAAGGAATCATTCCTAAAATTGTAGTTAAGGATGCCATCATAACTGGCCGGAGTCTGGAAATTGTTGAATTCACAATAGCATTTAACGGATCTGCTCCGATACTGATTTCATAATTTATTTCATCTAAAAGCACAATGGCATTTTTAATCATCATACCGATTAAACCCAGCGTTCCGATAATCCCCATAAAACCGAAAGGTATATGCATTATATGATGGCCTAAAGCCACACCTATAAGTGCCATTGGAACTACCCCCATAACAATAAGCGGCTGTTTAAAATTATTAAACAACAATATTAATATAAGTAACATTAAACCTAACGCCAACGGTAGCAAAGCAAACAAATCCTTATTGGCCTGAGAACTATCTTTATGATCTCCCAGCCATTCCAGTTCATATCCATGAGGTAATTGTATTGCCTCAATATCTGCACGGAGTGATTCAAATACTTCAGGAGCTGTATAACCCGGTTTCGGGTCACATTGTGCTTTTATGGCTCTAACTCCGTTGTAACGCCTGATTTGATTTTCCTCCATTCCGACTTTAACTGTATCAATCAATTGCCCTAATGGCACACTGGAAACACCAGCCCCCCAAACCGGAACGGATTCTATATTCTGAACCTGATCACCCACTGGAGCATCCATTTTAAGAACAACAGGTAATTTATTCACCCCTTCGTATAATAATCCAATTGGTAACCCATTGGAAGCTACAGCTAAGGAATTTGCCACGTTACTTCTGGATATTCCTTGTAAACGAGCTTGTTCTACTGAATATGCAGGCGTTAGCGTTTTTGATTTATTTTTCCAGTTATCTGTAACTAAGGCCACTTTCGGATTGCTACGCATAATGGATTTTGCCTGGTTAGCTAAATGGTGCAAAACAGCAGGATCTGGTCCTGAAAACTTAGCCTCGATTAAAAATTCGGCAAATATTGGACTGTAAGTTCTGGATCGTACTAATGCCTGAGGATAATTTTTATTCAGATACTCAACAATTTTTATGGCTGTACTTTGAGCCGCTTCATAATTTGTTGCATCAATTATTAGTTCTCCGTAGTTACTATTCAAAGTTGTCATTGGACGCAACAATGTATATCTTGCAGGAGTTGAACCTATTGCAGCAACTACCTTATCAATATCATCCCACTTACTAATTTCCTCTTGTACCTCATCCAGGTCTTTTTCAACCTGATAGATATCGCTTCCTTTAGGTAACCAATACTCTACAACGTATTGATTGTAATCCAAAGCAGGAAAGAACTCGTTTTTAATAAATTGAAAAGACCAAATGGATACCATTAATATGAATGCTGTCAACAAGGCAAAAGCCGTTTTATGCCATAGCATTCCTTTTAAGATCCGTCTAAAAACTTTATATAATCCGTTATTGTATAAACCCTCATCTCCTTCAGGCTGTTTCATGTTACCACGATAAAACCAATTAGCTACAAATGGTGTTTGGATCATGGCGAATATCCAGCTTAAAAATAAAGAAATAGCCAGAACATAAAATAATGATTTAAGAAATTCACCGGCATTACCAGGCGAAAATCCTAAAGGCATAAAAGCTAAGATAGCGATCACCGTAGCTCCTAATAGTGGCATTGATGTTTTTTGAGCGGTACTGATAAATGCCTTATTTCTGGATACTCCCTTTTTCAAATCTATTAATATACCATCTGCCACCACAATTGAATTATCCACAAGCATTCCCATTGCCACAATGATTGCAGCCAGAGATACACGTTGAAGTTCAATGCCAAAACCGTACATTACCACAAAGGTTGCTAGTATTGTAAATACCAACCCACTTGATATTAATAAACCGGAACGAAGTCCCATGGCGAAAAGTAATACAACAATTACAATAATCACCGACTCAACCAGGTTTTGCATAAAACTATCAATAGATAAACTGACGCGTTCCGGTTGAAAAAACACTTTATTAATTTCTATTCCTACCGGAAGATTTGCTTTCAGCTCTTCTATTTTTTTATCAAACGCCTCACCAACTTCAATCACATTCACCTTACTTTCCATGGCAACTGCCAGAGACATAGCGTTGGTTCCGTTATATTTAAGTGCATTACGCATAGGAGTCAGGAATGAGCGTTCAACTGTTGCAATCTCACCCAATAAAAAGGATCCACCCTTAGGAACCTGAATGAGCAGGTTTTTAATATCGTTGATATTATTAAATTTAGATCCTACACTTAATCTTAACCTTTCCGACCCTACAGATACGGTACCCGGATTAACCAAGGACGCCTGATCATTAAACGCCTGAACAATTAGCATAGGGTTAATGCCCAACTTAGCCAGTTTTTCAGAAGAAAAACTAATGTCAATGGCTTCTGTCTGCTGTCCGAATATCTCAACACGTTTGATATTGTCCACCATCAGAATTTCACGTTTGATATATTCTACATAGTTATTCAATTCCTCATAAGAATAACCATCACCACTTACTGAAACAAATATTCCATACACATCCCCGAAATCATCCAACACTATCGGATCACTTGCACCAGCAGGCAAATCGCCCTTTACATCATTTATTTTCCTGCGTAAATGATCATATAACTGAGGCATTTTTGGTGTATGAACCTTGGGCTGAATATTTATTGTAATTTCAGACATACCCGGCACCGACCGGGATTCGATAAAGTCAATATTTTCAACTCGTTGAATAGCCTCTTCTAAAACATCAGTCACCTCTAGTTCCACTTCATCCGCAGAGGCTCCGAAATAAGGAGTAATAATTACCGCTGATTTAATTGGAATTTCCGGATCTTCTAATTTACCAATCTGATCAAAAGCGATGACACCGCCAATTACTACCGCAATCAATAACGAAGTAATAAAGGCTTTCATATTAAGCACATTACCTAAAGCTTTCATAGTAATCCTCCGTAATTAGATTCTGATTTCTTAGGTAAGAGTTTAATTTTCTGTCCTTCAACCAATGAATGGACTCCAGCTGAAACAATCACATCTCCAGGTTGTATTTCCGATTTTATTTTAACCAGTCCTTCTCCACAAATCTTTTCTATTTGTACCGGTATTTTCTTAACCTCCATACTTGTAGATTCAACATACCAGATATACTTTTCATTTCCATCTGCAAAAACAGATTCAATTGGCACCAATACACCATCATCGGCATCCATTTGCTGAGAGGTATAAACTTTTGCTATCATACCTGGCTTAACACTTTTACCAACCTGCCCCTCTAGTACAGTTTTAACCTCAAACATTCTGTCGGCACCGCTCTTTTTGCTGATAGATTTTACCCTTGCGGAAAGGTTATGTTGATTTGCATTACGGATATCACATTTTATTTTTGAATCTTTACTAAAAGTTGCAATCTGACTTTCCGGAATGTTTATCACAACCTCCATATCACTTAAATCCAAAAGTTCAACAATTGGCTTTCCTGGTGATACTGTTTCAAAATTTTCTATCAACTTGTTATTTACATATCCCGAAAATGGCGCTTTGAGGTCGGTATCATCATAAGCATGAAGTGCAGCTTCGTACTTACTTTTAGTCATTAAAAAAGCTGCTTTAAGTTTATCGAGTGTATTTTCCGGCAACATTCTTCGCTCATATAATTGCAGATATCTCTCATATTCGGCTTTTGCCTGAGAGTGTTGTGCTTCAGCAGCCTGAAGTTGTGTACTGTAATCTCTTTTATCAATACTGGCAATGACTTGTCCTTTCTCCACAAAATCGCCCTCATCAACTAATAGTTTATTCACAGGACCACCAACTTTAAATGACAGTGTAACCTGCCTTCTCTCTTTTACAACCCCGTTATATATAGCTTCTGAATCGCCTGAGCAGGCTTTAACTACGGCTGATTTTACATATCTCTCTGTTAATCCTCCCTTTTCATCCTTGCTTCCACAAGAAGATAAAAAAGCTATGCCCAGAATTAAAATTGGTGTTAGCAGCTTGATTCTTTTCATTTTATTGCACTTATTTAAAATTTTTCAACTTTATAATTTACAAGTGCAAAAATATGAACACAAGGAATCTAAAAAATTAAAAATAAAACGAAATGGACAAATAGATGTATGAATTAATCAAACAAGACAATAAACCATATCTGAAATTACAATGAAAAGATAAACAAAAGGATGTAACAGCTAATAAAACAAAGGTTTACAAACATTACACCCTTTTGATTTTCAGAATATGCTCTACTAAAGAGCTGAAATAATATTTTAGTCTGATGACTTTGAAATTAAGGTGGAAAATTCATTTCTGAAAAAATCACTGTCTGCAATCAAATATTTTTCATTCTTCTTTTTCCAGGCTACATCGATGCTAACCACCTGATTTTTTAATAGCACATTGAGTTGTTGCTGTGATAAAATACACGCCCCTTTTAAAACTGAATAATTATATTTCTCCATAATATCAGTGGCTAAATCCTGATTTAAATTCAAATGAAGATCATCTGTACCCTTGATATTTAAAGTTAGTTCAACACCTTTTCTTAAATTACCAAAATAACGGTAAGCATCAGAAAGATTTACCTCCCACTGAAAAAAGAGCCTACCTTCACCCTTAATAAAGGAACACTCAACCTTTCCCCTGATCATGCTCTGCGACCCGCTAAAATATCTGTCAAGCCGGGGGCTAACCATATAATACAGCTCTGTTAATTCTCCTCTTTTCGATAATAAAGTATCTATTTCAACATCATTAGAATTTAAGATTTCTGTTTTTCTCAAATACTCCCAACTTCCATCCTCAAATAAAATTACCTTTTTACCATTTGTTGTTACAGCTTCAATCTGAGCATAAGTATGTTGTATTGAAAAAGAAACTATAAAGATGAAAATAAAATAAATACGCCTGATCATGTTATTCTTTAATAAGTTTGTATGCAACTATTCTGTTATCGTTAAATGTAGGAACCAAAAGTACTTTTTCTTTTTTCAGATACTCAATATCCGCCGAATTTATTTTTTGATCCTTAGTATTCAGTAACGATGTTTTCTTTAAATTTTTATCAATATAAAATACTTGTCCAAACCAGTCACTAGCTATAAAACAACCTCCTCCAACATATTCCAGTCCATCACCAAGTCCCATTTCTGTTGCTAATGTATCCATCTTATTATTCTGTATATCTATACTTAACAACAAACTGGTTTTACTTGTTAACGCATATAGTTTATCCTGATAAAAATATAAACCGTTAAAATTATCACCATCAGTTTGTAAAACCAATTCCTTCAGTCCATCCTTAATTTTATATATTCTGCTTTTAGAAGAAGACGAAACATACACCTCTCCATCCTCACCTGTGGTTATATCATTTAGTCCATCCTCATCATCAAATTTGATTTGCTGAATTATATCCCCTGTATTAACATTTACAAGCATCACTTTATCGATATCAGCAATATACAAAACACTATCTACCAGCCCCATTCCTTTGGGCGCATCCATACCCTCAACCCATTTTAAAGAAATTACGTTGCCTGACAAATCAACTTTTGAGATAAATCCATCACCATCTTTACCCCAGGGTTGATTCTGAATATTTGAAACATACAAAACCTGATGGATACTATCATAGAGAATTGATTCCGGCTTTTTAAACACACTATCACTTATCCATAGTAAAGTAATATTTGTTTCTGAAGATTCTAAATTTGAAGCTTGACTTTTGCTTTTCTTTCCGGTATTACAGGAAAACAGAATTACGATAAATGTTAATAAAGAGAGTAAGGTTTTCATCATTTTAAAATTTAGTGAATAGATTAAATAACTGTAGTGACAAACATTCTGATTTTGTGGCTTTCAAAAGCTATAGCTTAATCAGCTTTATTCTATTTTGTACAATGAATAAACTCATATAAATTAGTAAATGGCATAAATTCACATCGAATTTAATGATTTATAATCAGATCCAGAGTACTTAATTCAGCAAACAAGATATAAATGTATTTTGTTCCAGATGTAATGTGAAATACAATAAACGGAAATAAAGCGACCCTCAGTAATTTGTTTCGGATGCACAGGCTGTGAAATGTATCTCCTATTTTGTTTGATACTCAATAACTACTGAATTCATAGTAGAAACCGAATTGTAAAACGATTCAAAAGTGCTGTTCATCTTAGAAAGTATCTTATTAAGCTGAACTATTGAGCTGTTCAAAGTTTCATTCTCATGTATATTTGAGATTGTATAGTCATCCACCTTTTCTACTATTTCAGCAAATTTTTTACTTTCATTTATGCTGGATTCAAATCTATCTGCAATAATTCTATTTAACGAATTGGCACTTTCAAGATTTTCGATCAGTGAATTTGTAATTTTTGTGATCTGAACTACTGAATTACTAATATCACCAGATAATCCCCTAACCTCAGAAGCAACAACAGAAAAGCTCTTTCCTGATTCACCGGCTTTTGATGCCTCAATGGAGGCATTAAGCGCTAACAGGTTTGTTTGTAAAGCCACATCATTGACTACTCCGGTTATTTTCTGAATCTCTTCCGTTTGTCCGACCAACAGCTTTATTTGCTCCGAAAATTCAATGACAGTTTGATCGATATTTAACAATTCTTTATTTGATTTTTGAACGGCTGTTTGAATTTGCAATACCTCATTTCTTATTTTATCGGATAACAAAGAAATATTCCTGGTGTTTTCTTTAACGTCGTCAATTGAATTATTGAGAACCTGCATCTCCCCAATATCATTACCATTTTTTCCACCAATAACATGAACTTCACTAGTAATTTTTCTGGTATCATTTACGAAAATATTAAGCTTTTCAATAACCTCATTAAATCCGTTTGCAATCTCTCCCACTGCATCATTACTTTCGATATCAATTCCTACTGAGATATTTTTATTGGAAATTTGTTTTGCGATATCTGAGACCTTCAATAATTCTTTGACTAATATTACCTTAACAAAGGTATAACTCACAACACCTACTGTAATTCCTGCAATAATACATCCTATTAAAAAATAAATAAAAAATCCTTCTTTCCATTCCACAAAAAAATTAGCGTAAACAGGAAATAAAAATCCCATAAGTACGCCGAAGGCAAACATGTAATAAAATAATCTACGTAAAATACTCTTTTTACTCATATCTAAAGAATATAATAAATGCAATTACGCACTCTTATGCCAGTTATTTATACAAATAAAAATAGCACTAAATATTCTAATACTAATGACTAATTACAGACTGTTTTTATACACTAGTCCCTATAAAATGACACTTCGTAAAAAAAATACATCAAAAAAAGTCCGCCCGGGAATATTTCACCCAAACGGACTTTATATTTTACATGAGTATATGCACAAAATGCCCTAATTTTTATATGCTTACTAGCTCTTGTTGTTTAACAAACTACAAAATAGAGCTATTTGCTAAATGGTATCCTACTTAAATCCGAAATAGTGTTCGTCTTTAAAGTCCTACTACTGCGTTGTTGCTCAAAATCCAAATCCTCATATACCTTAGTATACTGCGGTTTGATTTTTTTACACGCCTTGTATTTAAACTTTATAGCCCAAACACCTCACTTTATGGACAGGTACTAAATATGCATAAAAATCAGGGTTTAAGTATTAACCTAAGTTCGATTAAAATTAGCGAGCTCAGGTTATTATTGAATTACTGCTTAAAAGTTGAAATAATTTTTTGCATTATAATAACAAATGCCTTCCACCATTTCTTTTAGTAAATCCATATCTTCGGGAATTAATCCCTTTTCAACATCTTCCCCAATTAAATTACACAATATTCTGCGGAAATATTCATGACGACTGTAACTCAGAAAGCTACGAGAATCGGTTAACATACCTACGAAACGGCTAAGAAGCCCCAGATTTGATAAAGCATTCATCTGCTTTTCCATACCATCCTTCTGATCAAGGAACCACCACCCTGATCCCCACTGAATTTTGCCCGCAACAGTTCCATCCTGAAAATTACCCAACATGGTAGCATACACTTCATTATGAGCTGGATTCAGGTTATATAAAATTGTTTTAGTAAGCTTTTCTTCGGTGGCCAATTTGTTTAAAAACTTAGACATATCTTTGGCAACCAAATCGTCTCCTATTGAATCAAATCCGGTATCAGGACCTAATTTATCGTACATAAAAGAATTGTTGTTACGAATAGCTCCAATATGAAATTGCTGAGTCCAGCCTTTGGCATGATCCATAACAGCCAATGTGAACAAAACTGCAGATTTAAATTTATTTTTCTCTGTTTCAGTTAATGCTTCTCCCTTGCGAGCTTTAGTAAAAATCAATGCAATCTCCTCATCTGTGTAATCTTCACAATAAAAACGATCTAAACCGTGGTCAGATAACTTACACCCCATATCAGCAAAGAAATCCTGACGAATTTGTAAGGCTTTTAACAGATCAGCATAACTATTGATATCAACACCAGAAACACTACCTAACTTATCTACATATGCATTAAAGTCGTTTAGGTTATCAATAGCCATGGCTTTATCTGCTCTCCATGAAGGCAGCACCTTGGTTTCAAATCCAGACTCTTTTATTTTCTGATGCCATTCCAATGAATCAACAGGATCATCTGTAGTACAAATTACCTCAACATTGGCTTGTTTAATGAGTCCTTTACATGAAAATTCGGGTGTTTGCAATTTTTCATTACAAGTTTCCCATACCTCTTTAGCAGTATCTGAATTCAATAATTTTTCTATACCAAATGGCTTTTTCAACTCTAAATGAGTCCAATGATACAAAGGATTTCGCAGGGTATAGGGAACTGTTTTTGCCCAGTTTTCAAACTTCTGCAAATCACTCACGTCACCGGTAATCTCATTTTCACTAATACCGTTGGTACGCATAGCGCGCCACTTATAATGATCACCGTAAAGCCAGATTTCTGTCAGATTTTTAAACTGCTTATTCTCTGCTATTTCCTGTGGAGAGATATGACAGTGATAATCAATAATTGGTAAATCTGCAGCATATTCGTGGTAAAGTTTTTTCGCAATATCATTCGATAACAAAAAATCTTCATGTATAAATGATTTCATTTTATTTTATTTTTGATTATTAGGATTCATATTAATTATAAAGTAACTCCACTCTTGAAAATTGCTATTTCCTTAAAGCTGGTTTGCTCATGATGCAAGCGATCACCACTGGCCACTTTAAGTAAATAATCCGTGAATTTTTTCCGAAGTTCCTCCATTGGTGTTCCTTCAAGCAATTCTCCTGCATTAAAATCCATCCAATTAGATTTATGGTTATAGAGGTTACTGTTGGTAGCAATTTTCATGGTAGGTACAAAGCTACCGAATGGCGTACCCCTGCCTGTGGTAAATAATACCATCTGACAACCAGAAAAACCCAGTGCTGATGAAGCCACCAAATCATTACCCGGGGACCATAATAGATTCAAACCATTTTTCACCAAAGGCTCTGCATACTCCAATACATCATTCACAATGGCTTCACCACCTTTTTGAACACATCCTAACGACTTCTCTTCTAAAGTAGTAATACCTCCATTTTTATTTCCAGGAGAAGGATTTTCGTAAATGGGCTGATTATAACTACGGAAATAATCTTTAAAACCATTAATCATGGAAACCGTTTTATCAAATATTCCTTCTGTTTGTGCACGATCCATCAATAAGGTTTCTGCACCAAACATTTCAGGCACCTCTGTTAAAACAGTTGTACCTCCCTGAGCTATTAACCAATCAGAAAACCGGCCCAATAACGGGTTGGCCGTAATTCCAGAGAATCCATCGCTACCACCACATTTTAATCCTATCTTAAGCTTAGATAAAGGTTGCCCTGTTCTTTTATCTCCCTTCATCTGTTCTGCAAGTTTGGTCACCACTTCGAGACCCACCTCAACTTCATCTTCAACTTCTTGAGAAACTAAAAATTTAATTCTCGATTCATCGAAATCTCCAATGACATCTTTTAGCTGGCTAATCTGATTATTTTCACACCCCAGTCCTAACACCAGAACTCCACCCGCATTAGGGTGTTTTATTAAACCTGCCAGTGCTTTTTGAGTATTCACATGATCTCCACCTAATTGTGAACATCCATATTGATGGCTCATCACCACAATATCATCAATGTGCGACACATCATTCTGTTGTTTTAGCTGATCTGCGATCAAACGAGCCTGCCCATTAACACAACCCACTGTAGGAACAATCCATAACTCATTACGGATTCCCACATCACCATTCGCCCGTTCATATCCTTCAAATGTCAGGTCCTCTTTGGGTAATTCAATGGCTTTACCATTGGGATTATAACAATATGAAAGATTATCTCCTAATCCTGTTCTTAAATTATGTACGTGGATATGAGATCCTGTTTTAATATCTTCTTGTGCAATACCAATTGAAGAACCATATTTAATGACATGCTCCCCTTTTGAAATATCTTCAATGGCCATTTTATGACCCTCAGTCACATCATCCAGAGCAACAATTGTGTTGCCTTCCACTGATATTTCATCACCCTTGTTAATCTTTTGTAAGGCAATAATCACCTTGTCTGTTGGGTGAATTTTTATATAACCTGTCATGATCAAATTAATTTAATTGGTTTAATGCTTCTTTAATTCCTTTTGATTGTATTACATCGATATAGGATGCAATTTTATCAGAAAGGCCTTCTATATCGTTCAGATTTTTTCCCCATACAGATGTATTGGCAAGTATACTTGATACAATATCACTCAGCGGTTTATTGCTATTCCATTGCCGGGTAATAAAATCCACATGTTCAGCTGTATCCTTAATTTCGAATGTTAAATCGTTATAAGCTCCTTTATAATGCACTAACAAGGCTGCTAAAGAAAAGGTTAATCGTGTAGGTAGCTCTTTACTACGCTCAATGCAATCTATAAATGAAGGATAATCCCTTGTCATCCATTTTGACAATGAGTTTAAGGAAATATCTTTTAGGTAATGCTTAATATATGGATTATAGAAGCGTTCTAAAATTTCCTCAGAAAACTTCTTTAAATATTCTTTATCACCATTAATATTAGGAATTACTTCCTGATCAACCATTTTTAAAATAAAGTCAGCCACATCTTTATCATTAAAAGCTTCCTTTACAGTTTGATGACCACACAACAAACCTACAGGAACTAATGCAGTATGCGAACCGTTTAAGATACGTACTTTCTTATCTCTGAATTCGGTCATATCATCCAACCAAACCACATTTAATCCGGCTTTATCAAAAGCAAATTTCTGACGCACATCTTCAGAAGCCTCAATAGCCCACAAGTGAAAATATTCACCAATCACAACTAAATTATCTTCAAAGTCCAGTTCTTTCTGAAGATCTTTAATTGTATCCCTTGGAAATCCGGTTACAATTCTATCTACTAAGGTACTACAGAAATTACAACTGGTATTTAACCAGTTTACAAATTCTTTTTCCAGTTTATTTTCTTCAGCCAGTTCCAAAACAATGGTACGTAATTCGGTAGCATTCTTCTCAATTAACTCACAACAAAAGAAAGTTAATCCTTTATCCTGAGCACCGTTAAAATGTTTATAACGCTGATACAATAACTGACATACTTTACCTGGAAATGATTTCGGTGGCAATGCATTGATATCTTCATTTTCTACTCTTGTAATCCCAGCCTCTGTTGTATTGGATACAATAAGTTCTAAATCCGGACTTAAAAAGTAATTTTTATACGCTTCATATTCAGCATAAGGATTGATAGAATCCTGAATGCACTCAATCAATTCTTTTTCTCTGATTGGTTCTCCATCTTTGATTCCTTCTAAAATAACATGATAAAGATTGTCTTGCTTTTTCAATAAATCCACCATTCCATTTTCAAGTGGCTGAACCACAACAACTCCTCTATTAAAGTCTATCTCCTTATTCGCCTTGTTAATCATCCAATCAACAAAGGCTCTTAAAAAATTACCTTCTCCAAATTGCAATACCTTTACGGGTAAACCCTTTTTACTTACTGTTTCTTTATTTAGCTGTTTCATGATTATATATTGATGAAAATTTGATATTTCAGACTATGTGCGTTAAGGTTAACGCATTTGGTTAAAAAAATATTTCTTTAAAAGATTAAAAAAATATGCGTGTACGTTAACTCATTGATGCAAATGTACTATATTGCGATAAATCCAAAAGCTTTTTTAACATTTTTTTCACCTCATAATGATTAAACCGATCACAATTAAAGAAATAGCGAGCAAGGCAGGTGTATCTATAGGTACTGTGGACAGAGTTTTACACAACAGAGGTCGTGTTTCTGAATCTACACGTGAAAAAGTACTGAAAATAGCTAAAGAAGGCAACTATACTTCTAACGTACTTGCCCGTCATTTAAAGTTAAATAAAACATATATCATACAGGTTATTCTACCTAAGGAAAACAACTATTGGCTAATGTTAAAAGATGGAATAGAACAAGGTAGAATGGAATATGAACGGATGGGATTTACTACCCGTTACCTTTTTATGAATGATATATCAGGAAAAACGAAAAAGCAGCAAATAACGGATGTGTTTAATTCTGAAGCCGACGGATTCATCATAGCTCCTTCGGTTCTTCATAAAAATGAAGAGTTATTAGCTCATCTCAAAGCGAATAATAAACCATACGTTCTTGTTGATTCAAGGATTGATGATAGCGGATATCTTTCATATATCGGACAGGATGCTTTTACCAGCGGAATTCTTGCAGCCAGACTTTTACACGACAAGTATATTGACACCTATGATATCTTCATAATTACGTTTGAAAAGTCGGCATTGAAAGAAACTACTATTTCCAAACGAATTAAAGGATTTAAAAAGTTTTTTAACGACGCCAATGTTAAGAATGCGAATATTTATTCGATTAATCTGGAAAAAGACAATTTCAGTGCGGACAAGGTTTATCAAATGCTAAAAGAAAAGAAGAATCCCGTGCATGTTTTTGTGCCTAATTCGAAAGCTTTTTTACTTTCAGATACATTTTCTCAACTTTACAATTCTATTCAGATGCGTATTGTAGCATACGATTTACTACCCGCAAATATGGAATTACTTAATAACGGTATTATCGATTTTTTAATCCATCAAAAACCACAGCAACAAGGATATTTAAGTATACAATCTCTTTATAAGCATATGGTATTAAAAATGGACGTTACAGAAAACCAGTTTATGCCTTTGGATATCATAACAAAGGAGAATGTTTTGTATTGCCAATAATCTAAATAACTGCTATTCCCCATACATCAAAAACTATAATGTTCAGCACTTTAAAAAGCAGTGCAAAAAATTCATATCTAACAATCAGTAAGTTAAATTTTCTTTGCAACCACGATTTTTGCGAATTAGACGAATTGTAAAACCTTTTTGTGGTTTATAGATTTTTTGAAAAAAAGCCATTATCAGCATTAGTATGGTTAAAACGTATAAACTGTGGATAAAGCTTCAACTTCAGCTACAAGAAAACATTATGACAATATGTAATCATGTACTTTTTCTAACCTTTATTAAAAGCCCCCTTCTTTCATTTGTAATAAAAAAGATTTTATCAGAGTAAATATATTGATAGTGCTATTTTTTCTTAACTTTTAAGTAGGGTATATACTAACTTATACGGTAATTAAATACAGTGAATAGGTTTCAAATAAAAAATCAATATGCCTATAATTGATAAAAAAGGTTTTAAACATCTTTTTGATACACATTTTGAAGATCTGCGCAACTACGTATATTACCGATGCGGTGATACTGAGTTAGCTACGGATATTGCTCAGGATGTATTTTTAAAAGTTTGGGAGAAAAAGTTAGATGTTTTTGAAAAAAGAGAAATGGGACTATTAGTGAAAATGGCCAACGATATGGTTATTTCAAATTACAGGAAGGTTAAAAATGGTCAAAAGTTTCAAAATGCAATTCCCGAAACAGGTTTTGAAATCACACCTGAAGATGAAATGATTTACAATGAATTAAATGGCAAATATATAAATGCCTTAAATGAATTAAATGAAAACGAACGAGTTACCTTTTTAATGAACCGGGTTGATGGTTTAAAATATGCTGAAATAGCAGAACAAATAGGTATTAGCGTTAAAACTGTTGAAAAAAGAATGAGTAAAGCACTTTCATTCTTAAGAACCAGACTGTTATCATTTTAAATATTGAATATAAAAATAAGTAATCATGACAATAAATGATAAAAATAACGGATGGGATGAAAAGCTACATATTTTCTCACAAATAAAACCTCGATATTCAAAATCGGCTCAAGAAGTCTGGCAGGATATAGAAAATAAAATGGAGCTTACAGAGGTGTATAAAATTCATAAAACACCGGTAATTCATCTGGTATTTCGTTATGCAATAGCCTCCGCAATTTTAATTTTTATAGGGATTGGTGCATTCATGAGGTTTTATACTATTAATGTAAATACTACAAAAGGCCAACATACTGAATTATTATTACCAGACCATTCACAGGTTGAACTAAATGCGTTTTCCAACGTAAGTTATCATCCCTATTGGTGGTCGGTAAAAAGAGAAGTTAAACTACAAGGCGAAGCCTTTTTCCAGGTAAAAAAAGGAGAACAATTTACTGTAAAGTCAGGTAATATAAACACTAGTGTTTTAGGTACATCATTTAATGTATATTCAAGACAGGGAAAGGTTCAGATTGCCTGTGTCAGTGGAAAAGTAAAAGTAACTGATCAGATTGAGGCTGTAGTTTTAAGTCCCAATGAAAAAGTAAATTACATAGAAAACAAACTCCTTTCAAAGGAAACTTTTGAAACAGAGAAAGAGGTTAACTCATGGATAAGCTCTGAGTATTATTACGAATCAGCACTGTTGTCTGATGTTTTCTATGATCTGGAACTTCAGTTTAACATTGAAATTGATACTCAGAATATAGATTTAAGTGAATTAAAATACTCCGGATACTATAAAATGAATCATTCAATTGAAAATGTATTAAATTTGGTGTGTAAGCCCTTTGGTTTAAAGTATGAAAATACCGACAAAGGAAAATACCGCCTGTACTATGACAAATAGGCTTCTATTAATAGCATTACTCATTTTACCCTTGTTTCATCTGTATAGTATTGCCCAAACAGATGGTTTTAAAATTAATGTGCATCAACAAAGTGTAAATACGGTTCTTCATGATTTACAACAAACCTATCAACTGCAACTTTCATATAACGATTCAAAGCTTTCTGAATACACTATTTCATTAAAAGGCAGATACTCATCATTTGAAGAATTATTAAACGCCATATTTTTAAACTTACCTTTTGAATTTGAACTACAAGATGGTGTTTATATTGTATTTAATGATGAAACCAAAATCCAACAGCCGATATTGAGTACCATTCTTTTCTCTGGTTTAGTAAAAGATATACAAACCGGAGAAGCCTTACCTTACAGTACTGTAAAAATCAACGGTGAATTCAGAATTGCAGATGTCAATGGAAGATTCTCATTCATTGCCTTTTATGAAGAATACCTCCAAATAGAAGTTTCTCACTTAGGATATGAGTATTATGATACTACCATTGTGGCTCGCAGTCATTTCAACTGCCAGTTAATGCCCGTTGTTAATGTTTTGGACGAGGCACTGGTAACTGGAACTAAAATAAGATATGGAGCCCAGATAGGAATGAGCATGGGCGAAAGTCGGATGAATCCTCGAATATCATCATATCTTCCAGGAGGAGCAAACATAGGCATCAAACAAATTCTGAATTTGCAAGCTGGCATACAAGGTGCACCCACTAATAACGGGAGTCAGTCCATCTGGGGAGGATATCCCGGTCACAACCTTATACTTTTTGATGGGATCACGATTTATACTTTTCCTCAATCCGCTGAATTAATTTACCCTGTAAATCCATTAATGGTCAAAGATATATTAATTAACAAGGGTGCTTTTGGTTCAAACTACGGAAACAGAGTGGGCGGCATACTTGAATTAACAGGTATTGATGGTAATACACATAAATCTGAAGCAAACATAGCACTGGATGGCTCCGCTGTTAATATAATGGCTTCAACACCAGTAAGTAACCGATCAAATATTTCTGTTGCTGCCCGACACACCTGGTTTCCTGATTATTTTGGTGAATTTGCCAATACATCAACCCTGAAATCATCTCGAAAGTTGGATTTCTGGATGCCTTACTGGAATAACTATCAGGATATGAATGTGAAATTTTCGGGAAGCACAGATGATGGAGATCAATATTATATATCACTATTCGGGAACGAAACTCAGAACAATAATTCTTTTCATTATAATGATGTTGATGATTTCATATATCGAAATAAGGAACAGAAACATCAGATCGGAGCCTCACTTCTATATGATAAAATCTGGAATAATGGTGTGAATACAAATGTGCGTTTCACAACCTCTCATGCCGAAAAAAACACTAAATCAGAGTATAAATATCTTTCAAATGAGGAAACTGACAGCTTTGACAAAAACCTATTCGGATATCAGAAAATATGGAAAAACAAACTATCCATTGAAAATAGGTTTTCTCTTAATTCGCGTCAATTCATAGAAGCTGGCGCCTCTTTTCAAGTCACTAACTCAAAGGTTAATGTCCCTTTTGCCGATACCCTTATCAATTCAGATCCGGAAATCATTCAGACCTCCGCATATATACGAAATCACATTTATGCCAACAGAAAGTTTTTAATGGATATTGGTATGCGACTCGATTACCATCATCAATTGGAACAGCTATTTCTATTTCCCCGAATAAAAGCCACTATCGAAATTTTTCCATCTTCACATATGAATTTAAGTTGGGGTATTCACCAGCAATATATCACCTTTGTTCCTTTAATTGATGATTTAGGTAACATAGAATACATTTGGCAAGGCTTTAATCAAAAGGGAAATTTTTTACAATCGAATGTAATAGCTGCAGGTTGGAGTTTTGAAAAAAACAGCTGGAATATAAATGCTGAGATTTATAACAAAAGTGTTGAAGGTGATGGTAGATATTTATTTTCCTCAAACTCATACGCATATGAAAAAGGAAGATCCACGACTTCTGGATTAGACCTGACTCTGAAAAAAGAAATAGGAAAACACCTTCTCATCCAGTCATACACATACAACGACACCAAGGTAAAACATGATAATGAAAATGTATACCACCCTTCTGTTTATAACAGAAAGCATGAATTAAAAACAACAGCTTTGTTTAGCTTCACTCCTATAAAGCTAAGTATTTCGTATATCTACGGATCCCCAACTGAGATTAATACAGATGTGCTTTCTATTGTAGGTTATTATAAAAGAATGGATGCTATGGCTTCCTTCACTCGTCAATCCGGTAAATTTCAGTTTGAATCAGGTATATCAGTCTACAATATATTTGACGAAACAAATGAATCCTCATTGTCCTTAAGAAAATTCAATTTACCGAACAACAATAGTATTGTTACTGGCCAGGGAGGCATGCCGTTTTATGCTACGCTTTTTATGCATTTTCATTTTTAATCGACGTTTAAAAGGGAGGTTGACTCTTTATTCATTAAACCTTTTTGAGAAAAATTAATCAAACTTCAAAAAAAGAGAAAAATCCGGGTAGGGTAATTTTTAATTCATACGGTTAATATCTGAAGAGTGATCACTAACAATAAATTAAAAACATAACGCCATGAAAACAGTAATGTATAAAGTTTTAGGAACTATTTTAATGATTTTGTTATTTTCTACTGTTGGTTTTGCTCAAGAAACCGAAACAGAAGAGCCATTACAAACTCGCACTGAAACTCAAACAAGAGAACGTCTTCGCCAGAATTTAAGTGAAGAACAAAAACTTATGCTACAGGAACATAAGCAAGATGCTGATCAAACACGCAAGCAGTTTAAAAACACATTAACTGATGAACAAAAAGCCATATTGTGTAACCAGGATATGACTAAAGCTCAAAAACGTCAGGCACTAAAAGAAACCTATTCTGCTGAGCAAAAAGAGATGTTACAAAACAACCGTCAAGCGATGAAAGCCCATCGTGAAGCTTTTAGAGAAACACTTACTGATTCGCAAAAAAATGCGATGAAAAAGCGCGTAAGAAGTAGAACAGGATCTGGATCAGGCACAGGTAGTGGTCCGGGAACTGGAACCGGGAACTAAAGTATTTACTAATTGAAAATCAGGGGGAGCCTCATTGAGACTCCTCTATTTCAGTTCTATTAACCTGAGTTCGATTAAAATTAGCGAGCTCAAATTTCAGTAAATGATTGATTTACAATATAAATTTTTGAGACATAGCGAGCTATGGTGATAAAATTTAGAGCCGTAAATCGATTATTTACTGAAAAGCTATGA
>JBNKRV010000024.1:0-5800 GCA_050296935.1 Marinilabiliaceae bacterium | reverse complement strand
CAGAATGTCGCTCGATACTTTTGGTCAGGTATTCATGCATAACTTTCTCGGAGGCTTCGAGATCTTTAAACAGGCAATAATTGATTTCGATGGTTGTCACAGCCTTATCACAGTCAAGATCTTCTTCAGCCCAAACAGGGTAGGAAAACAAAACTATTAGGAGTATCCAGATTTTCATGAATAGCCAGTCTCCCTTTGAATCAATGTATAAATGTTGAATATCATTGGTAATATTAACCTTGTCAGTACTCTCGTTCCCATGCTCCTGCGTGGGAATGCATACAAGTCCGAATTAACCGCAATAGATATCGTTTGCCACGCGAGAGCATGGGAACCAGGAATAACTATTTTATGATACACGCATACGATGTTCATAAATAACAACCCATTTCCCTTTAAGCTTTACCAATAAGTAAAGGTTGCCTTCCCCACATGTACCTCCACAATCAAAACTAGCATAAATAATCGCGGTATCGGTTTTTGAGTCTATTGCTGGTCTTGAAAAACTTAATAAAGATCTAGAGCCAGGGTATTTGCTCCAAAATTTTTCCCATGCCTTTTCCAAATTGCCATTGAATAAAGTATTAATTTCATGAGTACTAATAAATACTGGCTTTAACAGGGTGTTATTAGGAATGTCTTGCTTATTTATATCGCCACCATCTTTAAGTACCTCGATAAATCTTTTTTGTAATTCTGTCGATGTCGCAGGGTAAATATTATGTAATAGATTTATTGGTAAGGTTTTGTAACCCAATCTACTTTCAACATAACTATCAAGTTTTGGAAAAATAATTTCCTCAGATATTAATTGTTCAGAAATAACAATGTTATGTTCTTCCGTTGCCCCTAAAGATAAGTAATTAAATAGTGCCTGATAAATATCACTTTCGTTATCAGCTGGTTTTTGAAAACAACCGGTGTTTAAAATTACAATGATCAAAAACAGTCTTGATATTTTAATATTCATTTTTTAAATATAGTGAGAACACATGTTGATGAAATACAATAGGTTTTAATTAACCACAAAGGTCACGAAGAGTAATAGCAGTTTTCTTTGTGTTCTCTGTGTTCTTCGTGGTTTATCATTCGAACCAGAGATACTAATCGATTTACAGGTTTTGAATAGCATTTGTAATATTAGCTCTCGCATTACTTTCAAGTTTTTCATAGAAATAGTCATGAGAGTAAATCCTATCTCGCTCAAGAAAGCTGGTTAATATTTCTTTACGCCTTTTTCTGTAGATCAGGATAGGCACTAACTTATATTCCTTTCTTATCCATGACTCAAACTGGTTATACGTTTCTGCTGAGCTTCCTAAAATTGATAAATCTATATCAACGATGAGCTTTTCATCATTATCTGTAGGTATGACATTATGCAGTGTTGCCATGATAAGTGTATGAACTTTAGTTAAGAGTTCTTTACTAGCTCCATTCTGCTGTAAGAATGTAGATCCCCAATTAGCACTATCCAGTTCATTAGTTGAGGAAAAGGGTTTATAAACAGCATCATGAAACCAGAGTGCTATTTCTAATGCATCAAAGTCATTGGCTAAATGTTTAGCCTCTTCAAGATATTCTAGAACAGCATTAATGTGATTTACATTATGGTAGTGTCGATGTTTCTGGTTGTAGATGGATAGAAGTTCATTATAAGTACGAAGGTTTTCTACCAGGCCAACTCTAGACATTAACTCTAACCATTTAGACTTATCCATTACTTTAAATCCAGTGCTATCATTAAAGGCACCTCTGATTAATTATGTTATATCTCAGGCTCACAGGATGATACGTAATCAAGGTGCTTCTTTGCAGACACGCGATTGCCTGACAAGAAGTTGTAACGCAGAATGCGCACTAGCCAGAGTAAACCCGTTTGAATCTGCGAGCTTCACAGTTGGGCTCGTCGAGACTGAGCTAATCCTTGAGAATTAGCCTTGTTATAAATCTTTAAATTTTTCATTAAGAACAGTTATAGTACTCTTGAGTCTGCTGGTTACTGATGGTTCAATGTTTTCACTTATTCGATCTTTAAGGTAGTGGATCGCATCTGCATACTTTAAGTATCTATAATCATGATTTAAATCCATATTCAAGGGGTATAGTTTAGATACAACTTCTAGATCAATATTCCTGTAAACCACTACAAGAATGTTATATTCCTTGGGTCTTGAATCGCCATGATCACTCCATTGCCACCACTCCATACCCAGGATTTCATGTGCAATAACTTGCGGGCCAAAATCTTCATATTTTAGTACCAGTGTATTGGATTTCTGCGTGGGGACAGTTGTGCAACTTATGGAAATTAGAGCAAAGAATATGAGTATTATAGCCCGCATACTAGCCTCCACTTATGATTTGAAACAAAAGTGAAGTGGTGAACATGAACCAACAGCACTTTTATACCCGAGTATCAACGAGGCCGCAACTTGCAAATAAGGTTGAAAGAAAAAGACTGTGCAGCCTTTTTTCCTTTAGGCCGCTTTTGAAATAACAGCACTTAAAAACTGAACTTTAAAACATGGCATTTCAAAATTGATTGACACGTAATTTACTCTTTAAACCAGCTAACGCCCGGACTCACAGGAGAGCGAGCGCAGCGAGCGAATCCTGTGCAGCCCCTTGTTAAGCACGGGTATTTTCAAAATAGTACCCCCTCTTTTTTAACCGGAAACAATAAACCACAAAAGCGACAACTATTGCCAAGCTTATTGTTATATACACCAACGAATACCAGTTTAATGATGCTTCTGGATAAGAGTAGGCCCCGTAGATTGTAGCAATCAATGTCCATACCAAGATCGCCAATGCTAAATACGGCGTAAATACTTTTTTGAAATATAGAGTTACACCAGTAACTATTTTAAGCACCTGATATCCTATCGCAAGCAATGTTAATAATATTGGAGCACTACTCAATGAGTCACTGGTGCTCACCAAACTATACATAGCAGTTCCAATAAGGAAGCAACAGATTGCCCATATTATGAATTTTTCCTTTCTTCCTTTTTCTATTTGAGTGTTTAACGCCTTTAGTTGCGGAAACCAAAGCGAAGCTTTGGGTTTCCGCAACCTAAACTTGTTAGCACTTTTGTTGTTTTTCATTGTAGTTGAATACAACTTTCTTTTGATTAGGGCTATATACCACTACTTTTTCTAGATTAGTAAGGTAGTCGTATATTATAACGTCAATATCATCAAATCTATCATTTGGATCACCACCAAATAAAACTCTTATTCTCCCAGTTTCAAAGTCTGGATGAATACCAAGTTCTTTTTTATCATCAATGACTGAGTCATCAGTTTCATAAAATACAGTTACAACATATTCTTCATCGAAGATTAAATTGTTTATTTCTGCACCTGTGAAAGGGTTGGTATCGATACGGTCAGTTATTGTTGTATTTTCTGAGAACAAAGACTTTATATCTGAAATAACAGATTGCTTATCATGATTTGTCGAAGGGACATATGCATAAAAACAATGTGACATCTTTTTCTCTTCCTCTATTGTGCTAACGCTGATGCTTAGGGGCGGCCGGCGAAGCCGGGCGTCCCAGAGAGGAACGAAGTGACGAACGACTAGAGCTAATTGTTATGTTCCTCACTATTACGAACCTCATACTGTGACAGATACTGTTGAGCTTGTTCCCAGCCAAGGAGAGCTGCCTCTTCAAATAGCTTGTTTGCTTGAACTCTGTTCAAAGTTACACCTCGACCATAAAAATACAATAAGCCGAGTTGATACTTTATACCTCCATACACTCCATCTTGTTCAGCTGAAAGATAAGGCGAAAGTACCTTATAACAAATTTCATAATCCCCTCTTTCATAAGCACGACTCCCCTCGCCAAACGCTTTACTTGCTGTTAACGTGTAACAATATTCCTTCGCTATTCCAATGCGCGCTAAGCCACATACTATTGAATATATAATTCGGGAAATAACATAGCCGAATCTGTTAAGTAAATATCTCGGAGGCTCCATTATTCTTCCAAACATAACGCTCAGCCTCAAAGGCGAGCGCCACAGCTCTCACCGAAGCGGCACGCATTGTGCCGCGAGTCCTTTGAAGGCGATTGTTATATTTCTTCTTCATCAAAACCACATGTAAACAATAGCTTATCTGAAACGTACACAGGATCTACATGCTGAATTTCACCAGTTTCAGGATCACTTATAACCACTCCAAGCTGAGCGATTTCTACTGCATTATTCCCCTCATCTTCAATAACCCCATTACTTGTCATAAATTCATCATGCTCTAAAAATAGGGATTGGATCTCACTGAATTCTGATGTGGCTTCTAAATATCCTGATATGCTTTTAATTCCTAGGCTCGAATTCGTGAATGGGTATTTCAAGCAAACACTGCCCCAGAACCTACCGGTACCATCATGCACTTCGTATTTTTTACCTATTTCAATCATGCAGAAATATAACGGCTGAACTCAGCCGACCGAAAAGCGCGTAGCGGTTTTTGGGTCGGCTGGAGTGATGTGTTATGCGTGTATTTACTGCGCATTTTCTACAGGCACCTTAACTAACCACGCCTTTATCAAAAGAAGAACATCGTCAGTCTCAGGGTAGCAATCCTCTTAATCAGCAAATTGAGATACCGTCAATTTGTACTTAATCTCATCAATTTCCTTGATCAGATTGTAAGGCATCATTTCAAGCGCCCGCCCATTTAACTCAATGGAATCTTTGAGCGCCTTGATGTCAATCATACCGGACTCAAAATCTTTAATAGATTTCTCAATACGTTTCTTTATTGAACTATTTGACATATCCATTTAACGCATAACACCTGGGTAAGGGGCCGAGCGGGTAGCGAGCTCCCAGCCCGCTTTGTTTGCGGGCGATCTTGTCCCACTTGTTATAAGCTATGTTTTTAATGGTTTTCATTCGCCACCAGCCCCATGATACGTTTCTGCACTCAAAAGAAACTTTTGTCCACACGAATTACAAGAAAATACATAATTTACTAGGTCATCCCAACCATTCTGGCTTAACTGTTCAAATGGCATAGACCATTGACCTGTTTCTTCACTTACAACTGATAATGTTCCATCGGCAACATTTTGCTTTGCGATACGTATAGCTTGTTTTAGATCCCCAGGCATATTAATGCGAAATACCGTATTTATATCTTTGCATTTATCACAGCTCATTATCGTGTTTCTTTGCTTTATAACGCCACGCTCTGCGGGAATTTGAGAGCGACAGCGAACAAATTTTCCGTAGAAGCAACTTGTTAAGTATTTTTTCTAAGTTTAATGAATGCATAAAAAATAACTAAAATTTGCATAAATGCAATAAAACCTTGGACAAAGCCAAGTTCTGTAAACGCAGGTTTAGATTCTTCATATATTTCGTTGAGACTTTTTAAATGCTCCCTATGATTCTTTAAAACTTTTACTATTTTTTCCTTTGGTAAAGTTATATCTTTATTTTCATTGTTATTGAGTATTTCTTCAAATTTTTCATCTGAAGGCATGTCAATTTTTGAATATTCACTTAAACCGTAACCTGCATAAATTTGCAATAAGGATACGATAAATATTGACACTGAAAAAAATAGAATTATCGATAGTGATATATTTTTCATGATATTTAAAGATACTTAACGCTTTGCACAGCTGCATTTTTGGAGGAGCCCGTTTGTGCTATTAAGCACAAAAAGGAGCGACGGAAAAAATGTCAGTTGGTGCAACTTGTTATAACGTTGACTAGCCTTCCTGAACATGAGCAGAGAACTCCGATAGTGAATCGCAAAGACCTATGCAGCCGA
>JBNKRV010000023.1:0-7478 GCA_050296935.1 Marinilabiliaceae bacterium | reverse complement strand
ACTCTCATGCTTTGCATAAAAAACTGATCTACTTCGTTAAATTTATCGAGCTAGCGAGCTAGCCCTGCAAAATTTGCCTTGTATATCAGCCTTTTATGTCAATCTGAATTCTAAAATTTTAATCGAACTCAGGTTATTAGTCAGATGTTGTATCTGATATTTGTGTCGATTGACTTTTATCTGTCAGCTTTAAGTCTGTCGGCCATGGCTTTACCTAATTGTTGGCAAGCTTCATATTTATCAGCTTTAAGGGCATGTTTTTCTTCCACGCTTTCTCCTACAATTTCCCATTTAAGTTCTTCTCCAATGGCAGTTAATTTTTTTACCGCAGCGCCTGCCCAGGAGAATGATCCTAAAATACCCATGTAATGATTCTGTACTCCCATGTGAACCAGTTTGGTAGTTAATGATTCCATGTTCGGGTGTAATTCGTTGCAATAAGTTGGACTCGCAAGGATCAATCCTTTGTACTTAAATATGTCGGATAAAATGAATGAAGCATGGGACTTGGATACATCGTGGATTCGTATATGCTTAATGCCATTTTCTGCCATTTCCCGCGCAACAGCTTCAGCCATTTCTTCTGTATTTCCATACATTGAAGCATAAGCAACAACTACTCCTTCTTCAGTTTCGTATTTGCTCCATCTGTCGTACATTCCAATAACTTCTGAAATATATTTTCTCCAAATAGGACCATGAGTAGAGGCAATCATCTTAATTTCAAGACCTCCTAATTTTGATAAAGCTTTTTGAACAGGAGATCCGTATTTACCTACAATGTTTGAGTAGTATCTTCTCATTTCATCCCGATAGTATTCAAAATCGAACTCATCGTCAAAAATACCACCATCTAAGGTGCCGAAAGTACCAAAAGCATCTGCTGAGAAAAGAATTTTTTCAATAGATTCAAATGTAACCATGGTTTCAGGCCAGTGTACCATTGGCACCATGTAAAAGTTAAGAGTGTGTTTACCTAAGCTTAAGCTGTCTCCTTCCTTAACTTCAATAGTGTTTTCTGTTATGCCAAAGTAACCTTCAAGCATTGGTAATGTTTTTTTATTACCAATAATTTGAATATTAGGATACATCTTTTTAATGATATCTATAGAACCACCATGGTCAGGTTCCATGTGATTTACCACAAGATAATCAATGGGACGGTCTCCAATAATAGCTTTTATTTTTTTTAGATATTTCTCAACCTGACCAATTTCAACAGAATCTACTAATGCAACCTTTTCATCATCAATTACATATGAATTGTAGGCAACGCCCCTGTCAATTGGCCACATGTTTTCAAAAAGATGTGTTCTACGATCATTAACCCCAACGTAATATACGTCATTCGTTAATTTTACTGGCTTGTACATATTTATTAATAGTTAATTATTTATTTCGGTAATTGAGTGCCGCAAAAATATAAAAACATTCTAAATTCAAAAAAAATAATAGCATAGAGCCTGCTGATTCACTATTAGTTTTGGCTATCTATTGATTTTGACTATTCATGTCGATCCGGCTTGTATTTATGAAATGCTTGCCATTTGATAAAGTTAATTTAAAAGTGCTTTACTTTTTAAATTGAAATATAGCACTCTTATTAACTGTTATAATTTCCTTATTAATAACCAGGTATCATTATATTTTTCATATCGATCCCTAATGTTATTTACTTTTGTACGGGCGTCATTTTCAATGTTATATGCCGAAACAGACACTCTGTATAATCCATCTTCATTTTCTAATATAACAGGAGTAAAACCCTCTTGAGTTAAGGAGGATTTGTAGTTACGTGCATTATCCAGAATTTTAAATGAACCAATTATCACATAAAATTTGTAGCTAATATCTTCAGGTTCTTCAATAACTTTAACCTTTTCCTCTTTTACTACTATTTCTTTTTTGGGTTTAACAACGGGTTTAACTTTTGGATCTTCTTTTACATAAGGAGAGTCGCTGTCACTAAAACTTGAGCTGCCCGCATCACTTAAAGATCTACAGCTTACTAAGCATGCTAAAATAGCAATTGAATATACAATTTTTCTCATGTTGTGATAATATAAAAGTTTCATTTGATTTTTATAAATTGCAAAAATGCTATTTATTGGTGAGAAATAATAATTTTATTAATATTCTTGTATTGAATTAGATGATATGTTTTAATAACGATGAATTATTCCTTGTTATTATTGAGGAATAAGAAATGTTAAAAACTTTTTTCCTGAAAGCTGAAAACTTATTCAATAAATAGACATATTTGATGCATTAAAGTGAATATAAAAGTGAGTAAAAAGAGAAAGAGAATGACAAAACGGGTAAAAAGATTAAGTCTTTTTATTGCTGTTATAATATTAATAGGTGTACTTGTTGGAGGAAGGTTTCTTAGGTATATACATGGTCATAATGTTGATATTTCCAAGTTAGAATCCTCCTTTATCTATATTCCTAATAACACTACATTTTCAGAATTAAGGCAAATTCTTGAGTATTCCGGTGCTATCAAAGATTTGGAAAGTTTTACCTGGGTAGCTCAGAAAAAAAGTTACATTAACAATATCAAAGGAGGGCGATATCAATTGGTAGATGGAATGTCCAATAATCAATTGATAAATATGTTACGTTCCGGGCGTCAGAAACCAATTAATTTTACTTTTAATAATATTCGGAAAATTGAGCAGTTAGCCTCAGTAGCAGGAGAGAAATTAATGGTTGATTCTGCTGAACTGATGAAGCTTTTAACTGATAGTGAGTTTGTAAGTGCTTTAGGATTTGATCGTTATACGTTACCTTCCATGTTTGTTCCTAATACCTATCAAATGTATTGGAATACTGATGAAAAGGGGTTTGTGGAACGGATGAAAAGTGAATATGTAAAATTCTGGAATTCAGAACGAAATAATAAGGCCGATAAATTAGGATTATCTCCCCGGGAAGTCAGTATTCTGGCTTCAATTGTTGATGAAGAAACGGTCATGTCTGATGAAAAGCCTAAAGTTGCCGGCTTATACCTAAATCGCTTAAGAATCAAAATGCGATTGCAGGCTGATCCAACGTTGAAATATGCGTTGGGTGATTTTAGTTTAAAACGTATTTTGGATGTTGATAAGCTTGTTGATTCGCCGTATAATACTTATAAATATGCAGGACTTCCTCCGGGACCAATTCGAATACCTTCGATTAAAGGAATTGATGCAGTTTTAAATGCGCAAAGGCATAAGTATTTATATATGTGTGCAAAAGAAGATTTTTCTGGATATCATAACTTTGCAAATACACTAAAGCAGCACAATGTAAATGCCGCTAAATATCAAAGAGAATTAAATAAGAGAAGGATTCTTCGGTAGTAGATCTGGTTGAATATAATTAGTTTGCAAGAAAACTGAATACTTATGATTATTTAAATATGAAGTTTTCCTGCAATTATGTAGTGCCTGTTCCTAATGTCGGGTGTCTGGATTATAAAGTTTAAATACAAGGTGTGAGAAAAATTCAAACTATAGTATACTAGTGTATATGAGGATTTGGATTTTGAGCAACAACGCAGTAGTTCGGCTTTATAGACGAACTACTATGTATTATGCCTCAATTTCACCCTTGAATACAAAAGTGGCAGGACCGATTAACCAGATATTATCAAATCCGGAGCCTTCATCACCCTCAAAATTCACTTGTAGTTTTCCACCTTTTACATCTATTTTGAAATCCGAATTTTTGTTATTCTTTATAAACGTGCTAATTGCGGAGGCTACAACACCTGTTCCGCATGAATAGGTTTCATCTTCAACGCCTCTTTCGTAGGTGCGTACTTTAATATGGTTTTCAGAAATTTCCTCTACTAAATTTACATTTGTGCCTCCGGGTTTAAACTTATCGGAATATCTAACGGATCTACCAATTTCAATAATATCCAAATTATCAATGTTTTGTCTGTGAGAAACGTAATGAGGTGATCCTGTATCCATGAAATAAAAGTTGTCGCCAATTTCTGTTTTTTTAACGGGACTCATTTTTAAACTGACAATTCCGTCATTATATCTTGCGATATGCATTCCGTCAACGGCTTCAAACGTAAATTCATTGCTGTTTTTAACCGCATTTTGGTGTACAGCAAATGCAGAAATGCAGCGTCCACCATTTCCACACATAGAAGCTTCTTTACCATCAGAATTATAATAACGCATAGTAAAATCAATGTCAGGATTTGTGTGATTTTCCAATAGCATTAAGCCATCAGCACCAATTCCCATGCGTCGGTCGCAAAGAAAACTGACAAGATTGATGTTTTTACTGTCAAAATTACCGTTGCGGTTATCAATAATTACAAAGTCGTTTCCTGTGCCCTGGTATTTATAAAATTCAATTTTCATATCTTCTAATAATTAGCAAATCCTGTGATGTCGATGTGATATTAACTCTTTCTATATGACTAAGCTGTATGATTTATTCTATATGTCTTTTGTACCTTATATTTTTTTAACGTATTGTTAAGTTAATTGATCAATTTGTCATTATTCCGGATGTGGTTATGATTGAATAAAATACATCTGTAATAAATAAGCAAAACCTATTGATTTGTAGTTGATTTAAGTGTAATTTGTTTATTTAAACGGACTGCAAAGTTAGGGAAAATCAGTTAAAATTAAGTTAAGGTTATAAAATGATATGGTCAAAGGCATATAATTTGTCAATTTTAATCCGTGAAAATAAAGTGATTAGCAGAAGATTTAGTTGATATTGAATTTATAATCTAAAATAATTGAACTATGAATGTTAGAAAAGTTTTTTTTGTGTTCTTAATAGCCGTAGTTGGTGCTATTGTGGGTGTGTACTCGTTTGTAGTATTTATTAATCCAAAATCCAGCATTGTTGAAGTTGAGCATCAGGTTGTACCTGCTGCCAGATTTGCTTCATTTGATACCTTAGCTCCGGCAGGAGTGCCTGATTTTACTGTTGCTGCTGAAAAATCTGTTGAAGCAGTTGTGCATGTCATGACAAAAACAAAATCGTCTTCAAATGGTTATTCTTATGGGAATCCATTCTATGAATTCTTTTTTGGTCCTGATGGGAGGATGCCGGAAAATAAACCAGTTATGGGTTCAGGATCCGGAGTTATTATTTCTAACGATGGTTATATTGTTACAAATAATCATGTTATTGATAATGCAGATGAAATTGAAGTGATTCTTAATGATCGCAGATCTTATAATGCAACTTTGGTAGGGGCAGATCCTACTACTGATATTGCACTTTTAAAAATTGATGAAAAAGACTTGCAGTTTTTGACTTTTGGAAATTCAGATGATTTAAAAATTGGAGAATGGGTGTTAGCAGTAGGTAATCCTTTTAATCTTACATCCACTGTAACGGCAGGTATAGTAAGTGCAAAATCAAGAAGTATTAATATTTTGGCTAATAGAAATCAACCGATGGGTATTGAGTCTTTTATTCAAACAGATGCAGCAGTAAATCCTGGAAATAGTGGAGGGGCTTTGGTGAATACTTTTGGAGATTTGGTAGGTATTAATACAGCTATTGCTTCCAGAACGGGTTCATATAGTGGATATTCTTTTGCGGTTCCTGTTGGAATTGTAAAAAAAGTGGTTGATGATTTAATGGAGTTTGGAGAAGTTCAAAGGGCATTTATCGGGGTTCAGATTATTGGAGTAGATGCTGAAATAGCCAGAAAATATGATATTGAAGAGGTAAAAGGAGTGTATGTTGAGGGTGTTACAATAAATGGTGGTGCAGATGCTGCCGGAATAAAACAAGGTGATGTGATTTTGAGTATTGATAATAAGGAAGTTAATACGAGTTCGGAGCTAATAGAGCAAGTTAGTAAGCATCGTCCTGGTGATAAAGTGAATTTAAATATAAAAAGGGGTGGAAAAAGAAAACAATTTAGTGTAATTTTACGTAATAGTTACGGTTCAACAGAACTCGTTAAAGAAAAGAGAGGCATTTCTGAATTGTTGGGAGCCGAATTGAGAGAGCTGACAGATCAAGAAAAGAATAAGCTTGGAGTAAATTATGGAATGAAAGTTGTTGATCTGTCTAGTGGAAAGCTTAAAAATAGTGGAATAGAAGAAGGCTTTATTATTCTAAAAGCCAATAGGATGCCGATTAAAGAAATGGGCGATTTAGAAAAAGCTATTGCTACCACAACAGAAGGTTTATTCATTACTGGAGTATATTCAAACGGACAAGTTGCTTATTATGCTATTAATCTTGAAGATTAGTATTAAAATTAAATTGTCTCTCTGTTAATGAATTTGTTGGATTTATTGTTTTAAAAGTATAATTTTGCGCCACATTTTGCATATCGAATATGAGACAACTTAAAATAACAAAATCAATTACCAATCGCGAAAGTGCTTCTTTAGATAAATATCTACAGGAAATAGGACGTGAGGAATTGATATCCGTAGAGGAAGAAGTAGAATTAGCTCAACGAATTAAAAAAGGTGATCAAATAGCCTTGGAAAAATTAACTAGAGCTAATCTAAGGTTTGTTGTATCTGTTGCAAAACAGTATCAAAACCAAGGATTAAGTCTTCCCGATTTAATTAATGAGGGAAATTTAGGGTTAATCAAGGCTGCAGAAAAATTTGATGAAACCCGTGGTTTTAAGTTTATTTCTTATGCTGTATGGTGGATTCGGCAGTCTATTTTGCAAGCATTAGCAGAGCAGTCAAGAATTGTTCGCCTTCCATTAAATCAGGTAGGTTCATTGAATAAGATTAATAAAGCTTATTCAAAATTTGAGCAGGAAAATGAGCGTAAGCCATCGCCGGAAGAGTTAGCTGATAAGTTAGAATTACCTGTTGATAAGGTAGCTGATACCATGAGAGTATCCGGTCGTCATATATCAGTTGATGCACCATTTGTTGAGGGAGAAGATAATAGTTTACTTGATGTTTTAGTAAACAGTGATTCTCCAAATGCTGATAAAACATTAATTAATGAGTCTTTGGCTCGTGAGATTGATAGGGCATTGGCAACTTTAACTGAGAGAGAGTCTGATATTATTAAGTTATTCTTTGGTATTCAAACTCAGGAAATGACTCTTGAGGAAATTGGTGAACGCTTTGGATTAACTCGTGAAAGAGTTCGTCAGATTAAAGAAAAGGCAATCCGAAGATTGCGCCACACTTCTCGAAGCAAATTATTGAAGTCCTATTTAGGATAAAATAATCTTTCATAATATTTAAATGGCTGTCTATGTTTTAGGCAGCCATTTTTTTTGGCCAGAAGCTTTAAATTAACAATGTGACTGCGTGAATACTTCATTATAACCATAATGTGGTGAATTTTAATAACCTGAGTTCGACATAAAATTTGGATTTATCTCATATAATCAAGATTATATAGGTATTCGATAGAACGTTGTTTCAGACCGCCTATAAATAGTGAGATTCAACTGAAAATTATGAAACGAGCATTTTGCGAGTTCAATGTGTCCTATCATAAAGTTTCCA
>JBNKRV010000022.1:0-10396 GCA_050296935.1 Marinilabiliaceae bacterium | reverse complement strand
CACTATTGTCCGGTAAATATTCGATTTTAATTATTTGTTAACCTTTGTCTTCGAGCCAGACAGGCTTTTACTTTTTCGCTACAGCTCGAAAAAGTAAACAAAAAGAGCCGCCGCTGACATGAAAAACCTAAAAATCAGTGCTCTTCACTAAAAGAAAAGAACTCACTGCGTTCAAACAGCTTTTCTTTCTTAACGTTTCGTTTACTGATTTTTTTAACGCTTTTTCATGAAGGCGGAAATGCTACCCTGATATTTGAAAGACACCTTATAACCCGTTAGAAATAAAGATTATACTAAGGTTAAATAGTTTATACCGGACACTAATAATAAAAAATATTTTTGCTGTCGTTCTTAGAGAAGATGGGAACAGCCATTTTTAGGATATCCCACTCCATGCGCACCTCATTAAGTTCTTTCTGAAGCTTAGCAATCTCATTCTCTGCATCTGCCCGAATCCTGATCTCATTCCCGGAGAAACCACCTTCCTTATTCGCCTCATATTCCCGCCTCCACCGGCTTACTAATCCTCCCTCAAAACCTTAATCCTATCCAATCCCAAAGACCAACCTTCCAGTATAACAGAAAATTACAGCCATATGCTTAAAACCTTTGTCGTAATGATCTCTTTCCTACCTGTAGGTTACTTATTAGGATGGATAAAAATTAATTAAAAAGTGAATACTTTTAATATCCCTGCAAGTTTAAATCATCACAACTCACTCGATCCACCCACTTCCCCATCTTTTTTTGTATTACTTTAAAGTGGTGCTCTTCATCCGGACTGATAATAGAAATGGCTTCGCCCGGATTTTCAGCTCGTCCGGTACGGCCTATCCGATGAATATAATCTTTAGGAGAGCGGGGTAATTCATAATTAATCACGCAGGGCAAAAATTCAATATCTATACCCCTGGCTATTAAATCAGTAGCCACCAACACCCGTAACTTCCCATACTTGAATTTGGTTAACAGATCGTTTCGTACTCCCTGCGTTTTTTTACTATGAATGGGACGAGCATCAATACCATGGGCTCTTAACTTATTGGCTACCCAGTCAGTCCGTTGAATAGACGCGGTAAAAATCAACACTTGCTGTAAATCATTATTTTTTATTAAATATCTGAGTAAGGGTCCTTTCTTCTCCTCATCTATAAAATAAGCAGATTGTTGAATAAGGTTAATATTTTCTGGTTCCGGTTCAATTTTAATGACCTCAGGATCCTGTAAAATATCCTTTTTAATGGTATTGATACTCTTTCCAAAAGTAGCTGAGAATAATAAATTCTGACGCTTTGGAGGAAGAAGATTCATGATCTTATCTAATTCTCTTTTAAATCCAAGAGTCAACATCTTATCAGCCTCATCCAGAACCAACGTTTTTACATCTGATAAATGTACGGCATTTGAGTCGACTAAATCCAATAAACGCCCCGGGGTTGCCACCACAACATCTACACCTTGCAAAGCTTGCATTTGCGTGTTGATTGAAACGCCCCCGTAAATACCCAATGACTTAATACGGTTAGGAAGCCCATCGGCATAAAACTGAAAAACTTCATTTACCTGAACTGCCAATTCACGCGTTGGCACTAATACTAATGCACTAACATGACGGTTTTTATCAGAAATATTACTTTGCAAATTCATTAACATGGGTAACACAAAACTTATCGTTTTACCCGATCCTGTTTGAGAAATTCCTAAAACATCCTTCTTATTCAGAATGGCAGGAATGGCTTTTTCCTGTATAGGATAAGGTTTTGCATATTTTTGAGTTTCCAACTTTTTAAGTAAAGAGGGGGATAAACCTAAGGATGAAAATGACATTGCGCTCGTTGTTTAAATTAGATAGTAATAACTTAGGGCACGAAGGTACTTGATTTATGTTGGTTTGTTGTGTTATATCCAACACAAAAAAGAGTAATTGATTAATATTTTATAGTTTTAATCTGGATTTATAAATTAATGTAAAAAATAAACTACTATAGCCAATCTGAGTTTCATCAGACTCCATTTAACTTTGGAAAGAATGGTAATTGATATTTAGCTAGAGTCTGTCCATAAAGTCGGGTGTCTGGACTATAAAAAGAATTGCGGCTACAACAATATTACAATATAATGAAATGATCAAATAGAATACTAAATATTGGACGGGCTTAGCTTTCGTCGTTCCCTAGGGCTAACACTTAATGACCGTGTACCTGAAAAAAGACTGTATGAGACTTTAAGGAAAGAATAAAGGGACTTGAATCGGGAAAAGAACTTTTCGAAATATTTAACAATAAATTGGAAGAAAACAAACACATGAATGCAAACCAGAACTGCACCGAAAACGTGGAATGAAACACCTGACAAAAAATGACAAAAAGACATAGATGCCAGATGGGAATGGCCTTTTTCAACGAACCGACACCCAATCAGCCAGGCTCGAAGCCTGTCGTAAACAGCTTGAATCAAATGATTTAATGATTTTACGAACAATGAAATGATGTAATGTAAATTATACAAATTAGTTACTTTAAAAGATATTGAAATGATAAAACGAATCAAGGCTTTTGCCAGAATTGGCATTATGCATTTATTTTTTCTGATTGGCTTAAATACCTGGGCGCAGGAAATGCCATCAGCGATGGTCGAGGATTTTAAACCCGCTTCTACCAATCAAATGGGGAGTGAATACCCACAGGTAAACTCCGAAGGACGTGTCAGGGTACGCATCAAGGCTCCAGAGGCCAAAAGCGTCTTATTAAATATTAGTGGATTCAAATACCCCTTGACCAAAGACAAACAAGGTGTCTGGATGGGCACATCAGAACCGCTGGATGAAGGCAATCACTATTACGGGCTTGTCATCGATGGCGCCGAGGTACCTGACCCGGGCAGCACCTTCATCTTCGGTTCCGGAGCGTGGAGAAACGATATCGAAATACCTGCTGAAGATCAGGATTTCTATGCCCTGAAAAATGTGCCGCACGGCCAGTTACGGGAAATATACTATTATGGCAATACCAGCCAGGCCATCCGGCATTGTTTTGTATATACCCCGCCTGATTATGATAAGGATGTGACCAAACAATATCCGGTGCTGTATTTGCAACACGGTTATCGCGAGGGAGAGAGCGGCTGGAGTGACCAGGGGCATGCAGGCCTGATTATGGATAACCTGATTGCTGAAGGAAGATCCACCCCATTCATCATTGTGATGGAAAACGGTGGTATCACGGGCGATTTGAGCAAACAAGGGGGATTGGGCGGATTCGATTGGGGAAAATTCGAACACATTCTTCTTGAAGATGTGATTCCGTACATTGATTCCAATTTCCGCACCATAGCGTATCAATCACACAGAGCCATGGCAGGCTTATCAATGGGCGGTATGCAAACCAAATACATCACACTGGCTCATCCCGACATGTTTTCGTATATTGGTCTTTTCAGTGGCGGTAGCATTTCCAAAGAAGATATGGAAAAAGTTCCCGGCTTCAGGGACAGGTTTAAACTTGTATTCGTGAGTTACGGGAGCCGCGAACTTGGTGGGAAACGTCATGTTTTTGGTGGTGATCCCAAAGTGAACACCGATGCGCTCAAACAAGTTGGTGTTAATAGTACCTTTTACGTATCGCCGAATACTGGCCACGAGTGGCAAAGCTGGAGGCGTAGTTTACACGAGTTTGCACCTTTGCTATTCCGCGACGATACTCTTGGTGCCGGAAGAGGTAATTTTGGTAGAACAATAGAATTGGAACCAGACGATAAGCCTGCCTTTGATGATCCACCTGCCGGATTCCGCGACAAACGCGATGTTCCACACGGCACCATTACAACTGTGCAATACCACTCCAATACTCTCGCTACACAGCGAGAAATGCTGGTTTATACTCCTCCCGGTTATTCGGCAGATAAAAAGTATCCGGTAATCTATTTGCTGCATGGTCTTAATTCCGATGCCGGCCAATGGCCATACTGGGTCCGGGCCGACCATGTCGTCGATAACCTACAAGCCGATGGCAAGATCGAACCGGTGATCATGGTATTTCCAAATTGCAATACAAATGTAACAGTGGACAATCCCAAGCCTGATGAGCAGGAGGAGAAAGAAAACGGCTACAAAGGGTATGGTGTATCTTTCGAAAACGATCTGCTCCTGGAGATTATTCCTTATATCGAGTCGCATTATTCGGTTTATACCGACCGTGATCACCGTGTACTCGCCGGACTGTCGATGGGCGGTGGCCAGGCGCTGAACATTGGCCTTTCGCATATCAATAGGTTTGCTTATGTAGCGGGAATGTCATCTGCCCCGAATACCAACCAATTTGGAGGGCTTTCCAACTCCCCTCTGTTGTCTGATACGGATGCCGCTAAAGAGAAGCTCAAGTTACTCTGGCTGGGCTGTGGCAACAAGGACGGCCTGATTAGTGTGAGCCAACAGGTGCATAAGTACCTGAAAGAACAAGAGGTACCACATATCTGGCATGTGGACAGCAACGGTCACGACGATACTGAGTGGGCTAACAACCTGTATCTTTTTATCCGGCATATTTTCAAAGAATAAATACGATTTAAAAGATATTCTGATGCACACTCATGGTTATGATATGTGGAAAGATCATGTGTTGGCGTGGTAAAATCCATAAACCATTCTGCTTTTAACTATTGCCTGGAAATAAAAAAAGGAGTACTGATTAATCTTAATAAGGAATTTTATGAAGTTCAAAATTATTATATTAACCTGAGTTCGAGATAAAATTTTGGATTTACCTCATTAATTATTTTTTTATAAGGCATTCGATAGAACGTTGTTTCAGACCGCCTATAAATAGTGAGATTCAACTGAAAATTATGAAACGAGCATTTTGCGAGTTCAATGTGTCCTATCATAAAGTTTCCATATTAAAGAATAGCGGGCTATTTTGAATAATTTTCAGGAAGAAGATCGCTGTTTATAGGCAGAACAAGACCACCGCGAACTGGTATCTTCAAGTAAATTACGCTAATTAATGATCATGTTTCTGAAGTTATTCCACTTATCAATTAGAATGAATTTAATGAAACAGACAATAAACATGATGAAAAAATTTCTATTCATCTTTGCTGTTTTTGCAGTTACTTCCCCCCGACTTGAAGCACAAATGCTCAATGACCGGGAAAATCAGGATATTAAAGGGCTAAACAAGAAACAGCCTCTTGCCTATGGTATTCTGCCAGACAAAAAGGCAAATAATCCGATGATCCAGTCGCTTAACAACATTTGTAGGTTCAAATGGTCGCACGACCTGCAATTACGGCCGGCAGATTCTTACAAAGCAAACTGTCCGGTTGAGAAATGGGATGATATATTGAATCCCGTAAACCGGGAACTACAGGGATTTGGTACAACAATCGATAGAAATATAGCTTACATCCGAAATGGTGAAAACAAACTGGCGGTGGACGTTTGTAAACATTGCGTTGAAAGCTATCCGGAAGATCCGGACATGCGACGGTTAAGCTGTATTTTCAGGGATGTTAATTTAAATATACACAATGCTGGTGGCGATGATAGCCGGAGAGCTAAAACCATGAATAGGTATCTTATACGGATCACAAATCCTATCAGCATGGCTTTATTCTCAAGCATATAACCGGGAATTAATAATAAAACATAATAATAAATCAAACTAATACCAAAAACAAATGTACGGTCAACTATTGCAAAGCATTAAATGTCTGACTAAGGTCAGATCAACTTTTAAAAAAGGTGATTATTACCTATATCATTTAACAGTATTGTTAGTAGTTTTCCTGTTGTCGTTTAATTTAAACGCACAGGAAACCATTCAGGTGAACTCGGTAACGCGTGAGATGATTGTTTATGCTCCTTCGGGAATTGAACAGAACAGGCCACTGGTAATTTCCATGCATGGGCTGAGTCAAACAATGTATGATCAAGTAAATCAAACGCAATTTAAATCGGTAGCTGATGCTAATAACTTTGTTCTTGTTTTTCCACAGGCGATAGACAATTCCTGGCAGCTTTGGGGAACAACCGACACCGACTTCATTCTGGCCATTATTGATGAAATGAATACCCGTTATGGGATCGATCGTGACCGGGTTTACCTTTCCGGCTTTTCTATGGGAGGTATGATGACTTATTATGCGGCCACCCAAATAGCCGATAAAATTGCAGCTTTTGCACCAGTAACTGGGTTTCTGATGGATGGTCCGAATACTAATAGCTCAAGGCCAATTCCAATAATTCATGTACATGGAATGGACGATTCTTATGTACCATACAACAGGGTACAAAAATGTTTGGATGCATGGATTGAAAGGAACGGTTGCCCCACAACACCTGAGGTTATACAGCCATATCCTGCAAACAATACTGAACCCAAAACATCAAAGAAACATTGGGGTCCCGGTAAAGAAGGGGTTGAAATTGAATTTATAAGCTTAGAAGGTGTAGGCCACTGGTATAAAGATGATCCCAATAGTGTGTTTACCAGCCGGGAAATCTGGAATTTCTGTAAGAAATATTCACTTAGAATGGGGTATCCTGAATTTAAATATGCTTCTATAACCGAAAGTAATCCTAAACAAATTCAGGTAGATGTAAGTGAAGAGATTGTAGATGAGAGTAACTTCGATGGCTTTGTTGTTAAGGTTGATAATGAGCCTGTAACAATCGATAATATTGTTATGCTCAACACAAATCAGTTAGCAATAAATCTGGGAGCGAGCTTACTAAAAAACAATGACATTACATTATCTTACAGCAATGGGAATGTGTTTTCTGCTTCGGGAAAGCAACTGGTAAGCTTCAGCGATACTATAGTTGATAACCTGCTTAAAGGTGCTTCTCCAAGGATAATTGAACTAGCAACCAATATAAATGGCGACACACTTGCGGCTAGGTTCAATATGAAGATGCAAAATCCTTCTGATATTTCTACCATGGCTTTAAGCGCTGAATACAACGGTCAAACAAATGTTCCTATTCTTCAAAGCACATTGCTTAATAATGACTCTACCGTTTTAGTATTTACTCTTGATAATCAAATCTATAGAGACTATAAACTATCATTAACTTATACAGGCAGCACTATCATTTCAAAGGACAATGGTGTACTGAAATCATTTTCCGATTTGCAGGTAACCAACAAATCAAATGGTTTACCGGTGCATATTAATTCCGGCGAATTAAAAACCGATGGCATCACACTTTTATTAGAATTCTCAAAGCCAATGGGAAAAGTGTCAGGCCAACCCGATAATTTAACCCTTGATGTTAATGGGAATACCATTTCAATTAAGTCTGTTTCTGCTGATAATAATACGTTAGAGCTTACGCTGTGGGAAAGTATTCATTACGATGATGTGGTAAAAGTAAATTACACTCCGGGAGAAATAACTGCCGCTGATAATGGTCCCCTGGAAGCATTTAGCGATTTCGTTATTACAAACCAGGTAAGCGAACCAACCTGGATATCTATACCCGGAAAAGTAGAAGCAGAAAACTACTCCTTTATATACGGTATGCAGACTGAAACAACCAGTGATACTGGTGGCGGACAAAATTTAGGTTATATTGGTGATGGATCCCGGGTAGAATATGCCATTGAAAATGACACAACTGAAACCAATTTCCAGATTTCTTTCCGCCTTGCAGCGACAAGCGAAAATGGCCAGATTGACTATTTTATTGATAATAACAATATGGGTAAGGTTATTGCCCCAAACACAGGTGATTGGCAGGTATACCAATCAGTAATTAAAGATATTAACATACCCCGGGGGAAACATTATTTAAAACTAATTGCTACAAAGGGCGGTTTTAATATAAATTATATGGATGTTCAAGAAACAGACACCGGATTACAGAAAATAAAAGGAACGAATATCCGGATTTTTCCTAATCCTGTATCCGAAGAGATGACAATTAATTCTACCGGTTTTATGCATAATAAAATTGAGATTTTCGATGCTACAGGGAATTTGGTTATAAGCAGGGCAACAGAGGGTGAAATCATATTAAGCATACCTGTTCATTTGGCAAACGGGGTGTATTTTGTTAAAATAAGCAACGAAAGACAATACCAGTTAGAAAAAATAATCATATCTGATAAACAATAAATCAGTTTTAAAACCTATATATATTGCTTGTTTCTAAACACATAGGAAACAATCGGAAATCTAATTGATTGATCGTAATTGTGCCTGATTCTATTTTGTATATATCTGAAGTAATTATATATACAATAAGGTAACAAGGTTTAAAAGTGATAAAGTTTTTAACCTGAAAAATTCTTAATCATTGCGCCAGAGGTGCATTATACCGATAGAATAAACTGATAACAAGACTGTTGCATCCCTACATAGGGGCAACAGTCTTTACATTAATAAACTTTCGCTATTTAAACCAAATACTGTCTTGTCCTCTTGCTTTTTAATACCAACAGGTGTTAATATCAATTGAATTTCCATATCAGTTCCCATATATGGTGAGCGCATCTCCCGATTCTGTGCAACAACGAAACAAAGTTTTTAATGCCCATTAAAAAACATATCTTACATTAAAATATATTTAATCAATTTGAAAGCCTGCAGGGATTTTTTTGTGCGGCTTGTGATCAATTATATTCTCAGTGTCAGTGGGCGTTTTTTTATTTCTCTAATTTAAATTGCCACTCAATAACAACTCTTTTTATTATTGCCATTGGTTCTGGATTAAATTCAGTAGAATTATATTGCTCAGAACGCATCCCTGGTGATACATTCTCCTTAACCAGATCATAACTTACACCTTTATATCCTCTATTATTCTGATCAACGACTGTTATTTTATTGATATTGCCTAATTCAAGCTGGCTTTGTTTTGCAATTATTTGGGCTTTTTCAAAAGCATCATTAATTGCCTCCTCTAAAGAATTTTTTCTAAGTTTTTCCTTCTGTACTTCAGATAAAGAAAATTGAATATTAAACTTCACTTCATATTGAAAATCAGATATGCTTTTAAAAATTGCGTTCTTAAATTCGTCTGAAAAAAGGTCACTTATTTCTATTCGACTTTTTCCGTAAAATCCAACTTTAACATTTTTTCCAGAAATATATTTATAATCTTCCGTAACTGAAATTCCTGATTTGTGAATAAGATCTTTATTTATACCATTCTTAACCAGAGTTTTGGTAATACTATTGATAATTATCATTAGCGAATCGGAACAAGAACTAAAACTATGACTTTTACAATTTACATCCAGGCTAAGTTCAATTAATTCAGGTTGTTCTTTTGTGATTGAAAGACCTTCTACCATTATTGAATTGTCAGATTGAATCTGTCCTTGTGCATTTTCAATAAATGGAATAAAAATAAAAATAGCTAAAATCAATAATTTATTCATAAGATTCAGTTTTTTGCGTTATAAAAATGCCCCATAATCGGGATAGAATAGCGGATTACTCCTCCTATCCGGACGTACAGTTTTACTCGTAATAAGTATTCTTTTTTATGGAACTCGTGATTTCATCCCTCATTCCCCGTATCCGTCGCCCCAGTTAATATGTTTTAATATCTGGTGCATAAAATTAAACATTATAGTGAATTATTCGGGTTTCAGGGAGTTTAAAATTCCAATACCTTTTCCATGTGTAGCTGTGGCGCAGACTTCTTCGGTTTAACCATTTAAGCCATGCATAAATCGCAACTTGATACATGCTGGCATTTGTTAGTTCTTTGGCAAACTTTAGTCTGAGCCCGACCCGTGGGGATTGCCAATGGATTAACCAATAGGGTTGGCAATCTGTTTGCTTGATAATTAATAATTTTTTCTGCTTTAATTATAGTGTTAAAAGGACGTAAAGCACCCCATACCTCTACCTTTTTTCCATTTTTTAAATCTCCTAAATGGCCATCATAATCAACTACATAATTCAATTTACCATTACTTATTGTAAATCTACCATCTGACATATTTGATACTATTCCAATTGCAGTCGGAGGTTCATGCGGTAATATTTTAAAGTCTTTATTATTCAATAGTTTATAAAACTCAACATTTTCTCCACTACAAATGACTTTTGCATTTGAAGGAATTTCAACTTCCATATCAAGAGTATTGTTCCCGAATGCTTCTTTTGCCTTAATTTGTGTTAGAAAACAGAAGTTATCATAGTTTTCAAAATCACTTTTCGTAATCGCATAATCTTGACTTACCGATGAAGTGCTGCAAATGGAAGAATACAAATATGATTTTAACAAGAATAATATAAATCACTATTGTCCGGTAAATATTCGATTTTAATTATTTGTTAACCTTTGTCTTCGAGCCAGACAGGCTTTTACTTTTTCGCTACAGCTCGAAAAAGTAAACAAAAAGAGCCAACGCTGACATGAAAAACCTAAAAATCAGTG
>JBNKRV010000021.1:0-1930 GCA_050296935.1 Marinilabiliaceae bacterium | reverse complement strand
CCCGCCTACGGATACACTTCTCGAAGCTACCTCGGGTTCACGCTTGCGCATTGCGGCTTAGTCATTTGAACATACCGAGCTTCAGCGATATCCTCACGGACAGAACTGTCGGCAGTTCTTCTAAATGAACAGCAAATTATTCAGGTAGGATTTGCACCTACTGGATTACCACAGCCTCGTGGCACACTAACGTTTCGTATAAGAATAGTAGCCGACTGCGTGGCACTTTCCTAACAAGTTACAAGAAAGTTGATGCGAGCTACAACCCTTGAATTTACTACTATCTCGGCTATTATTTTTATACATTGTTACCGCCAGTTATTAATCTTTCGGGTAAATATAAGTCTGTGTTTTTATTCCATTCTGCTCACTCAGTTTATTCAAATCTTTTTCTAGTCCACTCGGATTCTTTATGTAACAGTCTGGGTCATACACAAAGCATATAATTTTCTCACAGTCTGGATGGGCTTTGTAATGAGCTATATCAGAAATCAATTGGTCTCCTATCTCTTTATCTTTCAATCCACTCCTTGTTTTCTTTACTTCAATAATTATCTTCTCTGTCTTTAGTAAAAAATCTACCCTTGTTTTTCCTCCTGCATATTCTGGAACCCAATCTTCATCACGAATATCTTCAAAATACAATTTCATTAAAGCATGTAATAAATCTTGAACATCATATTCATCTTTAATGATTATAGTATCTCTAGAGTCATGACGTCTTTTTAACTGGTTTGAAATCCTTTGAAACTTTCGAAATATGTTCTCCAAAATCAAATTTGCATCAATATTTTCTTTGGGTTTTTCAACAATGTCAAATGCCTTGAGAATTGACAACATCTGGCGATAAGCATAAACTTCTTCTTTTCCTGAGATATTCTTGAACGTAGTTGTCTGACTATTATTAGGGAAATTATTTTCCAAAAACAGCAAAGATTTAGATTTCCAGTCTTCAAATTGCTGACCAGCAATGTAATCTCCAAACATATCTGCATGTTTTTTTTGTCCTTCAAATATCGCTCCCTCTTTAATTAATTCTTTTAACATCGTACTTATAATTAGTCAATAATAAACTATTTTTCTTCTTCACTTTTGGGAAATTCATAATTTATATTCCCTTTTATTCCATAAAAATAAATATAAATCCCATGTGCAGTAAACTGTAAATGCGTCCCCCATTGTTGAGCCATACCTGCAGAAATTAGAAATGCTACATTATCATCAAACTGTGAATATCCTTTATAAAAAGGTTTCTCTTCTTTAGACATTTCTTCTATAAAATCTAATGAGCTTAAATTTAATCTATCAACACAGTATGATAAACTTTTAAACTCTTGCCATCCAAACTTTTCGTTTAAGTGTGCAGCGAAAAGATTTGCAATGATTTTTGACTTTTCAATTTCAATAAACCGTTCATTAAGTATCATTATTTGTTCTACTACTGAATTCCGATACTTAATATCAGTGTTGAATTTTTCTTGGAATTTAGTCATTTTACTCTGGTCAAGTTTACCAGAATGAAATTCCTTAATAAATGACAATAGCTTTTTTGCAAAATGAATCTCTCTAACTTTCATTCCGCCTTTTACAATTCCAACAATTGACTTTACGATAGGAATTTCTTTTATAGCATCATTATCTAAAAAATTATCTAATGCTAATTCCGAATAGTCTACAGCTAAATCTATGGAAGGAGAGATTAATCCTTCTTCAACAGTTTTTTCAATTGATTTATTTTTCTTCTCACTCATGCTTGTATATTAATGCTCTTCGGCTCTTTAATTGGCGGGTAGAGTAGAGCCTGATAGCCTACTTTAATTATTGAGACTAAAATAACAATAATTAATAGACTATCAGCGCCCCCTTCATCAAACCGTACGTGAAGTTTTCCCTCATACGGCTTACCGATAGAGTTCTTCATTGAGCTTTC
>JBNKRV010000020.1:0-3293 GCA_050296935.1 Marinilabiliaceae bacterium | reverse complement strand
TGAATGTCACTTATAAATACCGATTTTCTGCGTCATATTTGCTTACCATAGCCCGCTATGCTTTCGCAAACATTCCTTGAAACTCAATATTTATAAGCGATTTGAGCCATTAATTTTATATCGAACTCAGGTTAATACCTCTTCTATTATTTTACAAACTCATTTTCAAATCACAATCAGCGTTGACAAAGGCTTTTTCCTAAACACACTACCTTACGTATTTGAAAAGCCAAACCTCAACTTTGGTCCTTTTTGAACTTCAATCTGACAATCGAACAGTTACAGGCAATTTTTCAGACCTGCAAAAAACAGCTCCTTTGCTTCTTTCTGCATACAACTACCTCCATTAAATCAGCCTATCTACCGAACCTATGCCTGCACGTAGAAAGTCTTTTTCTGCATCACTACACCTGACTTATAATAATTCAGAATCTTTAAACCTCTCATTATTAAAAGTATTGCAGTTGGATTCAGTTGTTGTTAAAAATGACTCAAATGTATAAAATGCTTATTATTAATGTATATGTATAGGGTACTACAAAACTAGTACAGGATTTAAATATTGTCTTTTCAAATTTGATATACACGTTATGAAACTATGACATTAACACGTAATATATGTTGAAAGTACATTCTTTCAACTTCAATTCGAAAATCTATCTATTGACGATATTCCCCAAAAAAACAAATCATCAAACAGGAAACAACTGCAGATTGTATGAAGCGTATTCTGGATATGAATATAACTCAATGTTAAGTGTATAATACTAATTTCACTATAAGGTTGGCGCTAAATAATTTTCAGAGTGCAATGGAAAAGTATGTCCTAAGGTCAATAAAAAAAGGAAAACCAACTGTCATTTTGTACTTTGAAGGTGATTTTCCTCTCTATTTTACAGATTAACAAACCTAAAACTTTCACCTTTACTTATGAATGTCACTTGGTATAAAAGCCAATCCCTTTTCCATATCAATCCCCATATATGGAGAGCGCTTCTCCCGGTTCCCTTCAACAACGAATATATTTAATCACTTTTGAAAGCTTGTGGGGATTCTTTTGGGCAGCTTGTGATTTATTATATTCTTATTGTTTGGGCTGGGCTTTATTAGATTTTTAAAATTCATCAATTATTTCAACAATTGCTTTTGCAAAAGGACTATCATCTATTTGCATTTGTAAAACTCTGCGAAAATTATTGAGTTCTTTTTGTTCAATAAGACCTTGTATTTTTGTCCTGCCTTTATAATTCTTTTGCAATATTAATTCTATTGCATCGTCAATCCCTGTTAATGTACTTGGCATATCATACATTATTGCTGTCGGTTCATTTTTAGGGTCTAATTGAAACCAAAGGTGATGATTTCGGAATTTTGCTTTCATCTCATTTTCTGAAAATTCATTTCGTTTGTAAAATAGATGAGCTTTTTCTCTTATTAATCCTTTTAGGTCACTTGGAATTACAATTTTGAGTTTAAAGTCAGTATATATTACTCCATCAATATCTAATTTTTCTGCTGTATGAACACTTTCTACCAAATCAGCTACAAAATTTTTATAATATCCAATTGCTAATGCGGTTGTAGGATATAAACTTAAATGCCCAAGTTGATAATATTCTTTAATTTTTTCGATGTAAGTATTACAGACATTTTTAATTGATTCTTCATCATCGATTTCAAAACGGGGCATATAAATGCCACTAAAATCAGTTGGAAGTTTAATCCCATTTTCAACTAATAGAAATGATTTATGGTGTCCCATTGCACCTAAAAAAAGAGCCATTTCAAGGATTACATTGTCCCGTGGTTCAATTACTATTTTATCATTAGTTTCTGTCAGGTCATCTGAAGTTGCCACAAACACACCAAAATCAAAGTAATTCGACATACGAATTAGATTATCAAATGTACTACGATTAGTCTCCCAAATATCAGGCTCAGACCAAACAAAGCAATCGCCTATGATTGACAAATAATTTTTTACCTTTTCGGCTATTGGGAGTCCTAAAGAAGAAGACCCAATAAATATTTGTGGCTTTGTCATACTCGTATTATATTTTTTAAATCAATAAATATTCCTTCAACCTCAGCTAAAAGTTTCTTTAGATTTTCAATTTTCCCACTTTTATATCTAAAAATCCATTCCCTACCGTCTACTGAAACTATACTATCTGCTTTAGTTTGGTCATTACAAATACTTTTCATTTGATTGTAAATCACTGGAACTAATTCATAAAAGGATGAATTTTGATATTCTGAAACTTTTATGTCATAACAGATTGCATTAATATCAAAGCTACTCAAATCAATATTTTGGTCAGAATTAGCTTTGCTGTTTTTAAGAAAGCGTATCATTTTTTTTAGTCTACCGTTTGTCTCAGAACTTCTTTCATTAATTCTTTTAATGCTTAAAAATGGATAATCCGCTGTTTCTCTTGAATTAGTGTCTTTATTGTAAATTTGTATTCCTCTATATTCCCCTTTACTATTAATTATAGAAGTGATATCATCAAACCAATTTGCAATAACAACATCAACTTCTCTATTTAAACTAAGATTCTTAATTTTAATTGATTTAGGTTTTTTAATATCACAAACGGAATATACTTCTTTAAGTATTCTTTCACTATCAAGTCTTAAATTTTTTAAATCATCAATTGCACTACCCGTATACGAAGTACCATTCAACTCATTTTGTAGCTTTTCTATTGAAGATTGATAAAACTTCTCTCTTCTTTCAGGAGTTTCTAATAATTCCCTAATATTTTTATTATCGGGTTGATAAAACTTTTCGCAAATTGTAAGTAAGTCAATATCGCTATATCCTTTAATATGAGTATCTGTCATTACCGAACCTTGATATTCAAAAGAAACATTTTCAAGTTCCTTTGTTAAATGCTCTTTAACACGGTCTCCAGCATCCATAGTTCTTTTAGTATACTCTGACTCAACAGCTTTCATTGCAAGTCTAATATAAACTAAAACATCACTGTATGATATAGTCGATAATTCGTCTGAAAACGATTTTGTTAGTGCAAAGTCTTCAGGATTAATTCTTCCTCTAATACTATCTGCTAGTTGTCTATAATTTTTAGCCATATCATGATGTTTTATTTTTCAATATTTGTAGGATGTTTTCTCAGCCTTGCCCAGTAGAGTAGAGCCTGATAGCCTACTTTAATTATTGAGACTAAAATAACAATAATTAATAGACTATCAGCGCCCCCTTCATCAAACCGTACGTGAAGTTTTCCCTCATACGGCTTACCGATAGAGTTCTTCATTGAGCTTTC
>JBNKRV010000019.1:0-51006 GCA_050296935.1 Marinilabiliaceae bacterium | reverse complement strand
GAACCTAAAAATGTAGGAGGATAAGCTATGGTAGGAAAATTTAGAAAAAAAGGTAAAGGTTCTTTACCAGCTATTTCAACAGCATCATTACCTGATATTGTATTCATGCTTTTATTTTTCTTTATGGTTACTACTGTTATGAAACAAGATGACCTTAAAGTTTCGATTCAAGCACCAAAAGCAGACCAGGTTTCCAAGCTTGAAAATAAATCGCTTGTAAGTTATATTTATATTGGTAAACCTAGCAAAGCAGCTGTTTATGGTACCGCAGACCGCATACAATTGAACGATGCTTTTGCCCAGCCTGAACAAATCAGGGAGTTTATTGCTGCCGAAAGAGAATCGATAGATGAAAGCATGCAGAATAAAATGACAGTTTCGCTCAAAGTCGATGGTAAAACAGAGATGGGGATTGTAACCGATGTAAAACAAGAATTGAGAAAAGCAAGTGCTTTGAAAATCAATTACTCCACTGTAAAAGGTGACCCAGTTAAAGGTAGAAGATAGATAGTAAGTAAATAATATTTTCATATCTAATATATTGAAGAGGAGCCAAATGGCTCCTCTTTTTTTGTCTGATTGGCAAAGATTTTGTTATAGTCTTTGCATAAACAATTAATGCAAAAAATTATTTAATATGTAACTTTTAAAACTAAGTGTTATGTACAACTCATTTAAAGATTCTTTACAAAATGGCAAAAATCGTTTTCAGGAAATCAATGCGGGCTCCATGGCAGACATCGCTTTTCTCCTGTTGATTTTCTTTTTGGTTGCAACAACCATGTTCAACGACATGGGAATTATGCGTAAACTCCCACCAGATGCTGGTGATATGCCAGCCACTCCACAACATAAACGAAATGTAATGCATATCCTGGTAAACAGGGAAAACAAATTGCTTGTTAGAGGAGAAGAAACCGATATTGCTCAACTAAGAACGAAAGCAAAAGACTTCATTGCAAACCCAAACAAGGAAGAAACCTTACCTGAAATGGTTAAAATGAATATCCAGGGACTGGGCAATGTGCCCGTTTCTAAAAACCACATTATATCCCTAATGAGCGATAGGGGCACTCATTACAGCACATATATTGCTGTTCAGAATGAACTCACAGCTGCTTACAATGAATTAAGGGATGAACTGGCTATACAAAGGTTCAATGTTCACTACAAAGAACTTGGTTCGGGAAAGAAAAAGGCAATCGACCAGGTATATCCCATGCATTTGTCCGAGGCAGAACCAAATGATGCAAATTAATTGTGTTTTACTTCATGGTCAGTTGTTTACGGTAATAGGCAGGTGAAATTTTCATCTGCTTTTTAAATGCCTTTGAGAAATGGTGCCGGTCACAAAATCCGCACTCCTGTGAAATCTGATCGATACTTTTATTGGTATGGTGCATAAGGAAAACTGACTCTTCAATTCTTTTCTTTTGTATATAGCTGTGTATAGATTGACCAGTATTTTGTCTGAAAAGTCTTAAAAAAGAATTAGGAGCCATAGCTACCTTTTCGGCAAGATCTTTATTCGTGAGGTTCTGTCTAAAATCCTTTTCTATAAGTCCCAGCACCTTAGCAACCCTGCTATCAAACTTAGCTAAATCCAAGACCGATTCAGGAATTTTCTGAATATGAGACAATATCAGTGCCTGTATACTGGCAGTTTGCACTAAATTGATATGTTTATATTCTTTCCGCAACGAATGTTTTAAGTAATCTATTTGCTCACGAGCTATAGCATTCATTGAAAATTGATAGATACCCTTTCTGACATTGTCATAATGCAATCCTAGATTAAAGTGTACAAAAAAATGATCAAATTCCTGATTCTCTCGCATCGAATCCAAACTATCCTGTTCGGTGATTCTACTGCCCACCAAAAGCTCTTTGTCATAAACCATACTGTTATCCTTAAAATGCGATGAGAAAGGTGTATTGGGAGGGATCAAATATACATATTCAGAAACAAGAGGGAATGACCTTGAATTAAAGAATATTGATGATCCAGGGATAGTGTTATGATATAACCTCCAAAAAGGTGACACCATATTTTCAAGGCTCCACTGCGATAGTTTCCAATACCTGCAACAGTGAATCTTTAGTCTAACCTCAGCGAAATACTGAAGAACACCCGAAGGATCAGATTTTGAATTTGCCGATAGCATTATGAACTAGGAAATGTTTATATTATACACAAATATGGCATATTTACACAACAAATATAAGAATGTATTACATTAATATTGAACTACTTTTAGAAACATAAACTAATACAGACCAAAACTATTGCTTAATAGATACTTATTTTATAAGAAATAAAGCTAAACAATAATAAAATGAAGAAAGCAAAAAAAATCAGTGGTGGTAGCCTAAAAAATTCAAACAATGTTGTAATTGGAATTTGCGCTGCTTGCGACCCAAGGATCGATGAAGAATCCAGAAAAAGGACTCTTAAAATTGTAGAAAAAATAGCAAATCATATTGCTCCAAAGATAAAATTACCAATTGATGGCGAAGTTGAAGTAGTATGGTCATCAACATTAATTGATGGTGAGCAACAGGCCGACCAGGTTGCCAATGAATTTAAGGCTGAAGGAGTACAGGCTATTGTTTGTACCCCTGACACATGGGCATTTCCTCAACTCAGTCTTATGAGCCTTATGGCCCATTTCCCTAAAAACACTCCTCTTAATATAACTTGTGGGAACAGTGCTCCAAAACCTGGTGTTGTTTTTGCCCATGCGGTAAACGGGGCGTTTGCGCAACAAGGTAAATTAACTCACCTCAATGTAGGAAGCTGGGATGACAGTGGAATGGACCCAACTATTAAAGAAGAAACACTTCAGAACTTGATTGACTGGTGCTATGCGGCTGTAACATTTGTTGGACTTAAAGGCAAAAGGGTGGTATGTTTTGGCCATGATTCAATGGGCATGGAAACAGCCCTTACCCATGTAAATGCTACAAGAAACACCTTCGGGCTGGAGGTAACCCGTCTTGATATGAAATTACTGGCTGACAAATTGAACAAGGGCGACTATAACAAATCTGAATTAAAGGAATTAAGATCTTGGCTAGAAAAGCATCTGAAATATATCGATGTTTCGCAGGAAGGAGGAAGTGATAAATTGGATCAATCACTGGCGATGTACCTGATCATGCGCGACTTGCTGACAGACCTAAATGCTGTTGGTGGAGCATTCATGAACCAGTTGGAATGGGGTAGCGACCGCAGGGGAATTCCACTTCCAATTTGCGATATGGCTGAATCGCTTTTCAATTCGACCTTTGACCATAATGGACCTAAAAACCCAATCCCCTTTGGCACCGAAGCCGATATGCAAGGTACATTGACCATGTTATTCAAGACCTGGCTGTCTGGTGGGAACCCACCTCTCTTTATGGACTTTAGAAAAGTTTGGGATCCTGAAGAATTAAGGAAAAAAGCCTCCGAATTTGGCATCGGTTTCACCGGTGATGAAGCATGGGCAAAAATTGGCATTGTTGATGGTGACAACTCTGGTTCGGCCAGTTTAAACTGGGCAGGTATGCCTGGCGAAAGTGTTGAAGAGCTATTAAAAAAAGTTTCCATGCCAGGGGCTGAACTTTATTACTTTCCTGGCGGAGGAAATAGTGTAAACTTTATTTCTCCCGGAGGCATTGAAGGAATTGCCAGCCGTTTAACATACAGTGAACTAAATGGCATGTTCAGTTTAGTTTGGGATGAAGCCAAAACTGTTGACCTGCCAGAGAAATTGGCTGATTTTGTTTCTAACAGCTCTAATGTTACCTGGCCACATTCATGGATCGTTCCAAAATATGCTACAATGAATGAGTATAAGCAATTTGCTCCGGCAAACCATTTCCATATGACCTGGGGACTTAAACCTGCTGTTCTTCAATATTGGATGGATATGGCCAATGTGTTGTCTGTTGCTCCATGGCAATCACGTCCCGGATTTGTCGAAGGTACTGATAGGCCTCTTCCTCTATTGTATCTCATAAATGGCGGTGAAAACCAGGCAAAAACTTTATTGTCCGGAAAATAAAAATTAAATCCAAATTGAGTGCCCTTAGCATAAAATATGCAAGGGGCATTTTTTTTCAAAAAAGAACCTATATTTAGAATATGGACAAATCTGCCCACATAGCCATTGATATGGGTGCCGGAAGTATCCGAATAATGCTCGGCACTATAGGCGATAAATTGAAAATGGAAGAAGTACACCGGTTTGAAAATAAACCGATTGAAGATAGTGGGCAAATATTCTGGAACCTGCCGTTAATTGAAGAAGAAATTGCCTTTGGCATAAAAAAAGCATTGTCAAGGTCGGATATTAAAGTTGATAGTGTATCCACTGACTCTTGGGGAGTTGATTTTGTATTGCTTAAAAACGATGTGCCTCAAGGTCTACCAGTTGCTTACCGTGATGCAAGAACTGAGGGGATGCAGGAAAAATGGGATACTTTAATGTCAAGGGAGGAAACTTTCAAGAAAAGTGGAATTAATTTCTATCCTTTCAACTCTTTGTTCCAGTTTTTGTCCATAAAAGGTTCTAATGAATTGGTCTCAACTGAGAAAATCCTTTTTATAGCTTGCTACATCAATTACTTTTTAGGTGGTAGGATTGTAAATGAACTTTCTTTGGCATCAACATCACAAATGCTCAATGCCGGGCAAAAAGATTGGGACAACGACATTATAAATAAGTTAGGTATTTCTAAAGAGCAGCTTGAAAAACCTTTTACAGCAGGATCCATAAGCGGCAATCTTAAAAATGAATTCAGGAGCCCATCAACAAAGGTTGTCCTGGCTCCAGCACATGACAGTGCCAGTGCCCTGGCAGCCATACCTGCAACCAGTAATAATTTTGCATTTTTGTCTACTGGCACCTGGTGTGTATTAGGCACAGAATCCGACACAGCTTTTACATCCACAATTGCCCTGGAGTCAGGAATTACAAATGAAATCACAGCAGATGGAAGGTTCCGTCCTTTAAAAAATATCATGGGCCTATGGTTAGTGCAACAACTCCGTCAACATATTGATCCAAATTTATCTTATTCTGAAATAGAAAAACTCTGCACTGAAAATGAATCAACCAGACTTCTGATCGATGCTGATGACCCTTCGTTTTACAATCCTCAAAACATGATGGCTGCATTCGATAATTATTTAGCAAAGCATTACAAAGCTAAATTCTTGAAACCTTCCGATTATTTTATTTGCGCTTATGAAAGCCTTGCTGATTCATTTGCCAGAAACCTGAAAATTTTAGAAAAACTCCGGGGGAGTAGTTTCGATTGCTTGCATTTAACCGGAGGTGGTTGCCAGTCTAAAATACTATGCCAGCTTACTGCCAATGCCACAAAACTGACCGTCCATGCCGGACCAGTAGAAGGTGCTGCTATGGGCAATATATTATACCAGGGCATTGCTTGCGGTAAGATCCCCGGATTACAGGAAGCCCGTGAAATAGCAAAAAGATCTATAGATATATCCAGCTACTATCCTTTATAAGTAGTGCTAATATCTATGTTATTATTATCATGTGCTGAACTTGATTTGTTTAACATTAAAATTCTGGTTAAATAAAAGGGAAATGTAATACTTCTTCTTTAACTTTATATTGATCATTTAAAACTACTGCCATGAATTTTAGTATCCTTAAAACAGCATTTGCTCTATGCATTGTTCCATTTTTAAGTGCTTACTCATTAGAAGTAGATGATGGATCTTTTTGGCCAAAGGAGATCAAGGCTGATGGGGGCACCATAATTATATACCAGCCTGAAATTGAAAGCCTGCAACAAGACAAAATGGAATCAAGATCGGCAGTATCGGTAACTACAAAGGATAATCCAACCCCAGTGTTTGGAGCTATGTGGTACAATTGCAAAATTGCTACAGACCGCGATGAAAGAACCGTAATCCTTTTAGGGCTTGATGTAGAAGCTGCAAACTTTCCTGACATGGATGAAAATGATGTTGAGCAGGTAAAAGCATTCATAGAAAAAGAAGTACCCAAGTGGGAACTGGTCATGTCTTTAGATGATATTTTAACCAGCCTTGATTATGAAGACATTTCAGTCAATGAAAGTGAAAACTATAACAATGAGGCTCCGGAAATCTTGTTCAAAACGACTCCAACAGCATTAGTACTTATCGACGGCAACCCTGTACTTGAAGAAATAGAAAATTCAGACTACAATTATGTCATTAATACACCGTTTTTTATTGTTGAAGATAATAAATCTAGCAAATATTATTTAATGGGTGGAGACTATTGGTATGTCTCAGATCAACCTGATGGCGGCTTCAAAGAAACAAGCTTTGTCCCTGCAAAAATAATTGAACTGGGTAGAGAAAACCAGGAGACCCTGAATGAGGAAGCTGAAATTGATAAGAGTCAGACTCCTCCGGAAATATTGGTTCGCAAGCATCCTGCAGAATTGCTTCAATCAAATGGCAATCCACAATATTCACCAATCAAGAATACCTCCTTATTATACATGTCAAATACCGACGATGACATTATCATGGATATTAATTCTCAGGAGTATTATGTTTTGATTTCTGGCAGATGGTACAAATCTAAAGAACTGAATTCTGGCAAATGGCAATACATTCCACCTGACCAATTGCCAGAAGATTTCGCCAATATTCCTGGAGACTCTCCAATAAGCAATGTTAGGGCTAGTGTGAAAGGAACTAAAGAAGCCAAAGAAGCAGTACTGGAAACCCAGATACCTCAAACAGCCGAGATTGACAGGAATTCTGCATCGATTGATGTTGAATATGATGGTTACCCTGAATTTGAAGATATTGAAGGAACCCGGATGCGTTATGCTGTCAACACAGATAAATCTGTACTGCTGATCGATGGCAGGTACTACTGTTGCGATAATGCAATATGGTTTGAGGGGCCTAGTCCCTCCGGACCATGGGCAGTAAGCATAGAGGTACCAACAACAGTACAAGACATTCCTCCCAGATATCCGGTTTACAATGTAAAGTATGTATACATTTATGATTATAACCCATCAGTAGTATATGTTGGCTATACTCCCGGCTATGTACATAGCTATGTTTACAGGGGGTGCGTTTACTACGGAACAGGATACTATTACCGTCCATGGCATAGACAGTATTACTATTCCAGACCGGTAACATATGGATACAGAGTACATTACGACCCCTACAATGGATGGAGATTTGCATATGGTGCAACCTACCATGGATACAGGTGGGTAAGGCATAGCTATGATTACCACAGTCAGTATCATGGTTATTGGGGACCAGGAGGTTATAAATATGGCTACCACTACGCAAACGATTATAGATACCACGATACATACAACAGGGCATACCATAGAGGATATTACCAGGGCCAGCAAGCAGCCAGGAGACAAAGCAATTACACCAATACCAGAACCACCAACAATGTTTATGTATACAGGCCAAATGGAGTTTCACGAACAGGAAATTCGTCCTACAACCCCAGGACAGGAGAAAGGGTTACTGTAAACCAAACCTCAACCAGAAGGGCTCCCTCATCCACCAGCAGGAACAATAATGTATATACAGATAGAACCGGCAATGTTTACCGGAGGACCAGCAATGGAAATTGGGAACAACGCAACAATGGAAGTTGGGCAGCAGATTCGAGAAGACAACCAACTTCAAGAGGTACTGATAATTATTCGAACAACAGGCAGAACCAACAAACAACAGGAAGGCAAAATCAGCAAAACACGAACAGACAATATCAAAACAGGGGGCAAAACCAGCAAAATACTAGAAACCGAACACCTTACAATAGACAAAACCAGCAAACAACAGGAAGAGAAAACCAACAAAACACCAAGCCTTCTCAAACTCAGAGACAGCAGCAACCAAACGGGAATCTGGACAGGCAGTACAATTCAAGGACCAGGAGCACCGAACGGACACAAAATTACAATCAAAACCGGTCACAGAACCAGAGCCAGCAATCGAAAAACAAATCAAATTCGGGACAGACCCGGACCAACCAGAGCAGATCATCAAATCAAAATAAAAAATCTACAGATAACAGATCTTCTAACTCACGTTCACGATCAACCAGATAATTAGAAACCACAGCATGAATGAATTTAAACCTATCAGCCAAGGTATTATAGATCAAGTAGGTAAATGGGAACATATCTTGATTAACCTGCCAGAAAAATTAGTTTCTACCCGAAGAAATATGCAGCAAAGAAATATCAAACAGATAGTAGGCCATATGATCGATTCTGCTTCGAACAACAGGCACCGGTTTGTTCACTTACAATATCAAGATAGTCCGCTGACCTATCCAAATTATGCTACACATGGAAAGAATGATCGCTGGATTGCCATTCAAAATTATGAACAGGTAGACTGGCAGCAACTCATACAAACCTGGAAATATGCCAACAAGCTTGTGGCTCACGTTATTGATCACATTGATGGATCAAAACTTGACAACTTATGGGATACCAGCGATGGCAATATGGTCAGTTTAAAGGATATGATAACTGATTACCTACGTCACCTCAAATTGCACCTTAAGGAAATTGATGAGCTGATACAGGCTGATTAAAAAGCTGAAGAAGAAAGATAGAACTTGGAAGTAAAAAAAAACAAATTGTGTACTTCCAACATCTGACTTTAAGCTAAAATATAGTCTATATTTGATGAATTCAATCTACCTCCAATTCCTAATGGACATAACAATAAACATTAATTCTCATGATGACAGCATTTAAGATCCGTTCCATATATTTGTTTATGTATATGGGATTTGCTATATGGAGGGTGTATTACAATGTTTACCTCGATGAAGAGGTTGGATTAAAAGGTTCCGAAATAGGCACACTAAATGCCATAATGCAAGCAACCATATTTTTTGTGGTTACAATTTGGGGAATATTTGCAGATAGAAAAGGCATTCGTCCAACTCTCCGGATTGCAGTTCTGGTTACAGCTTTAGCGGTATTTTCATTGCAATATTTTAACAACTTCTGGATTCTTGCAATGTATTTACCTATACTTACTATCTTTTATCATCCTTTAGGTCCTCTCAACGATGCTCTTGCTGTTCAGTACTCCGAAGTTGAAAAAAAACACTCTTTTGGCAGTTTTAGGTTATGGGGTTCTTTAGGCTGGGCTCTGGCATCCATTATTGGAGCGTTATTGTTCAAATTATTGGATCTGGACCTAAAAATCATATTCTATATATCCGGAGCCCTCTTTTTAGTATTAATCCCACTTCTTACAACCCGCAAACGCAAGCGGATTTTTAAACCTAATTTTGAATCAATCAGTTTTAAAGAATTGCTAAAAAACAGGCAGTTGTTACTTTTTATGGGTGTAATAATTATTTATGGGATTACTTGTTCCCCCGTTAACTCATTCTTAAACCTGTATTTTACCCACCTAAATGCCGGCAAGGACATTGTAGGCTATGCTTATGCCATTATGGCCATAAGTGAAGTACCATTATTCATTGTTGGTAATAACCTGTTGAAAAAACTGGGTGCTCCAAAAGTTTTAATCATTGCCATGATTACCATGCTCATAAGGTATGTCTTCTATGGTTTGTTCCCAGGAATTGGACTCGGGTTGATAATTGGAATTTTTCAGGGTATTTCTTTGGCTTTTTTCCTCGTTGGGGCTGTTGATCTACTTCAAAAACTCATGCCTGCTGGAAGGCATGCAACTGCCCAATCCCTTATCTGGGGAGGTTATGTTGGCATTGGTCAAATGATTGGCAATTTATTTATCGGATTTTTGCTCGACACCTCGGGAATGGTAGTAGTCATGAAAATATTTATTGGGATTTCGGCATTTTGCCTGATCCTAACCTTATTGTATTTTGCATCACTTAGAAAAAGCTAATATGCATCGTTTGTCTGTTTTAAAGGCTAAACCAGTGTATGATCATACTAAATAATTTCAAAATGTTGTTTTTTAGGAGCCCGAATCTATTAACCTGAGTTCGATATAAAATTAATGGCTCAAATCGCTTATAAATATTGAGTTTCAAGGAATGTCTGCGAAAGCATAGCGGGCTATGGTAAGCAAATATGACGCAGAAAATCGGTATTTATAAGTGAAATTCATAGCTTTTCATTAAATGATTGATTTACGACTCTAAATTTTATCACCATAGCTCGCTATGTCTCAAAAATTTATATTGTAAATCAATCATTTAATGAAATTTGAGCTCGCTAATTTTAATCGAACTCTCGCTAATTTTAATCGAACTCAGGTTAATAGGTTTAGTATTTGTATTCTTTAAAATCGGTGTATTTTCTTACTTCAGAAAAGGATTTTTTTTGCTTTTGATGCAAGCTTAAATACATGAATAAGCTTACTGTAAGTGTGGTAATTGAATTTGTTATATTGTTCTTAATAATGGAAAATTGGAGAAACATAATAGCAATAGTACCTGTTTTGATCATCATTCCGTCAGTAATTATTTTCTAAGAAAAGATTAGTCTGAAGGAAGTGATCGGTACATTTATGGCTTTTATTGGTGTAGTAATTTTTTTTATTTTTTAATCATTGATTATTTGCAAATAAACACCTCAGTAAAACTCTAATTCAATATCTGATTTTAATTATAGTTAGTACTTGCACGAAAACTCAAGTAACAGATAAAAAAGCTTCATTTTTGAGGCTTTCGAAGCTCGGAAAATGTGAGTTTACTGCCACAAATGATCATTCTGAGAGCAAGAGCAACAGCCTGCCCCGATTATTTCGAAAAAAAATGGAGTTTACATGCTGACACTAGTTAATAAAAATCCCCGCAATTGCACATATATGTAATTGCAGGGAAATTTCTATTTTCTAATATAATATCATCAAAACCCTAATTTTTTTCGTAGATCATCAACCGTCTTCTTTACATTTTCATCTTTCATAACATCTTTAATAATTTTCTCAGCTTCCTTACCCACTTCTTTTTGAACCTGCTTTGTTGCTTTTGATACATCCAGACTCATTTTAGGATCTTTAGCTGTTCCTTTAATAATGACATCAACCAATAAATCTTCACCGGCATTTGAAAAACCTCCCCCCATAAAGCTCAATGCTCCTGCAACTTCGCTTCTCGAAATAGGTGTTTGTACGATATAGTTCAATGATTGGTCAAAACCCTGCTCACCTTTAACTGTAATTGTTTTACCAAATACTTTAGGCGTAAATGGCGAAATGATAATTTTCCCGTCTTTCATTATGAAATCAATATCAATATCCTCGGCAGTCATAGTCTTATATTTATCATTTTTAAGTAACGAGGCCATCCCATTTAAAACTTTTGAATGACTAACCTGAATTGAATTTGATTTTATATTCCCTCCTCCTGTGATAGAAGAAATAATTGGAGACATAGCATTATCTATGACACTGTTATATTTTAAATCTGCAGTTATTTGTCCTTTAGATTTTTTGGCAATTGGCATTAAAGAATCAATTACACTAAATGAATTGGCCGTTTTAGTAATATCAATATCATTAGCTGAGAAAAAGAAATCAACAAAGGGCTTACTAACATTTTGGGTGTTATATTGTCCTTTCATTGTAAGTTGACCATCTAACAAATTCATACCCATTCCATCAAGAGAAACAGCACCATTCCGTATAGTAATTTTACCTATGGCATTAGTGATTTCAAGTTTGTCATAAAGCAACTTATCAATTGATGAAGTAAACACTAAGTCAAGGTTTTCAGGAATTTCTATTAATTCCAATGCTGTTGTATCTTCAACTTCTTCACCCTGACCTGTTTCATCTATTAAAAATTCATTTACATTGATATACTTTGATTGATGATTCAATTTCCCATACAGGATTTTATCATTTAAAGCATAAGCCAGATAATTCTTAATCTCTCCCTGCAAGCTAAAATCAGATTGACTTACAATACAATCAAATTTATCAAGAGTAATTGCTGTAGGTGTAAAGGATATTGAGGCAGAACTAATATTTACAGCATCTGGTAAATCAGGACTATCATAGAAAAATTTATCAAGTGATATCTTACCGGTAGATTTGACCTTTTCATACTGTTCTTTTTCAACCATATCCATATTTCCATCAATACTAAAATCGGCATCCACGATTCCACGAATTTCAACACTATCTAAAGGAATTGCGTCCTTAACAGATCCCAGATCGATAGTTCCCAGCAGTCCCCCGACAAATTGCATATTACTTATAGGATTTTTCACAAGAATATTGGCATCAAAAGGATTATCCGCCAGTTCAAAATGAAAAGATTTAACTTCTGTTATAGTATTATCCGGACTACCTCCTTCATTTTGTACTTGCACATTAATGTTAATATTGTCTATTGATTTCGGCAAATCAGGATATTTAATCTGGCCATTATCAACTTTAAGTAAAGCACTAAAAGCAGGAAGATTATTTTCATCAATATAAATTCCTTTTGCTTCTGATTCTAATTTCAATGTACCTTTGGTTTTAATATTGGACAGATCAGCCATAAATACCTCAGGAACTAATCCTAGTATAGCTTTAAAATCAGTTTGTTTGGTAGCAAGTTTAATATCCATATCATAACCTTCATCCAGCAAGGTTACAAACCCATCAAAGCCCAGATTTAATTGATTCAGCATCAAATCATTTTCTTTAAAAGTAAAGATCATATTATTTAAATCAGCTAGTAAATCAGCATCTAAACCCACTTTCAAATTATGAAGATACTGAACACCTTCCATTGAAAAATCTACTTTTTCGATGGAAGATTTAACATTTAACTCAGTAGACTCAGCAGAAAAATCACCAAATAACTCCATATTTAAATCTCCAATTCCCATATCCAAATCCATCGTGGCATCGGAATATGTTATGGTTGCATTTTCAATAGCAAATTGTTTCAGATTTATAGTGAAATTACTTGATGTAGTATCTACCGGATCTTCTAACGTTTCTTCCGTAGCTTTCATGATATCCCAATTCACGGTTGAGTCAGCAAGGACTTTGGCATGAACAACAGGATCCTTCAAAAGAAAACTTTCCACATGAACACCTGAACCGCTAATGACACTCATCAAATCAACAGATACAGAAAACTTATTTATTGATAGTAAGGTATCCTGATCAAATTTCTCAACCCCTACTATGCTTAAGTAATCCATTCCAATTGAAAGATTGGGAAAGTCTTTTAATAGGGAAAGATTAAAACTATCCCAGTTTACATTTGCATTTAATTGTTTATTAATTTCTTCCTTTGCAATTCTTTCTGCCTTTCCTTTAAATAAAAAAGGAGTAATTAATAAAATCAGAAAAATCACCCCAATTACTATTCCTGAAATCTTTAATGTTTTTTTCATAATAATACGCTGTTCTATTTAGTTATTATCAAATCAAATTCTACACTCGAATTATATTTACCTTTAAAAACAAAGTTAAATTAAATCTTTATGATAATTATGTTTCCGTTACTAGTTTTATGTAATAACCTGATTCCGACATTAAATTCTGGATTTATTTCATACAATCAATTATTATATAGGTATTCGATAGAACTATGTTTCAAACCGCCTGCAAATAGTAAAATTCAACTGAAATTATTAAAGAATAGGCGCTATTCTGAATATTTATAAAAAAGAAGAGCTTTGCTTATAAATACCCCCAAATGCTTTACATAAAACTGATATCCAGCGCTAAATCATTTGAAATAATTCGCTTACCATGCAATCTTCATATTGTATATCAACCTTTTATATGCATCTGAAGGCTTAAAAAACAACCGAATTCACGTTAATAATAAACTGACTATAATAATTTAGGGTATTTTTATGATTTTTTGATACTTTTACGCCTCAATATTAAAAACAACTATGTCGCAAAAAACAGAAGAACAATTTGAACATGTAATTTCAGTTTGCAAAGATATTTTTGTAAAAAAAATGCAGGACTATGGAACTGCATGGCGTATCTTACGTCCATCATCAATGACCGACCAGATATTCATTAAAGCCCAAAGAATCAGGAGTATTGAAACGAAGGGGACTTCAAAAATTGATGAAGATATTCGCTCAGAATTTATTGGAATAATCAATTACGCTTCAATGGCAATTATTCAATTAAACCTTGGAACCTCTGACACACCGGAAATGAATAATGAAAAAGCATTGAAACTGTATTTAGACAATATATACAAGGCAAAAAATTTAATGTTGGATAAAAACCACGATTATGATGAAGCCTGGAGAAGTATGCGTATTAGTTCCTTTACGGATTTAATACTTATGAAATTGCACCGGACTAAGCAAATTGAAGATAATCAAGGGAAAACAATAATATCCGAAGGTATAGATGCCAATTATCTGGATATGATTAACTACGCTGTTTTTGCAATGATTCAGCTTGATTTCCCGGAAGAAATAAATACTGTAAAAGAATAATTTATTATTATGAATAAGCTATTATATACATTAAGTAGGTTTATTATAGGACCTTTATTTATATTCTCAGGTTTTGTGAAAGCAGTTGATCCTGTAGGTAGCTCCATTAAATTTGGAGAGTACCTATTATCATTTCACATGGATAGCTTATCGTTTATTGCAATGCCTTTGGCATTTATTATAGCTGCTTTAGAGTTTATTACCGGTATTCATTTATTACTCGGTATAAAGATTAAGTCATTTTCTTTAATCGCACTCCTATTTATGATTGTATTTACTCCATTAACATTGGGGATAGCAATCTTTAGTCCGGTAACCGATTGTGGATGTTTTGGAGATGCGATTAAACTAAGCAACTGGGAAACATTCTTCAAGAATTTATTTTTACTAGTTCCTGCCATTTACCTTTTTAAATTCCGTAAAGAATTTGCAATTAACATCAGTTCTTTAAAACAAACTGTTATTACAATAGTTTTTACCATTGGAATTCTTTGTATATCTCAGTATTCACTAAAACATCTTCCGTTAATTGACTTCAGACCTTATAAGGTGGGTAATAATATTAAGGAAGGTATGATTATTCCGGAAGGTGCAGCAGAACCTGAGTACAAAACCACGTTTATTTTGGAAAAGGATGGTAAACGTAAAGAGTTCACACCTCAGAATTATCCCTATAATGATTCAACATGGATTTTTGTTGATAGCAAAACAGAAGTGCTTAAAGAAGGGTACAAACCTCCAATCCATGATTTCTTATTAACCGATGAAAATGGTAATGATATCACTCATAATATTCTGAAGAAGAAAACACCAACTCTTTTTATTGTTTCACCCCATATTGATGAAGGAGCATGGGGCAAGTGTTTAAGTAAATTATCTGAGGTTCAATTACCGTTGGTAGAGCAAGGTATAAAAACCTATGTTTTAACCTCTTCTACAAATGAAAAAATTACAGGTTTTGAGTATGGTACTCAGGCAGGATTTGAATATCTGACAGCTGATGAAACGATGCTTAAAACCATGATTCGATCCAATCCCGGCCTTGTATTATTACAAGATGGGAACATTATTGGCAAATGGCACTATAATGATATTCCTGAAGTAAAGGATTTTGAAAACCCTGCATCATACGCCATTAAAGAATTAGTTGAAAAGCAGGATAACCTAATCATATTATGGTTGGTTTTAGCAGGAATATTGTTTTCATCATTAATGATGATTAAAAGAGATAAATAAACATATCAATTATAAATTACAAACATTTTATTACGATGAGACAAAACATTGTTGCCGGAAACTGGAAAATGAACATGACCTTACAAGAAGGGGTTGAATTAGCAACTGAGTTAAACAAAATTTTAGCAGATAAAACACCTAACTGTCAGGTTGTTGTTGGCGTCCCTGCTACACACATCACTGAAGTGGTTAAAGCTGTAGACGCCACTAAAATTGGTGTTGCAGCACAAAACTGTGCAGATAAAGAGTCTGGTGCTTATACCGGAGAGATTTCTGCTTCAATGGTTAAGTCAACAGGAGCTGGATCTGTAATCCTTGGTCACTCTGAAAGAAGAGAGTATTACGGTGAAACAAATGCTATTCTTAAAGAAAAAACTGATTTAGCTTTGGCCAACGGTTTAACACCTATTTTCTGTATTGGTGAAGTATTGGCAGAAAGAGAAGCTAACAAGCAAAACGAAGTTGTAAAAACTCAAATCGAAGAGGCATTATTCCATCTTTCTGCTGATGAGTTTGCAAAAATCGTTATTGCTTACGAACCCGTATGGGCTATTGGTACCGGAAAAGTTGCTTCTCCTGAGCAAGCTCAGGAAATCCACGCTTATATTCGTTCAGTAATCGCTGATAAATATGGTGCAGAAGTTGCTAATAATACTTCTATCCTTTACGGTGGTAGCTGTAAGCCAGGAAATGCAAAAGAACTATTTGCTAATCCTGATGTTGATGGTGGTTTAATTGGTGGTGCATCTTTAAAAGCTGAAGATTTTTACGGAATTATTGCTGCTTTTTAAGCATTAAATATTCTTGAAATAATCAAAAGACCGTCGAGCGACGGTCTTTTTTTATCTTTTAAAAAACAATCTGCAAAATAAATGTTATTTAGTAACTACCCTACTGTTTTTAATGTAGTAAATATTTTCATTTTATATCGCTGTAAATACAATTACATTTACTTTGAGAAGCTTCAATAATGAATCGGGCATTAAGATTCAATTTTATATTGTATACCCGAATAAATTTCATGTAAACAATTTTAAAATTGAATTGAAATGTAAGTTCTTTGTGATCCTTGATAATAATTTAAACCTATGAATTACACAAAAGTATCTTTTACTATTAATCCCAACAGCCCAACAGCAAGGGATATACTTACTGCAGAATTAGCTCAATTTGATTTTGATAGTTTTGAAGAAACAAAAGAAGGCTTAAATGCATATATACCAACAAGCAGTTATAATGCAGACGACATCCGGAGCATACACCTAATAAATTCTGATGAATTCGACATTAGCTTTGAGAATGAGGAAATGCCCGAACAAAACTGGAATGAGACCTGGGAAAAACATTTCTTTAACCCTATTATCATTGATAATAGATGTATTGTCAGAAGTCCTTTTCACACAGATGTTCCAAAGGCTGAATACGACCTGTTAATCGAACCAAAAATGGCTTTTGGAACCGGCCATCATGAAACCACTGGTTTAATGATTAAGCATATCCTAGAAATTGATTTCAAAAATAAATCTGTCCTGGATATGGGATGCGGAACTGGAATTCTTGGGATACTATGTGCCAAAAAAGAAGCAAAAAAAGTATTAGGAATTGACATTGAAGAATGGGCTTTTAATAATGCCAATGAAAATATTCAATTAAATAACGTTCAAAACATGCAGGTTCTTTGTGGGGATGCAACGTTACTAGGTGAAGAAAAGTACGACATTATTCTTGCCAATATTAACCGCAATATATTACTTGATGACATTAAAAATTACGTATCAGTATTGAAAGACGGAGGCACTTTGTTACTAAGCGGATTTTATAATAAAGATATAGATGTTATTGAACCTGAATGCATAAAGAACAACTTAAAAAAAACAGGCATTAAGGAAGATAACAATTGGGTAGCTGTTGCGTATATCCATTCTAAAGAATAGCATTAACGATCATTAAGCCTATGAAATACTTTATACTGACTATAATAATTTGTACACTTTCATTTAAAGGATATACTCAAACAAAAAACCATACTTTCTCCAAAGATACAGAAGAGTTTATTCCTGCAATGGAAGAACTCTTCAAATCCATTGCAGATAAAAAATATGCCAAAACTTTTATTGATGACTTAACTAAGTTTTGGTACAGCCCGGAAGTTACTGAGGAAGATAAAAACAATATTATTTCCACTTGTAACTTAATGGCTGTTAAGCGAGCAAGACCGATTCCTGATTATGAAACGTATCTAACAGTAATTATGGATTTCATGTTATATGATATGTCTGCCAATAGCTATAATTCATGGAATAAAGCGATTACAGATTTAATTAAACGAAAAAGATACCCCCTGCGTAATGTAAATCAATTACTTAACTCTACACACGATCTGGTTACAAAAAACATCATATTCTCAACACCTTCAACAACATGGAAATCTGATAATAACGAATGGGAATTCAGCTATGAAAAAGATCTTATTGCCACTTTTCCCCATTTAAAATTGACATGTTTCTCAAAAAATGACAGTATACAGATATTTGATACAAAAGGAACATTTAATTATACATCTGAACAATGGCAGGGTGAAAAAGGTAAAGTTACCTGGGAAAGATCCGGTTTTTCATCAGATTCAGTTTATGCCTTATTTAATCAATATAGTATTCCCTTTAAAAATGCCTATTTTGAAATCGACTCTGTAAAATTTTATAACTATATATATTTTAACCATCCCTTAAAAGGAAATTTGAGGCATAAAGTTATGAATATAAACACCCCTGAATCTGCATCCTATCCACAATTCCTATCAACACAGGAAAGGTTTAACTTAGATAATATTCATAAAAACATCAATTACGAAGGTGGTTTTGCACAAAATGGGGCAAAATTTTTAGGTGCCGGAACTCTAGAAAATCCAGCTACTATAACTATTTTCAGGCATGATACATTATTTATAACTGCTAAATCTCAGTTTTTTGCTTTAAGAAAAGATCAAATATTGAGTACCGATACTGAAATTACCATTCAATTAGATACTGGATTTATTTATCATCCCGGATTAATATTCAAATTAATGGCTGATGACAATGTATTGCATTTAATACGAAATGGAGAAGGTCTTGCGATTAGTCCTTATTTTAACACATTTCATAATGTAAGTATGGATATTGAGTTATTAAGCTGGAATCTGGACGAGGATTTTATGGATTTAAAAATGGTGTCAGGAGCAGTAGAAAATCATGGTTCATTTGAATCATTAAGTTATTTCAGAGAGAGTTTTTACAATAAACTTCAGGGAATGGATGCCATTCATCCATTACAAGGAATAAAAAACTGCTCAAGACTACATAAGAATAAAGCATTTACAGCCTACGAATATGCGCAAATGATTGGTTTACCGGAGTCGCAGGTAAGGCAGCAGTGTATACAATTATCTTTCTATGGATTTATTGGCTATAACGTAAATACTGATGAAATTGAAATCAGGCAAAGATTAAATGATTATCTGTTATTTCGACTGGGGAAAAAAGATTATGACGTGATCAGGTTTACATCCAATACACCGGGAAGAGTTGCAAATGCTAAAATTGATTTATTAAACTTTGATTTAAACATTAACGGTGTTAATTCCATATCAATATCTGATAATCAAAATGTTGTTTTCTTTCCCAGGGATGAAAAAATTCTGCTGAAAAGAAACCGGAATTTTGTATTTGATGGAATTATCAATGCAGGTATGCTTAATTTATATGGTGAAGGATTTAAATTTGATTACGATAAATTCCTGATCGATATGAGAAATATTGATTCCTTAAGAATGCAGGTTCAGACTGGTGATCTTGACTATTTCGGACACCCAAAATTAACTTATGTACAAAATGCCATTGAAAAACTATCCGGTACTCTGCAAATTGATAAACCTGATAATAAATCGGGTAAAGATTACTATAGTGAATACCCCATATTAAATAGTACAACAGAATCCTTCGTTTACTATGATAAGCCGGAGATTCAAAACGGCATTTATAACAGGGAGAAATTCTATTTTAGATTAGACTCCTTTACTATGGATAGTATCAGTAAACTATCAAGAAAAAACTTTGATTTTGCAGGAACATTTGTTTCGAACATCTTTCCAACTTTTAAGGAAAATCTTACAATTCAGAAGGATTTTTCACTAGGTTTTGACAGAAATACTCCCGAAGAAGGTTATGACATTTATGACCACAGAGCTAAATTTATCAGCAATATTGATTTAAGCAATAAAGGACTAAGAGGAAACGGAACCTTAAAGTTCCTGACTTCCACGTCTAAATCTGAAAATTTTCTATTTCTGCCAGAAGAAACTTCCGGACAAACATATGACTTTACTGTAGATAAACGAGAAGATGGTGTTCAATATCCGGATGTTAACTGTAAATATAACTATATAGCCTACTATCCTTACAAGGATAAACTTGAATCAACAAGTCAGGAACAGGCATTCACTATGTTTAACCAGGAAGCCCAGCTTGAAGGAAAACTTACTATAGGAAAATACGGTGCTCAAGGAACAGGAATGATATATATGGACAAGGCCAATATTAAATCACCAGCAATGACTTTTGGTGGACATACTATATTAGCTGACTCCTCTGATTTTAATCTTGTTGGCTCTGATATGGAAGATGTTTCCTTTAACACCACGAATCTTGTATCCAACATTGATTTTGTTACAAGACAAGGTAAATTTGTATCTAAATCCGGTGGTAGCTTAGTTAACTTTACAGACAACCGATATATATCGTATATCAGTGAATTTTCATGGGATATGGATTTGAACGATATATTTATGGGAGCTAAAGGATCTGAAGGAAACAGATTTGTGTCAACACACAGACGTCAGGATTCTCTTGATTTTATGGTTCCGCTGGCTCGATACGATGTTGAAAACAAAGTTATCTATGCTGAGGAGGTGAAAAACATTAAAGTTGCAGATGCTGATATAAAATTGAAAAATGGTTTAGTTACTATCAAAGAAAATGCGGATATGGCACCCCTGGACAGTGTATCAATTGTTCTGGCTGATTCTGCCTTTACTCATACTATATATAATTCACATGTAAAAATTGAAGGGAAATATAATTATTCTGGATATGGAGAATATGATTTTATAAATAAGGAAGGCAAAAAATATGTTATCCCATTCAACGACATCCGGCTCAATGATGATTTAGTTACAACAGCTGAAGGTGCTATAATAGAAAGAGACCTATTTACTTTTGATAAACACTTTACTTTTAAAGGCAAATCAAGACTTAATGCTAAAGAAAAACTATTAACCTTTGATGGTGGAGTACAAATGTTGCACGATTGTAATGGAGGTCCACAAACCTTTACCTATTTTAATTCAAAAATTGATCCTGAAAAGGTATTGATTCCAATTGGAGAAGAACCTGTTAACTATGAAAGAGAAAACATCTATCGGGATTTCTTTATTACTAAGGATTCTGCTCATATTTATTCTTCGTTTCTACAGTCCAGAAAAGACTACAGTGACCTTCCGATAATCTCTGCCAACGGTTATTTAAATTTCAATGAAAACAACAATGCTTTTGAAATTACCTCATTAGAAAAAATAAATAATCCTGATACAACAGGTGTACTATTCAGATATTCTAATTCGGGCTGTGATATATTGGCAGAAGGAAATTTAAACTATGGTATTGATCTTGATCAGTTTAAATATAAAAATTCAGGAACGATTATCGACAACCCTGATAAAGATAATATCATAACCACCTCACTGATGGGTATTGATTTCTTCTTTAATGAAATTGCCACAAATCTGATGGTTTCCAGAATAATTAGCTCAACTGCTTCAGAAAGTAAACTTACGAATGCAACTTTTCAAAAGCGAATGGCAGAATGGGTAGGTTTAAAAGAAGCTAAAGAGATAGCAAATAAAAGAAGCTCATTAAAGCAAATTGAAGATTTAAACCCTGAATTAAACCAGATATTTACTTTTGGTAATATTGATTTTTATTTTGATGGAAAAGAACATGCCTACATTTCTAATGGAACAGCGGACTTAACTTTTATTAAGAATTTTGTTATTAATAAAAAAGTTGATATTAAGGCTGAAATAGTAAAAAAACGCAGTGGGAATACATTTGAAATGTTTATGAGTTTTGACAAAGATACCTGGTTTTACTTTACCTACAGAGGAGGTATGATGCAAACAGTTTCGTCTGATGAGGCATATAATAATACTGTAAAAACATTAGACGCCAATGACCGTAAATTAAAAACAGGTATTGGTGAAAAATCATTCACATTTATATTATCACCCTTAAGTAAACTAAACCGGTTTATTAAAAGATATGGGTTAGAACCTATTAGTACAAGTAAAAATGCAGCAGGTCAGGAAATTGAAGAAACTGAAGTTGACGAACCTGAAAAAGACACAAATTAAAATATACAAAAAGATAATAAAACCAATAAGAAATTGGTTTATACTAACTGCCATAAAATTTCAAGAAACACTTCTTTTTATCTATTTTTATGGCACTCAAATAAGGTAAAAATGACAAGATTAAAAATTGTAATATTATTATTTAGTTTTTGCATCATAGCTGTAAGGTCTCAAACAAGAATTACAACAGATTTTAAAGATTACAGACAAGAAATCTTTAATCTTAATAACATCAATCATATAAATGTAATTGGAAAACATGCTGAAATAAACTTACAAAATTGGGATAAGGATTCAATTAATGTTGAAACTACAATCGAAATCTTATCAGACAAACCTTCTTTATCAAAAGAATTACTTAGCGAAATAAAAATCAGAATTGTTCAATATCAAAATTCATTACTCGTTAAAACAAATTTAGATCCTGATTTTTCATCAACAATTCCTTATAAAATTATATACAATATTTCCTTTCCAAAGAAGCTAAGGCTTTCATTGGAAAATTCTCATGGTTCCGTTATAATTGACGAAGTTAAAGGAGGAACAAATGCAGATTTATCATATTGTGATATTAAAATAAATAACCTGAGTACATTAAACGATTCCGTTAAGAATTGTATACTTCTATCCTATTGTAAAGGAACTTTGAATGTAATAGGATCATCGGAATTAAATATTAATAACTCTGAATTGAAAATTATTGAAGCTAAAAACATAAATATCAATTCAGAATACTCAGATTTAAAAATTCAGAAAACGAACACTTTGAACTGTAAGTCAAATATTGATAATTTAAAACTGGGAGAAATCGGGAAAATAAAGTTACAGGCATTTAATAGCAATATTCAACTTAACAATTTCAGGGATAGTGCTTTATTCGAATGTAAAAAAGGGCAACTTAAAATATTAAACTCTCCGGAAAATTTCAAATTGCTTACGGTAAACAATAAGGATACCCAAACAAAAATCCATTTAAATAGCAATGCTTCATACACCATTAATGGTGAAATATACAATGGATCAATACTTCATCCCAGAATCAACAGATTAAAAATAATTAAAGAGAATAATAAATCGTCATTTTCAGGAGATATAGGTATTAAGCCAGAATCTGAATCAAAAGTTATTATCTTTAACACCAATCAGAACATTGAATTCAAGTAATTAAAACCATAAAACATGTCTACTGCAGAAAGAGTTTTTCAAATGCGTTCAAAGATGCTATCTATGGGGATAGATGCTTATATTATCCCAAGTAGCGATCCTCATATGAGTGAGTATTCAGCAGCACACTGGAAGAAGCGAGAATTTATTTCCGGCTTTACAGGATCAGCAGGTACTGTTGTTATTACAAGAGATGAAGCTGGATTGTGGACTGATAGTCGATATTACATTCAGGCAGAAGAAGAACTTGAAGAAAGTGGAATAGATTTATATAAAATTAGCCAACCCAATACGCTTGATTATGCCGATTGGCTTGCTGAAAGACTCAACCCGGGATGCACCATTGCATTTGAAGGGGAGGTTTTTTCAATAGAAGACGCCCGAAAAATATCTAAAAAATTTAAGCCATATGGTATCTCTATTGATCCGAATCAAAGCTTATTGGACGAGATATGGGAAGGACGCCCTCCTATTCCGGATAAACCAATCACTATTCATGAAACAAAATATGCGGGTTTAAGCAGAGTTGAAAAAGTGGAGAAAATACGCGAAGAAATGCGTAATCTGGATGCCTCTCATTACATTATCACTGCTTTGGACGAGATAGCATGGACACTAAATCTTAGAGGTAATGATGTATCCTATAATCCTGTATTTCATTCATATTTAATTATTTCCTTAGATGCTGTTTATTTGTTTATCGATACACATAAAATTACAACAACAATAGGTAAACAATTGGCGAAAGACGATATATCCATTCATTTATATACCGATATATTTAAATGGATAAAGGATATGCCGATAGAATCTGGTTTATTATTCGATCCTCTAACAACCAATGCAAAAATATATTCATTAATTCCCAGAGAAGTAATTAAAATTGAAAAAACTTCGGTTGTTAAGAATTTAAAGGGAATTAAAAATTCCGTTGAGCAAAATGGATTTAGAGAGGCCATGATTAAAGATGGTATTGCCATGGTAAAATTTATTCATTGGTTAACTAATAATGTATCAACCGGAAAAATTTCTGAACTTTCTGCGGCATCCAAATTAAAAGAATTCCGTGCAGAGGATAATTTATTCAGAGGAGAATCATTTGGTGCCATTTCAGCATTTGCACAACATGCTGCCATATGCCATTATAGTGTATCACGCCATTCTGATTTAAAACTTAGTAATGATAATTTCTATCTGATAGATTCAGGCGGTCAGTATGAAAGTGGTACAACTGATATTACAAGAACAATTCACCTTGGAACGCCTACTGTGCAACAAAAGATTGATTTCACTATGGTTCTCAAAGGAAATATTTCTTTGGATACTACATGCTTCCCGGAAGGGACAAGAGGTGTTCACCTAGATATTCTGGCTAGAAAAGCACTCTGGTCGCAAGGATTGAATTATGGACATGGTACCGGTCATGGAGTTGGCTGTTTCTTAAATGTACATGAAGGACCACAGGCTATTCGCCCGAACGACAATGGCGTTGCCCTGGCCGAAGGCATGATAACTTCTAATGAACCAGGCTTATATAGAGAAGGAGAGTATGGTATCCGAATTGAAAATTTAATTTTAACCACTGAAGCTAAAAAAACAGAATTTGGTAATTTCCTTAAATTCGAAACCTTAACTCTTTGTCCAATTGATTTAAAATCTATTGATGCTACATTGTTAACACACGAAGAGATAGACTGGTTAAACAACTATCATCAGATGGTTTATGACAAACTAGCTCCACATCTTAATAGTGAATTAAAATCATGGCTTAAAGATCAGACAAAATCATTGTAATAATTTTCATCCCAAATTAAAAGTATAGAATGTTATCAGTATGTATTCCGGTTTACAATGTTAATGTTACCGATCTTGTAAACAAACTGTTACATCAGTCAGAATCAAATTCTCTTGTTACTGAGATTCTTATTTTTGACGATGGATCGTTACAGGAATATAAAGACATTAACAGAAAACTTAATGTTAATACAGATGTTAAGTATGTAGAGTTAGAAAAAAACCTTGGAAGTGCTGCCATTAGAAATAAATTAGCAGAAGATGCTTTTTATGAGAATTTGTTGTTTTTAGACAGTGATTCAGACATACATGATAATTTTTTAAAAATTTACATCCCCTATTTAAATAGCGTTTTTCCGATTGTTTATGGTGGAAGAATACATCCGGAAATACTACCATCATTGGATAAATCGTTAAGATGGAAAGTTGGAAAAATCAAAGAAGATCATAGCGCTGCAATTAGAAACAAAGTACCCAATAAAAGTTTTATGTCGAATAATTTTTTGATTAAAAAAAAATTGTGCAGCAAAATAAAATTCGATGAAACTATTGCGCGATCTGGTCATGAAGATACGATGTTTGGCATAGAACTTGAGCAAAAAGGCATTACGATTATCCACATAGATAATCCTGTTGTTCATATAGGTTTGGAAAGTAATATTGAATTTATCACAAAAACAGAACAAAGACTTGAAACATTAAAATATCTGGAACAGCTGAATAAGAACAATAAACTTTTTTATCAACGCATTACCATACTTAAGTATTACAAGCTGGTTAAAAAGCTTAAAATTAACTGGTTGATAAAAGTTGCTTTTAACATTTCAAAAGGACGAATAAATAAATTATTACAATCAAAGGATCCTAGTATGTGTCTGTATGATTTTTATAAATTAGGATACTATTTAACAATATCAAAAACCAATATTTAAATGATGCGAAGTTCAATTTTTTACATTTTAGTTTTTGCAGCGTTAATTTTTTCTACAGCAAATTCAAGTGCACAAGGTTATAAAATTGATGTTGAAATTGAAGGATGGAAGGATACCACCCTTATTCTGGGACATTATTTTAACAACAGTATGTTGGTAAATGACACCATTATAATTGATAATAATGGTAAAGGTACATTTTCCGGTGAAGAAGCTTTACCTGGTGGCATCTATATAATATACATGCCCGACAAATCATATTTCGATATATTAATTGATGATGAACAGCACTTCAGTTTAAAAGCTAACAAAACAGATCCTTTAAATAATATGACTATTAAAGGTAATACTCAAGGAAAAGTGCTTAATAATTATCAGAAGTTTTTGGCTGCAAAACAAAAAACAGCTAGTGAAATTCAAAATAAACTTAAGGAGTCAACTGATGACAAATCTGATTCCATAGAAATATGGAAAACGGAATTATCAACACTCTCAAAGGAAGTTAACTCTTATTGGGAAAAGATATATGAAAACCATAAAGGAACTTTTCTGGCGAATTTTTTACTGGCATTACATGAGGTAGAAGTACCGGACTTTAAAACCGATGAGAACCTTCCTGATTCAGTAATAAGATGGAATCAATATAGTTATTATAAGAATCACTATTTTGATAATATAGACATGACTGATGAGCGATTACTTAGAACTCCTTTCTTCACAAGAAAACTCGAAAGTTTTTTCACAAAAACAGTTTTCCAAATCCCCGATAGTATCGTAAAAGAATCAGTTAGGGTAATTGATATGGCTAAAAGTAATCCGGATATGAAAAAGTACCTGATTCAATATACCTTTAATCTGGCCAATGAAAGTAAAGTTATGGGAATGGATGCTGCTATGGTTTCTCTGGCTGAAAAATATTATTTATCAGGAGAAGCTGACTGGGTTGATGAGGAATTTTTAACTAAATTGAAGGATAGAGTAACTAAATTAAAACCTAATTTAATTGGTAATAATGCGCCTGATCTGAAATTATCCAGTCCGGAAAACCAATATTTCAGATTAAGCGAAGTATATTCCCCTCTAACCATCCTTGTTTTCTGGGAGCCAGGATGTGGTCATTGTAAAAAGGAAATACCAAAACTTAAGGAAGAAGTTTGGGACAAATATCAGGATCTTGGAATTAAAATTTTCGCTGTTTTCACTCAGCACGAAAAAGAAGAATGGACTGATTTTATAGCAGAACACCAACTAGAAGAGTGGATAAATGTATATGATCCTTATAATCAAAGTAATTTTAGAAATTTATATGACATTTACAGTACCCCGGCGATTTTTGTGTTGGATAAAAACAAAAAAATAATTGCTAAAAGAATAGGTGTTGAACAACTGCCTGATTTTATTGATCATCAGCTTAAACTTAACAGCGAAAATTCAAAATAATCAACTTATACTATACTTCAATACTATCAAATGGTTAAGCAAATTATAAAACACATATTCCTATCAATCATCATCTCATTTTTATTTGTTGCTTGTGACTATGATGAAAAAATGTTGCCTGAGTCTGATATATATATAAATATGCCAGAAGATGGCTATGAAATTGAAGTATTTGATACAGTTACATTATCACCTAAAATAACCTATGATTATGGATCAACTTATAGCTGGGAATTAGATGGGCAAATAATATCAACCGAAAAGGATTTGATTTTAATGCCCGAAATATTGCGAAGCTATAATTATGTTTTTACAGTAAATAATGACCGGGGAACACAGAGTATAAATATACAAGCCCAATCGATGTTTAATACTGACATTGAGGATATTGTTATTAAAACAGATACATTTGGAACCTACCCGGAAAACCAGACATTTTTCACTTCTAAAAAGTTGAACTTTATATATTCAGGGGTGCCAATATATGAAACCTTCAGCGGTTTTGTTTATTCAAACCTATCAGGGTTTGCCAGCAATAATAATATAAAGAATTTTTATAGTTCATATAACCTGCCAAAGGATAAAAAGAACAATAATTTTGTGGTATTCAGACAAAAAAATAGTGTTCCAGTATATTTAGAAACAGCAGATGGAGAAGATCATCTTTTTAGAAGTTTAATGGTTAACAATACTGCCATTATTGATCAAAACTCAGAAGATTTTAAAGTTTTTGGCGGAACAGATCATACTGATCCTGATTGGTTTAAACTGACAATTAAAGGTTTCAATAAAGAAGGTATTGAAACAGGAAGCATAGAATTTTATCTTGCTGACTATCGGGCAAACAGTAAAAAAGAAGACTATATTATTAAGGAATGGAAAAAATTGAACTTAACCTCTTTGGGAAAGATCAATAAACTTGAATTCAGTCTATCTTCATCAGATGTTGTAAATAATGTAATGAGAACACCTGCTTATGCCTGTATAGACGACATTAAAATTATTGAGTAGTAATTACAAATTTTCTACATACGATATGGTTATCTGCTAATAAAAATTTAATAAGATATAAACCGGGAGACAGATTATTTATATTTATTGGGTATTTATGCGAAAGCCTGTTTACATCGTGTTTTTCAATAACTGAGCCATTAATACTTACAATTTCATAATTCTGAATATAATCTTTATCACTATCAAAATATAATGAAGTATTTTCAACCACAGGGTTTGGATAAATCAATATATTACTGGTAAAATCCGGTACTACTTGAGTATCTGCCCAAATCACCATATCTGCTATAATATCTATCCATAAAGATTTGTTTCCAGTACCATACAATTGAGAAGCTAACTCCCAGTTATTATTATTTTTGACCATCATAGTATTTAATGTTTTACTATTCTCATTACTACTATGATATACTGCAAAACTGTCTATAGGTGAACCGGAATAATCAATATCATACCCAACAAAAAAAGTTCCCGTCACATCAATTTTTGTATCAAATTCTACGTATACTTCTTTATTTTTGCGTAATTCATTTAATGTAATTCCATCTTTATGTGCAATAAGATTGGCCGGTGTTTGATTTCCATTCCAAACCAACAAATTAATTGATTGTGTAGAACTATAGACACTTTGACCAGGCATAATATATACTCCTTTAATTCTTGCAGATTGAATTGCAGAAAACCGTTCGGCATAAGTGGTGATACCCAGATCATTGTGTCCGCTTAAATAACCTGCACCCTGATACCTTTCAACTACAGGTATCTCCCCTTGTTCTACATTTGAAATTCGAAAGTATCTATTCGTTTCATAAGGATCTAAACCTCCAAGGTTCTGAACACCCGTATTTTCAGGATCAAGCCAATAAGCAAACTGACCTGAACTTTCGGAATTATGATCCCAGGCCTTATAAAATTGTGAAAAATAATCGTTTACCTGATGACCACAAGAAGCCTCTCCTCCTGACAAAGTTCCTATTAATCTGTCATTATAATCAAATAATGCACAGCCTGAAGATCCGCCTTCAGTGGTGCCACTATTCCAAACAGGAACACGCCAATGAAAATTACTCACCTGCGCATATGGAAAATTAGAAGACTCTTTAAATGTATATTGTTCAACATCTGTTACAGATGTAGCTATTTTTTTTACGTCTCCCTGTGGGTGATGAATACAAATATAGGGTCCCGTCGGTGCGCTTGACAAAGACCATCCTGCATAATATGGTTGGTAATCAGCTGGTGGCATTTTCGACAATTCCACCAGAGCAATATCTAAAGAGTCTACTAATACTTTTGTAGATGCTCCGGATATTGTATTTGACTTGGAACCTTCGATTATTTCGCTACAATGCGGTGAATCATAATTAAAATAGAAAATCGTATTATTGGCTGTTTTATCTTCTCTAAAACAGTGAGCTGCAGTAATTAAATATGGAGTACCATCGTTATTTGAATTGTTAATCATGGTACCTGTACATAATTCCGTACCATTAATAATCATTTTAACTACAGAGCGGGAAACATCAATATTATTATCAAAATCATAACAACTCATATCCTCATTACAATCTCCAGAATCCCCAAAAAATCCGGTTTTTAACGAATTATTTCTAAATACTCCTAAAAAATCATGATTTACAGCCCCAATAAGTAATTCTCCATCAAACTCAACATCTGACGGTTGTTGATATTCCACAATAATTTTATCACCTCCTACGGGTGCTGTTGCTAATACTCCTGAAGGTTTATTATTCTTATAAGTAAATGCTCCTATTACATCCGTTAATTCTTCATTATATATGTAAAGCTTTGCACCTTTGGGAAGTTTAAATCTATCAAATATTAAATTAATTGAATATGCATTGGGAGAGCTAATTACCAGGTACCAGACTTTTGTGCCATTTTCAAGAATATCAATTTCTCCACTATTTTCAGGGGTATAATTAACCGTAAATTGATGTGCAAAAGTGAGTGAAGCAGTTTCTTTTTTTTTCGAAGCATTTTTCAACTTACTCTTTGGGTAGTTGTATACATGAGTTTTTACGTCAGTTTCACTGTTTATTCTTTCTGTATAAAAAAATGGATGACCAGCTTCACTTATTTGAGCTTTTATTATATTGAGAACTCCAAAATATAAAAAAATAATTAAAAGTACTATTATCAAATTATTACTATTCATAAAACTTTCATCCATTAATAATAAACATTATCAACCAATTAGTTGATCACTTCTTTCTTCACTATTTTCCTCATCTTTTACTTCTCTCATTATAGTAAAAGGAGGTTTAATAATCACTTTAGATTTAACATTGGCTAATTTTCTTAACCTTCCGGTTTTCCCTAATTTATAATGCACTAACGACCAAGCCATGATAACGCTTGTGCCTAAAATTACAAATAATAGAATTCCGGTTTCAAAATCATTTATTAAAAAATCCTCAGGTATGGCAAAATACAACAAAATTGAAATTAAACCTCTGGGTGCAATAAATAAATGAGGTATAAATTTTTTCTTAACAATAATTTTAAACAAGATCCATCGAATAATATATAATGCCACTAAAAATATTACTGCTCCAACAACTATTCTGGTTTTAAATATTCCTGCAACAGTAATACTAATTCCAAATAAGAAAAAGAAAAAAGTTCTCACAATGAAAGAACTTTCCTTTGTTAGTAATTTGAAATCTGACAATACCCTGTTTACCTCTTTTTCTCTTAGAAATTTCTTCATAAAACCCGAGAAAAAAATATGCCTGTTTTCGAGAATTAAACCAAATACCAGAATAATTAATAAAGATGACAGGTGAAATATCTTTCCAACAGCATATAGCATTAATAATACGGAGATAAACAAAAAGAGTTTTACCTGAGAACTTATTCTTTGGAAGAATATGATCATTCCATATGAAATAATTACCGACAAAATTAATGTACCTCCAATGTTAGATATAACATTAAATCCAATTTTAGCTGCTTCTGCTGTATTTAGGTTGTTGACTACTGCATAAAATAAAATAAGACCAAAAATATCGGAAAGGGTACTTTCATATATTAAAAACTCACGATCTTCTTCCTCTAATTGAGTTACACTCGGAATAACAATAGCACTGCTAACAATTGAAAGAGGTATAGAATAAATAAATGCGGTTAAAAAATCAAGATTATTAATGAGTTGTTGAATTCCATATGAAAAAACAAAAACATTTATTATTAATGACAACAGAGCTATTAAGCCTGACTTCCATATCATAGGCCACCTCTGACGAGATAATTTAAGATCCAGAGCTCCTTCAAGCACAATTAACATCAAACCAACGATACCTAGTATCTCCAGGGGAAACATCCAACTGGCATCATCAATTCCAATTTTAAAAAGTTTTTTGCAGATAAAACCTAATGCTATCAATAATATCACACTTGGTACGGCAGTTTTTTGGGATAACAAGTTGAACAAATAAGAAAGGATTACCACTATAGAAGCCCCAACTATTAAAAAGTATGCAACATTACCATCATTAAAAAATCCTTGCATAGAGTCTATTACCATAATGGAAATACAATTTAATATTCTTTATTTTAAAATATCTGACCTGAATTATTCACTATAAAAATAAAAAAGCTGTCAATAATCCGGCCATTGACAACTTATATAAAAACACTAAATATATTTTAATGTTTATTCTTGTTCTGTATATCGAAGATATCAATGATGATAGAATCGATAATTTACAGTTATAGTATCTGTTTTTGTATCAATGCTACTGATATATTTTACATTTAACTTGATTTCTTAACGCCATAAGTGCATTCTGCATTAACGCTGTCATTTCATCCTCACCAGGATACACAGCAACAGGAGCAATAAAATCTACCATTTCTTTAATATAGTCCACAACAAATTTATCGTGAGCAATACCCCCTGTCAATATAATTCCGTTAACCTTCCCCTTTAATACAGCGGCACAACCTCCAATTGCTTTACCTATTTGATAACACATAGCACTCAACACTAATTCTGCATGCTTATCTCCAGCTTTAACTCTTTTCTCAACTTCATATGCCTGATTTGTTCCAAGATGTGCTACCAGTCCGCCATTGCCATTGACAATTTTTTTCATTTCATCAAAAGTATACTTCCCACTATAACAGGCTCTGATCAATGATCCTGTTGGTAAAGTTCCGGCTCTCTCTGGTGAAAATGGACCATATCCATCAATTGCGTTATTTACATCAATAACTTTGCCCTCACGATGAGCTCCAATAGATATACCACCTCCCATATGAGCCACAATTAAATTTAACTCTTCATATACAAACCCTCGTGTACTGGCAAAAATACGACCAACTGCTTTTTGATTTAGCGCATGAAAAATTGATTGACGCGGCATACTTGGACAACCTGTAATTCGAGCCACATCTTCCAATTCATCAACAACAACAGGGTCGGCAATATATGCCTTGGCACTCGGTAATGATTTTGCAATGTCATCAGCAATCAGTCCACCTAAGTTACTTGCATGTTCTCCTAAAATACCAACTCTCAAATCTCTTTTTAAAGCCTCATTCACCTCATAAACACCTGATTCAATTGGCTTAACCAATCCACCTCTACCGACTACTGCATCAATTCTTTCGATATCAATATCTGCTTGTATTAACTCGTTTAATATAACTTCTTTCCGGAATTCATATTGATCAGAAATCGTTTTAAACGGAGCTAATTCCTCATTTGAGTGTTTTATGCTCTTTAAAAATACAGATTTCTCATTATCATATACTGCAATTTTGGTAGATGTAGATCCTGGATTTAAAGCTAAAATTCTATAGGTTTCCATAAATTATTTTATCAAAGGTTTGTTCTTACGTTTGTCTCATTACTAACTAAAACTTAACAATATTATGCTGATTTATTTTTTCATACCCAACCATACAAAATACATTTATAAATACCGGTTTACTTGGTTCTAAAATATGAAATTTTGAAACATTAACAATCTAATATATTAATGTTGTTGTGCATAAATAAGTAGTATAGCTTTTCTTCTAAAATTAAGCTAGAGCTGATAACAATATGCTATGATACTTAGACTCTTCAGAATCACTTCTTGAAGTAAGTACTATGGGAGATCTGGCTCCTAGAATAATTGAAGCCACTTTGGCCTTGGCAAAAAAGACTAAGGATTTATACAGAACATTTCCTACTTCAATATCAGGCATCAAAAGTAGATCTGTATCTCCAGCAACGGCACTTTTTATATTCTTATGTCGTGCACTTTCAAAACTTACTGCATTATCAAAAGCCAGTGGACCATCTATAATACAATTCTGAATTTGGTCTCTCTGATTCATTTTTGATAATAATGCGGCATCAAGAGTCGCTTGCATATTCTCATTTACCATTTCAATAGCTCCTAGTACAGCTACTTTAGGTTTAGCAATTCCCATTTTATTGAGATATCCAACCGAGTTATTTATAATCGCAATTTTATCCTTAAGATTGGGAGAAATATTCATAGCAACATCTGTTACCGCAATTAACTTATGATAAGTATCAACCTCAAAAAGAGCGAAATGAGATAACAACCTTCCAGCTCTTAATCCCCATTCTTTATTCAAGACACCTTTTAATAAATTTGGAGTCGCTACTTTACCTTTCATAAGAATTTGTGCTTCAGCATTATGAACCATTTTCACAGCTAATTCCACACATTTATCCACATCAAGTTCATCAACAAAAACAGCTCCTTTAAAATTGTAGCCTTTTTCTTTAATAATACTTTCAGTCAATTTCTGGTCTCCTATTAAAACGGGAATAATAATTCCGTTCTCATATGCTTTATTCACTGCATTTAGTGAAAATGGGTCTTGTGATACAGCTAAGACCAATGTTTTAACCACATTGTTCTTTTTAATAAGACGTTCCAGATCGGACAATTTCTTAAACATAAGCACTACAATTTTACCGGTTTCGATTTGTTTATAAAAATATGATCCAATATAACTTAAAACAATAACTTAAGTCATAAAAATAGCCATAATAACACGATAATATAAACGTGCCATTATGGCTTATTTTTCGAAAACAAATACTAACTACCTATTTGCTAGCTCATTTACAATTCTTTTTGTATCCTTGGCTATCATTAATTCCTCATCGGTTGGAACAACTATAACTTTAACCTTACTATCTTCGGCACTAATTACAACTTCTTCACCAAATACAGTTTCATTCTTTTTGCCGTCCAACACAATGCCCATGTACTCCATTTCCTTACAAATATCCTCTCGTACAAATACAGCATTTTCTCCAATACCTCCTGTAAAAATAATGGCATCAACACCGCCCATAGCCGCAGCATAGGAACCTATATACTTCTTAATTCTGTATGAGTACATTTCAAGACCTAACTGCGCATACTGATTGCCTTCTGCTGCTGCAGATCTTATTTCACGCATATCAGAAGATACTGATGTAATACCTAATAAACCACTTTGCTTATTAAATAAGTTACTGGCCGATTTTGTACCAATCATCTCCTTATCCATAATAAATGTTGCTGCACCAAGATCCAAATCTCCAGCTCTGGTTCCCATCATCAGACCTTCAACCGGGGTAAAACCCATAGAAGTATCCATAGATTCACCATTTTTAATAGCTGCAATTGAAGCTCCATTGCCCAGGTGACATGAAATGATTTTTGATTTGTTATAATCAATTCCTAAAAGATCAGCAGCTCTTGCTGAAACATATTTATGACTAGTTCCGTGAAAGCCATAACGACGGATTCCATATTTTTGATATAATGAATATGGAATAGCATACATGTATGCGAACTTTGGCATGGTTTGATGGAAGGCTGTATCAAATACTCCAACCTGAGGGACACTTGGTAATAATTGATCAATTGCAGAAATACCACTCAGATTTGGTGGGTTATGAAGGGGGGCTAATTCAATACATTCTTTCATCTTATCCACCACTTCATTGGTTATAAACACACTTGAATTAAATGTTTCACCACCATGTACAACTCTATGGCCCACAGCATCAATCTCTTCCAGATTAGTTATACAACCATGCTTTTTACTAGATAATACACCCAGAATATAATCAATACCTGTTTGATGATCCAGAATTTCTCCTTCTAATAAAACTTTTTCGCCATTCTCTTTTTCGTGTTTTAAAAAAGAACCTTTAAGTCCGATTTTTTCAACACCTCCCTTTGCCAATACTTCATGACTTGCATCTTCCATATTGAACAACTGGTATTTAATTGAGGAACTACCACAATTTAAAACTAATATCTTCATATTATTGATTTAATACTTTTCTATTTTTCTAACTAAAACTAAAACCTTATAAATACCTGAACTATTCGGCTATAACAGCTCCTTTCTCATCATACTTATAAAATCCCTCACCCGATTGTTTTCCTAAATGTTTGGCTCTTACCAATCGTTTAATCAGAGGTGATGGTTTATACTTTGAATTTCCAAATTCCTCATATAAATTATCCATCCATTTAGCTATCTTATTTAAACCAATAATATCTGCAGTTTGAAATGGTCCGAATCTCATTCCTAAGCCAACTTTCATTGTCTTATCAATATCGGCCATTGTTGCAATACCTTCCATCAATGTCTGACATGCTTCGTTTAGTAAAGTAACAAACAACCTCACGCTCACTAAACCAGCTGATTCCTCCACAGGAACAACATCTCTTTTAATAAGCTTAACAAAAGTACAAACCTTATTATATACATCTTCGGAGGTATATAAGCCTTTTACCACTTCAATAATCTTGGCCTCCGGAGATGTAACAAAAAAGTGAAGACTAATGCACCTTTCCGGCTTTTTCATTTCAGAGGCTAACTCCGTAATAATAATTGTAGTTGAATTGGTAGCAATAATTGTATCTTCTCTAACGATGTTCTCAATTTTTTTGAAAACATCCTTTCTGGTATCAATACTTCTTGCTCCTGTTTTATCATCGGATCTAATAGCCTCAATAACAAAATCACAATCCGATAAGTCTTTGTATTCCAATGTACCTGTAATACGACTCATGATGGCCTTTTTCTCACTTGAAGTAAGACCCCAGTTTTCTATTCTATTGTCAAGCTCTTTACTAATATTAGTTATTGCGGATTCAATTTTTTCCTCAGACAGCTCCAGAAAGACAACCTCAATACCATGCCAACTTGCAATACGGGCGATGCTTTGTCCTTCTTTACCACAACCTACAACACCTATTTTGGAAAATAAAGTTGTTCCTTTTTTCTTATTTTTACCTAATGAATATCCTTCTATAGGTTCGACCAATATTTCTGCCATTATATTATATATCTATATTTTACCAATTATAACGTTGAAATAAGTTACTATTGCCAATCGTATTAATAACTCATTTCTATTATTGATTTACTTTGACTAAAATCAAAAGTACTTTAAACTGTTCCTGCTGCCTGGTTCGCTGTTATTGCAACCAAATTAACAATATCACTTACCGAACAACCTCTTGATAAATCATTGATTGGTGCAGCCATACCTTGTAATACCGGTCCGATTGCCTCGGCATGAGCCATACGCTGAACTAGTTTGTAAGCAATATTTCCGGTTTCTAACGTTGGGAACACTAATACATTAGCTTTACCTGCAATTTCACTTCCCGGTGCTTTTTTTGCTCCGATAGCTTCCACAATGGCAGCATCAGCTTGCAATTCACCATCAATCTTTAAACCTGGATCCAACTCCTTCGCTATTTTAGTAGCTTCCACAACTTTATCAACCATTTCGTGTTTAGCACTTCCTTTGGTTGAGAAGCTTAGCATAGCAACACGAGGCTCAATTCCAACAATGGATTTTGTTGTTTTACCAGTAACAACAGCTATTTCAGCTAGTTCAGCAGCAGTGGGATCCGGATGAACAGCACAATCAGCAAAAACTAACATTCCATTATCTCCAAACTCATCATTTGGTAAAATCATGATAAATGCTCCTGACACAACACTAATACCTGGTAATGTTTTTACTATTTGAAATGCAGGTCTTAACACATCACCTGTGGAGTTTTCTGCACCAGCAACTTCACCATCAGCATCACCACTCTTAATCATTAAGGTAGATAAGTACAATGGATTTACAACAAGCTCCTGCGCTTTCTCTCTTGTCAAACCTTTACTTTTCCGAAGCTCCACCAAAAGGTCAGTATATTCTTCTTTCTTTTCGTGTAACAGAGGATCTACAATTGTAGCTTTTTCAATATTGCTTAAATGAAATTTTGCAGCTTCAGCTTTTATCTTATCCGGATTCCCGATTAAGATAATTTCTGCAAAATCTTCTTCCAGAATAACATCTGCAGCTTTTAGTGTTCTTTCTTCCAATCCTTCAGGAAGAACTATACGTTTTTTATCCTCTTTTGCTTTAGCCTTAAGCTTGTTAGTAAATTCCATCTATGGGTTCTTATTAATGATTAGTACAAATTTATTTTATATCTTTTCTTTAATCAATGCTTTTTATCACATACTATAAATAATGATAGGCTTTCAACTACATTCTTTATAATGAACCTGCTAATTGATTTATCATCAGATAACTTGAAATCCAATTCAAATGGTGTTAAATTTAATAGAAAAGACTATTATGGATTTGCAAGCAACTTTTTCCAGGTTATTTAATAATTATAGGTCATTAAATCCATCCGCAGATAAAATTCATTCATTATTAAAAAACATAAATGAAGAAATAGTAAACGACCACATTGCGTTTAGAACATACAATTTTCCTAAAATCAATATCGATGTGCTTGCCAAAGCTTTTGAAGTTTTCGGATACAAAGAAAAGGGAAATTATCGATTTAATGAAAAAAAATTGACAGCAAAACACTATGAAAATGATGAAATTCAATTTGCACCTAAGATTTTTATAAGTCAACTGGAGATTTCAGAACTTAATTCAGAAAATCAATCAATTTTAAAAACACATTACAAAAGTATGTTAAAAAACTTACCTGCAGCTTCTGAATTAATTTTTATGCACAATCCCTGGATTAAGCCTTCATATAAAATTTATGAAACCTTAAGAAATGAATCTGAATATGCCGCATGGATGTATGTATTTGGATTCAGAGCCAACCATTTTACTATTTTTGTTAATCAACTAAAAAATTTTAAATCAATAGAGCAATTAAATGATTTTATCACCCGGAATGGGTTTGAATTGAATTCATCCGGTGGTATCATAAAAGGAAATAAGCAACAGTTTTTAAAACAGTCCAGCACGCTTGCGGATAAGGTTGAAATATCCTTTACTGAAGGTAAATACACCATACCAGCTTGTTATTATGAATTTGCTGAAAGATTTAAACAACCCGACAACAAATTATTTCAAGGATTTATTGCCAGCTCTGCGGACAAAATATTTGAGAGCACCAATTTCAGAAAGTAATTACCCTGTAACGGTTGCTTCAACAAATTATTGCAGAATAAAATTTATAGGAACAGAATATTGCACTTTAACAGGTTTACCTCGCTGTTTACCGGCAGAAAATTTTGGCAGATTTTCTACAACACGAATAGCTTCTTTATCTAATTCCGGATGAACACCTCTTGTTACCACAACATTGGTAACATCTCCTGTTCTTGACACTACAAAATTAATATAAACCCTACCCTGAATGTTATTTTCAGCTGCAATAACCGGATAATGTATAGATTTTGATATATAATTCAACAATTCAACATTTCCTTCCTGAGGTGTTTTGCAAATATCAGGTCGAAATACTGGCATTTCCTCCACTATAATAAATACAGTAGCTTCCTCGGTTTCTTCTTCAAGCTCCACATTATCAAAATCCACAATTTCTATTTCCTGATTTTCATCTGTTTCAGTATCCAGAATCTCAAGATCTTCAATAATTTCTGTATCATCATCTACAATATTTAATACATCATACACTTTAACCGGAGAGGGAGGTGGTGGCGGTACGCTTTGCTCTTGACGGGTAATAGGTACCATTTCCTGTTCTGCACTGACCTCTGTATCAAAACTAATATTAACAGATTCTTTAGTCCGGAAATTATACTCCATCATAAAAATAACAACGGCTAAACTTGTAATCAAACCAAGTTCAAAAAAAACGGATCTCTTTTTCTCTAAATCTGCATGTACGGTTTTGCGAGTTTTCATGACTCTGCTTATTAATGATTATAACATCCATTAATGACGCGGAGTTTGATTTCGATAGCTTTGAAGTAGTATCCGTGCCATTAATTTTTCTTAGCACTTAGCTCCATATGTAACGGTTTATATGTTTTTACGTAAAAAAAGCTAATTTGTTTCCTGTTTTTATATATTTTTTTTAACGTTGATAATACCGTACATATTCTGCTGATAGGTGATGTGAAATTTAAACACAATCGTACAACCAATAATAATCTATTTAAAACACCTTTTTGTTTTTAGTCAATCATTAGTTTTTCAGATACCCAACGGGCTATTTCAACAAAATAAGAACCAGAGTAATTTCTTTATCTGAAAGTTTTGATTTTATTTTTATGTTTTATTTTAAACATAAAAATAAAATGAAGAGATAATGTTTGGTTTAAAGAAGCTTTACCAACATTACTCATTGTACCTGAATAGTTTCTAAAGAATTAATTCCAGATAAAAAAAAGGATATAAACCCGGAATATTGAAATAGAAAGTGATGCTATGGTTGATGGTTTGAAATAAAAATCCTTATAAATTTTAATGTTATAAGGATTTTTATTTATTAAATCTCTGCAAAAACTCTACAAATCGCATCTCCCGTTTAAAAAACAGTCATCCAGAGCAATAAACTCCTGATTTCCAACAAAAGCTCATTCTTGCCTTTTCCCTTTAAAGGCTGAATTATCTCCATGATTGATCAACCTACAAATAAAAACCAAATTTGTGTTGTAAAAAAACAAACGATAAACCCTAAAACAATTGGAAGTAAAGTTGAAACCATCGTCCATTTTACACTTTTTGTTTCTTTGTAGATGGTATATATAGTTGTTGAACAAGGATTATGTAACAAACTAAATAGCATCAGGTTAATAGCCGTGAGCAATGTCCATCCTCCTGCATGAAGAATATTTGCGGTATCTCCTGTTGAGTCCAGTTCAAACATCACACCAGTCCCTGCTCCCACGTCATGCATACCACTACCCAATACTGTTAACATTAGTATGGTTGGTATTACTATTTCATTGGCTGGAATCGCGATGATGTATGCTAATAGAATAACTCCATTAAGTCCAAATACAAAAGCAAAAGGATCTGACCATTCCATAAAATGTTGTGCCAGACTCAATTCTCCTATATGAATATTAGCGACTAGCCAAATTACAATTCCAGCAGGAACTGCAAATATAATAGCACGCCAAAGCACAAAAACAGTACGGTCGATTAATGAGGTATATAGTGTTTGTAGGATTCTGGGTGGCCTGTATGGAGGTAATTCAAGACTAAAAGATGAGGCCTCTCCTTTTAATACTGATTTACTCAATCCCCAGGAAACAACAAGACTAAAAAAGATTCCTAACACTGCAATACCAACAACCGCTCCAGCAGAAACTACACCTGCAATTTGTGCAGGAACAAGTCCTCCAATAAAAATAGATGCAATTAATATCTGAGTAGGCCATCGTCCGTTACACAATGAAAAATTATTGGTTATTATAGCGATTAATCGTTCACGAGGACTATCAATAACCCGTGCAGCAATAACACCGGCAGCATTACACCCAAATCCCATACTCATGGTTAGAGCTTGTTTTCCATGCGCTCCGGCCTTACGGAACAAGCTATCCATATTAAACGCCACCCGTGGTAAATATCCTAAATCTTCGAGTAAAGTAAAAAGTGGAAAAAATATGGCCATTGGAGGTAACATCACCGCTATTACCCAAGCCATGGCCAGATATGCACCATCAATCAAAACTCCATCAAGCCACCATGGCATGTTAATAGCTGCAGCTGCATTTTTTAAAACCGGATGCATATAATCAACTAAGAATGATGCCAATATTCCTGATGGATAATTGGCACCTGCAACGGTTATCCAAAAAACCAAAGCAAGCATTAGAAACATCAAGGGAAAACCAAGCCAACGGCTTGTCACAATTTTATCAATTTTTAAGTCCGTACTATAGGCAGCTTTTTCACCATTCTGTTTTACAATTTTTCTTGCGATATCAGATGCGTCAGCATATATAGACTCAATTACGGTATCATGAAAATCGACACCTAACTCCCACCGTGCCTTATTTGCCTCTGACAATATTTGTTCTCTTTCTTTTAAAGATGAATTCTCCATAATCTCTTTTTTAAGAATGCGCTGTTGGTGCGCTCATGTTTAGGTTTCCTAATTCTCCGCTTCTGACTGCCTCAATAATGCTATTATCACCTTCAAGTAATCTCAGTGCTACCCAGTTTTTATTTGGCAGGTTTGGAAATTGCTCACCTAATTTTGCAGATATTCTGGATATAGCATGGTTTAATTTAGAAGATCGCCTTTTAATTTTATGAGGCTTACAAATATATTTTCCTGTAGCAACCTCTTCAATCGCTGCTAATAATTCATTCATTCCCTGTTTACTTCTTGCTGATGCCGGAATTACAGGAATTCCCAACTCCCTGGAAAGTGTTCTTTCATCAATTTCCAGATTATTCCTACGGGCTTCATCCATTAAGTTCAGGCATAATACTGCCCGATCTGTAATCTCTAAAATTTGTAGTACCAGATTCAGATTTCGTTCCAAACGAGTTGCATCTACAACAATTACAGCTACATCCGGTTGTCCGAACAAGATAAAATCTCTGGCCACTTCCTCATCAGTACTGGTAGAAAGCAAGGAGTATGTGCCCGGCAGATCCACTACTTTATATCTCTTTTCATTATAAATAAAGCCACCTTCAGCCCGTGAAACGGTTTTACCAGGCCAATTACCTGTATGCTGTCGTAAACCGGTTAAATTATTAAAAACAGTACTTTTACCTGTATTAGGATTCCCAGCCATCGTAATCACATAGTCCACCTCATCCATATTCAAACCTAGTTTCACCAGGTTTTCTTTATTATGAACCGGACAGTTATTGCAGTTGTTTAAATTATTCATTATGTTTTTTGCTTCTTTTATTAATAAAAATCATTTCAGCGTGTTGCTTTCGTATTCCAATTGTGGTACCCATAACCCGATAACCAACAGGATCACCAGAAGCACTTTTCATTTCAGCCGAGATTAAACTACCAGGTACAATGCCCAAATCCATTAATCTCCTCCTCTGCTGCCCGCGGCAATTAGGAGAAATACTTGCAACTTCTGCTTCTTCTCCAATCTCTAAATTGGATAATAAATCATAATCTGTTTTAACCGGAACCGTTTGCTGTAATTGTTCCACCGTTATTTGTGCAGCAAACAGAGGTGTTAGCGTACATTCATCACCATTAGCAGCAAAAGTTACTTTTCCCTGATCAACATCTGTTACATATACGTTCATTCCCGGATATAAACCCAATACAACGAGTTGTTCATAAATATTACGCGGTTCATCTTCAATATGTATAATTCTGGCAGATTCCCCTTCATCTAACTGACTCAATGGTTTTCCTCTCAATTCAGGTAATTCTCCTTCAACGGTAGGAATAGGATCTCCATGAGGATCATAAACAGGATGCCCCAATTGAGCCGCTATTTTTTCTGTATCCTCATGTGTAACAATATGTTCTAAACGGTCAGCTTCGATATGCCAATCAGCTTGAGCAGTACTTGTTTCATCTGCCAAATATCTTTCCCAAACCCTATGTATTCTAATTACTCTGAGAGAATAGGATCTACCGGTATCTGTCAGAACTATATTTTGCTCCTTCATTGTGATTAATCCCAGGGCATCTAATCGAACAATTAATTGACTCGCCTCATCGTCTGATATATTCAAATTACCGGCAATACTATTCATATTACAGATACTCTTATTATATTCACAATCAAACAAATATTTTAAAGCATCTTCCATATGTACTCTATGATTGTTCATTTTCATCAACGAAAATTTAGCTAACAATCCTTTCTTCGGCCAAAATACCCAAAAGATAACTGCCAGTATAATTATACCAGTTAAGAGCATCATCCCTGATTGTAGAAGTACTACAGATAATAATTTCATTCGTTTAATTTTAGTTTATTATCAATTGTAAATTTTATTTGTGATAGCTATACAAAGTATAACTCTGATTTCTTTTGACAGATAGAATCAGATCAACTTACCAGTTTTACATGAATGGCATTTGTAAACTCTTCATTGAGTAATATTTTTGTCCTATTTATTTCTATTTCAGTCATTTTATTCTGAAGATACTGTTTTTTCACTTCCAGTTTAGCTCCGATATTTAAATGATTTGAATTACAGAAATCAAAAAACTCTTTGTCGGAACCTGACAACCGACTGATCTCGTAAACATTCTGTGGTTTGGCTTCAGATAAAGGTTTATTATGGATTCCTGAAGATATTACACCTTGTTTATCCGGAATTGGATCTCCATGCGGATCTTTTGATGGTCTTCCTAAAAAATCATAGATTTTATCAATCAAAAAATCTGATGCATGATGTTCTAATTCTTCTGCCTCTCTATGTATTTCATGCAATGACAGTTTTAATGTGTTGTACAAATAAGATTCCCATATTCTATGTCTTCGAATAATGTTTAATGCAAGTTTCTTTCCTTTGGGCGTTAATGATAATTCTTTATACTTTGTGTAATTCACCAAATTTTTCGCTGAAAGTTTTCGTGCCATATCAGTTGCTGCAGCATTAGTAATACTAAGCAATCTGGCCAATGTTCCAGGACGTGTACCTGATCCTGTAAGTTGATATTGGATATATATTACCTTAACAAAGTTTTCGATAGAAACAGACATTTCAAATATGTTTAATTTATTTTTTAAGCTTCCTTAAATTTATAAACAAACATACATGAATATTGTTTTAAGTTTTTCCTTAACCTCTTCGGCATATAGAGAACTTAAAGCATAAAAAAGTATACTGATATACTTAATTCACTCGATATAAACTAATGATTTTAAAGACACAACATGTATTCAATTCTGTTTTAAGCCAAAACCTTTTTTATAGAAGGCTGGCGATAAATTGGTTTGCGCCTTAAAAACTCTCGAAAAGTGATAACGATCGGCAAAACCTGTTTGTGTGGCAACCTCATCAATTAATAAGTTAGAATGATGTAATAAAATACAAGCTCTTTCAATACGTTTTTTTCTTACATAAATTTGTGGTGGCATACAAACTTTCTGAGTAAATAGTCTTGTAAATGCATTGGTTGCTAACCTGGCATGCTTTGCTAAAACAGGGTTATTTAAATTACTGCTGAGGTTATTTTCTATATAAGATAAAATATTCAGGATACGAGAATCTCTCGTTATCAGGTTCCATTGATCCTCCGGTAATGATTGTAACAAATCTCCAACTAAAGATTGTATCGCCAGACTCGAATAAAAACTAAACCTGGCATGCTCATAATTTAAATGCTTTTTGATAACCTCCAGTTTTTCCTTTAGGTGATCCGTTATATCATATTCAAAAATACCCGGTAAAATATTATCATATGGCATTCCAATATTAAAGTGAATAAACAGATGTAGCATATAACGTTCTGCAATAGCTTTCTTTTCTGAAAATTCCGAATTAATTCTACCTCCAATCAAAGAATAACCGGATGCTGGTATTTGATGATTATATAATCGGGTTGAGTATGAAGTGTTAGGCGCAATCATCACAATTTTATCCGGAGACAAAGCATATTCCTTCCCATTGTAATTTACAACCGCCCCTTGATAACTATTGTGATAAATTCGCCAATAAGGAAATGACAGCTCATTAAATTCCCAGTTCTTCAGCCACCAATACCTACAACAATGAAGTTGTAAATTAAAACCGGGAATCAATTGAATCACATCTGAAGGATCTCCCTTATCCGGGGATTTACGATAATTATACATTTTACAAATGTTTAAATCAGATACAAATTTAACATTATTAAACATTTGCCAAAATAAAAAATATAAACAACTTTACTTCAACATATTACTTAACTAAATTGATTAAACAAATATAATCATGGGATATAGATTAATCGGAAATTTACCAAAAGTAGGCATCAGACCTGTTATAGATGGTAGAGAAAACGGAGTACGCGAGTCTTTAGAATCACAGGTTATGGGATTGGCAATAGCGGCTGCTAAGTTCATTGAGGAAAACCTTAGGTTTCCTGGTGGAGAAAAAGTAGAATGTGTAATAGCAGATACTTGCATTGGAGGGGTAGCTGAAGCCGCCATGTGTGCCAATAAATTCAAAAGTGAAGGTGTTGAAGTATCTTTAACAGTTACACCCTGTTGGTGCTATGGAACAGAAGTAATGGATACAGATCCTTTAATACCCAAAGCTGTTTGGGGATTTAATGGAACTGAACGTCCGGGGGCTGTATATCTTGCTGCAGCATTAGCCGGATATTCACAAAAAGGACTTCCCACTTTTGGTATCTATGGCAGAGATGTTCAGGATGCCGGTGATACCGGAATACCGATTGATGTACAGGAGAAAATACTTCGGTTTGTTAAGTCGGGATTAGCAGTTGCTCAAATGAATGGAAAATCGTATTTATCAATCGGATATAGCTCTATGGGTATAGCAGGCTCAATGGTAGATAGCAATTTTTTCCAGGATTATTTAGGAATACGAACAGAATTTGTTGAATCTGTTGAGATTCTTCGACGAATTGATGAAGGAATATATGATGAAGCTGAGTTTAATAAGGCTTTAATATGGACTAAAGAGAATTGTAAGGAAGGAATAGACACAAATACACCTGAAGATCAGGCAGACCAGACCCGTAAAGAAATAGAATGGGAAACCGTTATAAAAATGACATTAATTTGTCGAGATATGATGATAGGCAATCCTAAACTAATTGAAAAAGGATACAGGGAGGAAGGTTTAGGAAGAAATGCTATTCTTGGTGGTTTTCAGGGACAACGACAATGGACTGATTATAAACCTAATGCTGATTTTACAGAAGCAATCCTTAACTCCTCTTTTGATTGGAATGGCATTCGTCAGGCTTTTATTTTTGCAACTGAAAATGATAGTTTAAATGGTGTATCAATGTTATTTGGTCACCTATTGTCCAATACCTCCCAAATATTTTCAGATGTAAGAACTTATTGGAGCCCGGAAGCTGTAAAACGTGTTTCAGGAAAAACCTTAACAGGTATTGCAAAAAATGGAATAATCCACTTGATTAACTCAGGTTCAACCACATTGGATGCCACTGCTCAACAAAAAGATAAAGAAGGGAATCCGGCTATGAAACCATTTTGGGAAATTGAGGAGGATGAAGTCAGAAAATGTTTAGAAAGTACATTATGGCCACAAGCCGTTCGTGGATATTTCAGAGGAGGTGGGTATTCTTCTCAATTTAAAACAGCTGGTGAAATGCCTGTTACAATGTGTCGTTTAAACATTGTAAAAGGATTAGGCCCTGTACTTCAGCTTGCTGAAGGCTGGACGGTTGAATTACCCGATGATATACATAAAACTCTGGATGAAAGAACCAATCCCACCTGGCCAACAACATGGTTTGTGCCTGAATTAACAGGTAAGGGTGCATTTAAAGATGTATATGCGGTAATGGCAAACTGGGGAGCTAACCATGGAGCCATTAGTTACGGACATATAGGTGCCGACCTAATTACATTGGCTTCTATGCTACGAATTCCTGTAAATATGCATAACGTGCCAGAAGAAAAAATATTCAGACCTAGTGCATGGACTGCTTTTGGAGAAGACAAAGAAGCATCTGATTACAGAGCATGCAGTACCTACGGATCATTATATGGAATGAAGTAATCAATAAGATAGTACATGTTAGAAAAAGATATAGCCGTTGTATTCGATTGCGGAGCTACCAATGTCAGGGTAATTGCAATAGATAAATCAGGGCAGATATTAGCATCGCATACATTACCTAATGAAACCGATGAAGATCCGAATTATCAGGAAGGCAGAATTTGGGATCTGGATAAATTATGGGATAAATTATGTATGTCGGCAAAAATTATCACCTCAAAAATTGACTTGCAACGCATTGCCGGTGTTACCGTTACCACCTTTGGTGTTGACGGTGCTTTTGTTGACAAAAAGGGAACATTACTTTATCCGGTCATTTCATGGCAGTGTCAAAGAACCACTCCTATTATTAAAAACATAGAAAAATACATCCATCTAAAGGAGCTCTATTCAATAAGTGGTGTATTTCCTTATGCTTTTAATACCATCAATAAAATGATTTGGTTTAAAGAAAACAGGCCCGATATTATTGATAATGCACACCGCTTTCTCTTTATCCCTTCTCTTTTAATTAACAAACTTTCCGGAGCCTTGCTAAATGATACAACAATGGCAGGTACTTCCATGATGCTTGATTTAAATAAAAGGGATTTCTCTGAAAAGATTCTTAATACCATCGGACTCAACAAAAGCATTTTTGGTCCTTTAGGAGAACCTGGTGACAAAGCTGGCGAAATACATCTTACGGGGTCGGAATCAACTGGCCTTCCTGTAGGAACACCTGTGTTTTTAAGCGGACATGACACTCAGTTTGCTATTTTCGGTTCCGGTGCTCAATTGAATCATCCGGTATTAAGTTCAGGCACGTGGGAAATATTAATGTCTCGTAATAAATCATTTTCTTCCACGGCAAAGGAATTAGAAAAAAACCTGACAACGGAAGCAGATGCAATAAAAGGTGTTTATAATATTGGACAAAACTGGCTTGGATCTGGTGTTTTAGAATGGTTTTCTGATCTCTTTTATCCGGAATTAAAAGGAGATAAGCTTTATGAAACAATGATTCAGGAGGCTGAACAAGAAATGCCAGGTTCGCATCATCTGATGATTGATCCGGCATTTTTTGATGACGGTACAGGTATTAATGCTGGTAGCATTACAGGCATATCGATAAATACAAGTCGTAGCCAGTTATATCGTGCATTTCTTGAAAGTCTGGCCTACCGATTAAGAGAAGGGTTAGAAGCTTTGGAATCTGCAGGAAACTTTAAAGCTGAACGCATTATTTGCGTTGGAGGCGGATCAAAAAACCAACTTTGGAATCAAATAAGGGCAGATGTATGTAATTGCTCTATTCAATTAATTGATCAAAAGGAAACCACAGTGCTGGGAGCTTCTATGTTTATATTCTCAGGCGCAGGAGCTTATCAATCAGCCATTACAGCTCGTAAAGCTATTAATTATCATCCTAAAGTAATTAACCCGTCGAGTAATCAGAAAGTTTATCAAGCACTTTATCTGAAATATAAAAGATTCAAAAAAATAAATTAAATTTATAATTTTTCAGTCATGTTAAAAGGAATTTCACCAATACTATCTCCCGAATTATTGTCCATTTTGTATAGAATGGGACATGGTGATGAAATCATTCTTGCAGATGCACATTTTCCGGCAGAAGGGTATAACAAAAGGGTGATCAGAGCAGACGGTATACAAATACCTGATTTATTATCAGCCATATTACCCTTATTTGAGTTAGATCAATACGTAGATCATCCGTTAATCATGATGAAGGCTGTTGAAGGAGATTTATTAGATCCGGAAGTTGAGCATTCGTATATGAATAGTATACACCTTACTAATCCTCAAGTTGCACCAATTAAACGAATTGAGCGATACGAATTTTATAAACGTACAGAATCGGCTTTTGCTGTTGTTGTAACAGGAGAAACCGCAAAATATGGTAATATCATTTTAAAAAAAGGAGTCACTCCAATATTGTAAAACCCACAATTCTATGTCAAATCAAGAAAAAATTGTTGAAAAAAAATATCTACTCCCCTTTGTGTTAATAACGAGTCTTTTTGCCCTATGGGGATTTGCTAATGATATTACAAACCCAATGGTAGCAGCATTTAAAACCATAATGGAAATTTCAAATGCCAAAGCCTCTTTAGTGCAATTTGCATTTTACGGAGGATATGCCACAATGGCCATACCTGCTGCCTTATTTGCTCAAAGGTTTTCGTACAAAAAAGGAATATTACTAGGACTGGGCCTTTATGCTATTGGTGCATTATTATTCTGGCCTGCAGCACAATATCAGGAGTTTAGTTTCTTTTTGGTATCTCTGTATATTCTTACCTTTGGGTTGGCCTTTTTAGAAACCATTGCTAACCCATTTATACTGTCATTAGGAAGTACTAAAACCTCTACCCGAAGACTAAATCTGGCACAGGCATTTAATCCAATGGGATCTCTACTAGGCATGTTTGTTGCCTCTAAAATAATATTAGACGCTTTAGAATCTGATCATCAAAGAAATGATGCTGGCGAATTAATTTTTTCATCTTTAAACGAAGTTACAAAAAGTGGAATGCGCGCACATGATTTATTGATTATCCGGGATCCATATGTAGCATTAGGAATCTTTGTTATTATTATGTTAGTGGTAATCGCACTGGTAAAAATGCCTCAGACAGGTCATGCCACACATATACATCCTGCCAAATCGTTTCGTCGCTTAATAAAAAATAAGATATATAGAGAAGGTGTAATTGCACAGGTATTTTACGTAGCTGCACAAATTATGTGTTGGACCTTTATTATTCAATATGCCAATAACCTTGGCATTGATAAAGCAACTGCTCAGATGTATAACATGGTTGCAATGAGTATTTTCCTTGGAAGCAGGTTTATTAGTACAGCAATTATGAAGTATGTCAATTCCAGGAAATTGCTTATGATATTCGCAATAGGCGGTATGGTAACTACCTCTGGTGCAATACTTATTGAAGGCATGCCCGGATTGTATTGTTTGATTGCTACATCAGGATTTATGTCGCTTATGTTTCCTACTATTTATGGAATTGCCCTGGAAGGAATTGGAGAAGATGCCACTTTAGGTGCTGCAGGTTTAGTTATGGCCATTGTTGGAGGAGCTCTTATGCCGCCAATTCAGGGAAGTATCATTGATTTGGAACAGGTTGGATTTTTACCTGCTGTAAATTTCTCATTTATCTTACCCTTTATTTGTTTTATTATTATTGCCATATATGGATACAGAACATCTCGTAATCTGAGCAACAGTATTCAGGAACAAGTAAGTGTCTGATATAAAGAAATCAGCAAATCTCCCTGCAATTAGCAGCAACAAATTCAGGTATCTGGAAAACCACCTGTCATCCGTGATTTTCTGATACCTGAAAAGTTTCCTGATGTTGAAATTACAATAACCTTCACCACATTTATTAAATACATTTTATAGTACGAATTATTTAACTCCAGACTAATAACCTGAGTTCGATTAAAATTAGCGAGCTCAAATTTCAGTAAATGATTGATTTACAATATAAATTTTTGAGACATAGCGAGCTATGGTGATAAAATTTAGAGCCGTAAATCGATTATTTACTGAAAAGCTATGAATT
>JBNKRV010000018.1:0-19008 GCA_050296935.1 Marinilabiliaceae bacterium | reverse complement strand
AGTGACATTCATAGCCTTTCAGTAAATAATCGATTTACGGCTCTAAATTTTATCACCATAGCTCGCTATGTCTCAAAAATTTATATTGTAAATCAATCATTTACTGAATTTTGAGCTCGCTAATTTTAATCGAACTCAGGTCATTACCAAAGAGCTCATATTCATTAGTATTTGTTTGCTATTTTAAATAACCATTTTTACTGCCAGGTCATTTGCCAATTCTTTTCCTTTGAGCATTGTAACTAGCTGTAAAGCAAATTTCATAGCAGCACCAACTCCTTTTGCTGTAATAAGATGATCTGCAACTTCTAAAGGTGAGCCCGTATAATTTGCCTCTTTAAGTTTATCTTCAAAACCCGGATAGCAAGTTGCATTTCTATTTTTTAATAAGCCTTGTTCCCCTAATATAAACGGAGCAGCACATATGGCACCTATTAATTTTCCCTGGCTTGAAAAGTCAACTAATAATTCTATTAATGACTTGTGATTATTAAGATTTAGAGCTCCGGGCATTCCTCCGGGAAGAACTAACAAATCAGCATCAGAAAAGTCAGTGTCAGTAAATTTTGCATCCGCCAATACGCTAATGTTATGTGCACCTTTTACTTGTAAATTTTCCGATATGGAAACAGTAACTACGTTTATTTCAGCTCTTCTTAATACATCAACTGGAGTAATGGCTTCAATTTCTTCAAAACCGTCCGCTAAAAATATATATACTTTTTTATTCATGTTTTTTATTTTTAAAGTTAAGTATTGTGTTTTAATAAACACAAAGTAAAACACGCAACTATATCAATATTTTTTGATCATTTTATAAAAATGAAGAATATGAAGATATTTATTTTTCTATTGATCATAGGTTTAACAGGAGTTTTATCATGTAGTAAAGATGATGATAATGATGATATTAAAAAAATATCTATTTCAATGAATACTGCTTGCGGATGGTGTGCAGGAGGAGATTCGATGTATATAGATAGGAGTAGATTATTTTACCAAACTCAAAAGCCTTGTGATAGTGAAGTTAAATCAACTACTAACCTGAGTTCGACATAAAATTTTGGATTCAGACCGCCTATAAATAGTGAGATTCAACTGAAAATTATGAAAGAATAGCGGGCTATTTTGAATAATTTTTCAGGAAGAAGATCGCTGTTTATAAGCGGAAACTCTCATGCTTTGCATAAAAAACTGATCTACTTCGTTAAATTTATCGAGCTAGCGAGCTAGCCCTGCAAAATTTGCCTTGTATATCAGCCTTTTATGTCAATCTGAAACATTGTTCTATCGAATACCTTATAAATAAATATTTAATGAGGTAAATTCTAAAATTTTAATCGAACTCAGGTTGATACCACTCATTTTTAATGGACTGATCAAATAAATCAGTTGATTACGAATATCCATTAAAAAAACAAGAGCTCATATGAATATAATGACGAATCGATACATAAAGGCTGATGTTTAAAATGACTTTTAGTAAAAAAAATTTTAATCGTAATGAATTTGTTCAATAACGATATGCTGATTTTCGTTTAAAAATAGTAATTGTTTGATTTGTGTGAATTCTTTTCTGAACTTTCTCATTTAATTGGATCAACACTTCTCTTTCTGCTAACTTTTTGCTTTTTTAGCACAAATTTTAAGATCATGGATGTAAAAATAGAAGCTGGTTGGAAACAACTTTTAAATGAAGAATTTGAGAAGGAGTATTTTATTAAACTTACTGATTTTGTTCGTGAAGAATATAAAACACAAATCATCTTCCCCCCTGCTACTAAAATTTTTAACGCTTTTGATCTTTGTCCCTTAGAGAAAACCAGGGTTGTGATCCTTGGCCAGGATCCCTATCATGATATAAACCAAGCACATGGACTTTGCTTCTCGGTTAATGACGGTATTAAAATACCACCATCACTGGTTAATATATTTAAAGAAATAGAAAGTGATTGCGGAGTAACTCCTCCTACCAGTGGCAATCTGGAACGATGGGCTAAACAAGGTGTTCTGTTACTAAATGCCACGCTCACTGTCAAGGCTCACCAGGCCGGTTCACATCAGAAAAAAGGCTGGGAAGAATTCACTGACAGTGTTATTAAACATCTGGCTCAGGAAAAAGAAAACATTGTGTTTTTACTTTGGGGTGCGTATGCCGGTAAAAAGTCTGCATTTATTGATGCCAGCAAACATTTCATTTTAAAATCACCACATCCCTCTCCCCTTTCCGCTCACCGCGGTTTTTTAGGCAACAAACATTTTAGTAAAACCAACGATTTTTTAAAGAGCAAAGGTTTACCTGAAATTAATTGGTAATAATCGGGGAGCTGATAGTAAGTAGTAGGCAGTAAGCAGGTTGTGAACTGAAGGATGCTGAGTGAAGACAATTGACTGAAAAAAAATCTTCATCGTGCAACCTTTAAAAATTATATTTGTCATTATATCGAATTACAAATGAAAAAATCACTGCGCACGATTTATTTGTCTTGAAGTTTAAACCCTTTTTTGAAAATTGCCAATATCTATACTGGTTTAAAAAATTAAGTAATGAGGAAATTATACTTTATTATGCTGGGATTATTATGCCTTGAATTTGGCATGCTGGCTCAAAATTTATCACAGACTATCAGAGGGAAAATAGTGGATGCAGATAACAAAATGCCATTAACCGGGGCTACTATTGTTATTCAGGACAGCGATCCTATCATTGGAACGGTTACAGGTTTAGATGGTACTTTTAGGATTGAGAATGTACCCGTTGGCCGAATCAATATGCAGATAGGCTTTATGGGTTATGAAGAAAGAATTATTCAGAACATTATTGTTACATCGGGCAAGGAAGTAGTTCTGAATCTGGAATTGCAGGAATCCATTGTTAAAATGGATGAAATAGTTGTTAACGGCAACAAGAAAAAGGGAGCCATATTAAATAAAATGGCTTTAATAAGCGCACAATCATTTACTGTTGAGGAATCTGAGCGATATGCGGGTTCTTTGAGCAATCCCTCTCGTATGGTGGGTTCTTTTGCGGGTGTTTCAAACGATCCAACGGGTAATAATAATATCATTATCCGAGGTAATTCACCCAATGGCTTATTATGGCAAATGGAAGGTATTCCTATTCCAAACCCTAACCATTTTTCCAATGAAGGTAGTACGGGCGGTGCCATCAATGCACTAAATAGTTCGATGCTGGCGAATTCTGATTTCTTTACCGGAGCCTTTGCGCCGGAATATGGAAATGCCATGTCGGGAGTTTTTGATATTAAACTCAGAAAAGGAAATAATGAAAAGCATGAAAATATTTTTGGTTTCGGGGTTTTAGGTACTGATATTGCCACAGAAGGTCCCATAAAAAAAGGTTATGGCGGATCTTATCTTATAAATTACCGTTACTCATCTTTGGCATTACTTAATAACATCGGTTTAGTTGATTTTGATGGAATTCCTAAATATCAGGATGCTTCATTTAAAATATGTCTGCCTTCTCAAAAGGCTGGAACATTTTGTTTATTCGGGCTTGGAGGTAAAAGTTTAATTGAGGAAAAAGTAGAAGATAAAAATACGGTAATCAGAAGTAAAGGTAATTACGAATCATACATGGGTGTTGTGGGCGTAAACCATATGCTTTCGTTAACTCAATCTTCGTATTTGAAAACATCCTTGGCTATCTCCGGCAATGGAAGTCAGTATTACGGAGAAGAATTACAGGATGATAACCGATTTAAAAGGGCTTACGATGATAAATGGGATAAGTCAACCTTATACGGAAGAATAAAATACAGCAATAAATTCAGTGCAAAAAGTAGTCTTTCATCCGGCGTGAATTATTCACGATTCTATTACAATATGAGAGATGAATACTGGGATGAGGAGGATAACCGCTATGAAAACACATTGGATTTTAATGAAAATGAGGGATTTGTTCAGGGATATATAAGCTGGAAATACCGTTTAAACCCACAGATTACTATGGTAAGTGGATTACATTACTCCAACTTTTTAATGAATAATGCAGATGCCCTTGAACCACGTTTGGCTTTTAGATGGCAATTATCATCAGCCCGGAGTTTAAAGATGGGATTTGGAATGCATAGTAAGGTAGAAAGCATTACAGCCTATCATACTATTCTAACTGATGAAAATGGGAATACTTCTACCCCTAATAAGAATCTGGAATTATCAAAATCGATGCATTATGTAATAGGATACGATCATAGAATCTCTGATCATATGAATGCTAAAATTGAACTTTACTACCAGCATTTATACGATATTCCTGTTGAAAATGTAGATACCAGTTATTATTCACTTCTTAATTTAGATCATGCCTTTATTGATAAGGCCTTGATTAATAAGGGTACCGGCAAAAATTATGGTATTGAATTTACACTGGAGCGCTTTTTCTATAATCAATGTTATTTTTTAATCACCTCTTCTCTATACCAATCGAAGTACAAATCATTGGAAGGCATAGAACGAAACACCCGATTTAATGGAAACTATTCAGTGAATGTTCTCATGGGAAAAGAGTTTAAATTTGGTAAAAATGATAAAAACAATACGCTGGCTTTAAATGGTAAGTTGCTATGGAATGGAGGTCAAAGGTATATTCCTTTAAATAAAGAGGCTTCACTAGCACAAGATGACGACATCTGGCAATACAACAAGGCTTTCAACGACAGATTAGATCATATATTTCAATGTAACTTCACGGCTAGTTATAAGATTAATCGACCAAAGGTGTCGCATGAAATATTCCTGGACATAGTGAACTTAACGAATAACCAATCCAACATTTATGAATATTATAATGATTACGACAAAACCATTGAGTATCAAAAACAATTATCATTACTACCAAATTTTATGTACCGGATTTATTTTTAATTAGCTTAAGAATGGAAATTCACAATCCATAAAAAGAAGAACATTTTCTCATTATATGTTTGAAGAAAGTCCCGGTGAGCAGTAATGCTTAACGGGACTTTTATTGTTAATAAAAGTCCCGTTTTTAGTTTTAATACTTTTGATAAGTAATAAGAATGACGGAATCGGATAACAGAACACAACGATGAGCATGAAGCAAAAAGTATTCAATCCAAAATAACAAATACATATTTCACAAAAATAGAACCACTATTATTGTTGCACCATTATAATTAAAAATAATTTTGATGTTTAATTGAACTTGAGTAATTTAGCTTTATCACAATTTCCAAGTCTTTCATAATAATCAAAAATAGATGAAAACCTTTTTCTATGATTAACCAACCACAAAACTCTTCCCCTTCCAACGCTGTCAGAGTATGGAAAGGCTACAAGCTACCAAACAATAAAACATTTTACAAAAAACTAGGAAACACTTTTATACCTGTAACTGTGCAGTTTATGTCGCCACTAGGTTTAAATGCATACTTTCCTCTTGTTTTACCTCAAGAAAAAGAACCTCAAATACCTGACGAACTTGCTTTAGTATTTTATAATTCACAAGAACAATACCTGTATGCAACAAAAGAAACCTCTACAGGCAGAGCATATAGTCAACTTCATAGTACCCTGTTCAATTTTTCTATAAGTCATAGTTCTTTTCCTTGTCAGATTCCTCAAATCTTAAGCAACGGAAGTTACTATGTTTTTGGAGGTATCCATTATTGGAAATCGTTACAGATTGATTGTTTCATTACACATAAAAACAAAAGCATCAAGCAACTTTCCGGTTTGATAAACCAATTAAAGATAAAACCACAACCGGGATTAGACGAAATATTTATTCATTGCGATGATTACCATATATATCTTTGGTTTTGTAGTAACAATAAATCTGGCAATTCAATTAGTATCATACCAAATGATATAGAAGTTATTTATCATTTCACTTCAAAACCATTATTTGTAAATCCAGATCCTGATGCCAGAAATGATATTTACATTAAGGGTGGTGAGTTTTTTAATATACATTTCTAAATACTATGGCTACACAAAAAATCAATTTGATAGATACTAAACTATATAGTGCATTCATTTCCGCAGCCGAATCAGAAAACTTTACAGAAGCTGCCAAATCTGCATTTATGACCCAATCAGGTATTAGTCAGCATATTGCAAAACTAGAAGAACAGGTTGGCGAACCATTATTTAACCGGGTAGGTAAACAAGTGTTTCTGAATGAAAATGGCAAAGTACTACTCAATTATATTAAAGAACAGGTAGAAAGTCAAAACATATTGATTGGTAGAATTAACAAAAAACAAACCGATTTAACGGGTAACGTATCTTATGCTATGCCTGGTTCCTGTTTGTTTTCAAATCATTTCTCCATCTTACTTGAAAAGAAACTGGGATATCCTGATTTGCATTTAAATGTAAATTTATCAGATAATAAAAACATTTTTGAATTGATTTTAAATGATAAAATTGATTTTGGATTTGTAACATACAATATTGAGAATCCCTATTTAAACTTCCGACATTTCTGTACAGAAGAGTATATACTGGTTACAGGAAACAAATCTTTAAAAGATCAATTCTCGCTATCAAATTTACTTGAATACAAATACATAACATACCCTGGTTCAGACCTTTATTACAACCTTTGGTTGAACAACTATGCCAACGAAAAACACAACTATTTCTCCATACAGAAATCAGGTCATATTAATGATATTCACGGCGCTATTAAAATGGTTACAGGTCAGTTGGGAATAGGAGTATTCCCGCGGCATTGCGTTCAGGATAAAATAGATTCAAAAGAACTTTTCGAAATAAAAGTATCGGGAAACCCTGTTAAGAGTGACATATATATTGTTAGCTTAAAAAATAAGAAACACCCGCGTAGAGTTAAATATGTAATCAATTGGTTTATGCAAATGGTCTCTAAAACAATAGATAACAAAACCCCTTCTCCTTCCGGAGAAGAGGAGTATCTATCAGTAAACTATTAATATATCCCGTGAAATATTTTCAGGAACACATATTCCATTTTTATTTTCAGTAATCTTTTGAGACAAACTGGTTTCCCAACCTGAACAATCACCCCAAATGGTATTTAACGTAAGAATACCGTCCGATTTTCTATACGTGATAAACCCGGCATTGTGATTGGGATAATAGGTTTTAACATCTGTCAGATCCATAGGTAAATCAAGATGCGTATTTACGGGATGAGATCCTTCTGCAGCATTGTCCATAAAATGGTCAATATTTACTTTTTTATGATCCGTGTTGGTTTTTAAGAAGAAATTCTCTCCTCCCAATTTAAATAATGCGAATCTTTTCCATTGCTTTGCCCATTGTTTTTGCCAGACTATAGTAATTTCCATTTCACTCATTGGTGGCACTGTTATATCATACACTTGTGCATCTCCATTTGTTTCATTATAACAAAGCATCAGCATTTTATCTCTGTAATAATAAGGCTCAACCACAGTAAATCCTGTGGTAACAAATCCATATGCTCTGGTATAACTGTAAATCTGGGTGATATTCCCATTTATTGATACAGTATAAAAAGTGAGTGTATGACCATTATAACCAACAAGGTGTGTCTTTCCGCCCATTATAAATGATCGCAGAAAATCAATTTTCGAAGAGAGTTTTACACTATTTATAACAATTGGGGTATAGTTCTCCAGCTTAATAACATCAATTTCATTTTTTTCAGATAATAATCCAAACATAAATGACATATCTGATTGAGATGAAACTAAAGAACAGTAATTAGATTCTAATTCAATTTGAAGTTTAATCGATTTTTTATCGTCTGTAATACTATAAATATTCATTTTCTCTTTTATTATATTTCTTATTCAGTCTCACTTGCTATCAAAGCCCAACTTGTTAAGGCACCATTATAACTTGTAAACAATCCAACCTCTTCATATATATAACCCGACCAGTTTCCCTGCATTTTCTCGGGCAAACGCCCATCCATCACCGGATCTGAGGCGTTACGAACAATTCCGAAAGGAACTGAGTTATTATTGCAGGCATACCCTACTAATGCATCATCCATTTCTACAATACACCCCTGATCTACAAGCCCATACCTATCCGTTGTGGTTCCATATAAAAAACTATCCGTTGTTATTACAGGATCCGGGGTTTTATTGTAGATTTTTGAGTCAGGCTCATAAGGTGCAATCACTTCATCAGCAGGATACTGAGGACTAATAGGGTATATTGGAAGCCCTTTTACCTGAAAGAAAATGCTTTCAGCGTGTTTTAAATACTTCTCTATGGGAATCCAATCACTCAAAACCGTCTTTTTATTTAAAGGGTTCTCTCTATTGATGTCTTTTCTAAGATCAAAAACAGCCTGATTACTTATAATTACAGAACCTAAGGCAGTTTCAGGAATTACTGCTCCTGCAGTACCAATCGTGAGTAAAAGTTTTGGTTGTGATTCTTTACATATTTTTTCAACAAACTGAATTAAAGGAAAATTGGAGCCGTCAGTAGATAAATGCATATTCGACTTTATTAGCAGAATAGATTTGCCATTTACTGAAACCATTTTATAATACCCCCAGCACATTGATATTAAAGAAGGTGGTGTTTTTTTATTTGTTCTAAGGCTCTCTAAATATGGCACAATTGACTCAAATCCATCTACATACGGAATCCAGTCATTTGCCCATACCTCCATTTTATGACCATATTTATTCGGTTCTTCACACTTTTTAGAGATATCCTCAACTTCTAGTTTGGATTGAAATCCACAAAAAACATGATTCAATGCCGCCCATTCTGCTAATGTCCATGTTATTACAACAAAATCAGCTTTGGGTAAGAGACTATAATTTTCCGGAGTAACTCCATGCATTTCTTTTGGTACAAGTTGTTTTGGTATCTTCATATTATCCCAATGAATTTCGGGTAAATAATAAAGTCCAAATGTTTCTGGCTTTTCAGGTACTGCAAATAAATTTCTCATTAAAATAACTTCTTAAATATATGTGAGTAAATATGAATTCATATTGATTAACGGCTTAATATACTTCCGCGATCCGTAAATACCTCATCTTACCAATTATAAATTCTGATTAGACTAATCAATATTTATGATTAGAGTTTTTTTACATGGACTCAGATTATCCTACAACTCCGAAATTATTTGTACATACAAAAGATTTTAATAGAAAATAACCCTTCCTAACCACACATTTATCTGACTACCACAAGCAACCTCAACGACCTTGAACACCATTGAATGCAGGACTAACACCATTCATAATAATATTTCATTATCAGCATCATTAAATCTCATAATATACAACATATCTACACTTTAAATAAATTTGAATTCATAATTACACAAACAAAAATCACATATAAACAATAGATCTTAAATTAAAATCACTTTCAATTTTAAACCAAATAAACATTATTATGGAACATTTATCAAAAGAACAAGCTAAACATGTTTACGAGACAACTTTTGCATCTGTACATTCTCATATTGAAGAAGTACAAGGTATGCGAATTAAGGCCAACTTTTTAAAATGTAAAGCATGTAAAATTGCGCTAACTGCAGCGCTTGCTGCTTTACTACCGGAGGTGATTGCATTAGTACACAAAGGCGCTCAAATTGCAGAAAAACTACTTGAAATTATTGGTCATGTTACCGGATTGAACACCGATAAAATCATTGACATTTTAAAGAAAGTAGATAGTGTTGGAGCTGCCATTGATGCCTTATGCAAGGCTATGGATTGCTGTTAATCAGAACTTTTCAAAGTATCCGGTTAACTGTTTAAGTTATACCATGATTCAGGAACGGCTGTCTTATACATAAAGACAGCCGTTTTATACTTTCCGATTTATAAAGATCTGTTATCCTACCCTTAGTGTTCGTCTATAAAGTCCAGCTACTCCGTTATTGCTCAAAATCCAAATCCTCATATACCCTGGTATACTGCGGTTTATTTTTTTATACGCCTTATATTTAAACTTTATAGTCCGAACACCTGACTTTATGGACAGGCACTAAATAATGCATGCAAAAAATCAATCTTTGAATATATTAGCAGCACTAATAACTCAATACCACCTTATCAAACATTAATATTTTCCGGCCTTGAAATCATTGTGGTTTATTCGAACGAATATTACAAAACACATATTCTTTGTGATGAAACATAAAAATAAAAACCGGGTAATTTACTAGCTCTCAAAATTTTATTCTTCACTTTCTTCCTGATAAAATTGACAAACAGGCGATAAAATTCTCACGTACTACCATAGGAAACTAACCCAACGTCATTATGTATAAAAATATTTTCACTGGATACTTGATAAATTCCCAAACATTAAATACAAAGAGCAAATTGAATCTGTTTTAAGACAGTAAAAACAGAGTAGTCTGTAATTTTGGTTATAGGTGAAACCAATATTTCAAATCACTATTATCCGGTAAATATTCGATTTTAATTATTTGTTAACCTTTGTCTTCGAGCCAGACAGGCTTTTACTTTTTCGCTACAGCTCGAAAAAGTAAACAAAAAGAGCCGCCGCTGACATGAAAAACCTAAAAATCAGTGCACTTCACTAAAAGAAAAGAACCCACTGCGTTCAAACAGCTTTTCTTTCTTAACGTTTCGTTTACTGATTTTTTTAACGCTTTTTCATGAAGGCGGAAATGCTACCCTGATATTTGAAAGATACCTTATAACCCATTAGAAATAAAGATTATGCTAAGGTTAAATAGTTTATACCGGACACTAATGATTTCAAATTACAAAGTATTAAAAAAACATAAAGCGGCTTGCCAAACCATATATTTTAGTAATTTTGCCAAAATTTTCTAATTCAATAAACCATCTATATCATGTCATTTTTAGAAGATAGAATCACATCAGACGGCTTAACATTCGATGATGTATTATTAGTACCGGCGTATTCACAAGTTTTACCACGCGATGTAAGTCTGGCCTCAAAGTTTACACGCAACATTACTATTAATACACCTATTGCGTCAGCAGCCATGGATACAGTTACTGAGGAGCGACTGGCTATTGCCATTGCCAGAGAGGGAGGAATTGGTGTAATACATAAGAATATGAGCATCTCTGAACAAGCTAAAAAAGTTCAGATTGTTAAGCGTGCGGAAAATGGGATGATTATTGACCCAATTACAATCAAAAAAGATAAAAACGTTGGTGATGCCTTGGCATTGATGAAAGAATATAAAATCGGTGGTATCCCTGTTGTTGATGACTATGGATATCTGGTTGGTATTGTTACAAACCGCGATTTAAGATTTCAGACTGATCTGGACAAACACATTGTTGAAGTCATGACCTCTGAAAACCTCATCACAACAAACCAAACTACTGATTTAATTTTAGCTGCAGAGATTCTTCAAAAACATAAAATTGAAAAACTTCCGGTAATAGACAAAGATAATAAGCTTGTTGGTCTGTTAACCTACAAGGATATTACCAAAGCCAAAAACAAACCATTAGCTTGTAAAGACGAAAAAGGAAGACTAAGAGTGGCTGCCGGAGTCGGTGTTACATTCAACACTTTTGAAAGAATTGATGCGCTTGTTGAAGCAGGTGTTGATGCCATAGTTATTGATACAGCCCACGGACATAGCCATGGTGTTATCGAAACCTTAAAGCAAACAAAAAGCAAATATCCTAAATTAGAAATTGTTGTAGGAAATATTGCAACTGCTGCAGCTGCAAAAGATCTAATTGCTGCAGGTGCTGATGCACTTAAAGTGGGTATCGGACCAGGATCTATTTGTACAACACGTATCATCGCAGGGGTTGGTATGCCACAGCTATCAGCCATTTATGAGGTTTCACAAGAAGCGGCAAAAAATGGAGTTCCGGTAATTGCTGATGGAGGAATCCGTTATTCAGGGGATATTGTTAAAGCTTTAGCTGCAGGTGGAAGTTGTATTATGGCAGGATCATTATTTGCCGGTGTTGACGAATCTCCGGGTGAAACTATCATTTATAATGGTAGAAAATTTAAATCCTACCGCGGCATGGGATCAGTTGAAGCGATGCAACAAGGATCAAAAGACCGTTATTTTCAAGATGTTGAAGACGATGTTAGCAAATTAGTTCCTGAAGGAATCTCTGCAAGAGTACCTTACAAGGGCATGCTTAACGAAGTTATTTATCAATTAATTGGTGGATTAAGAGCAGGCATGGGATATTGTGGTGCAGCTACAATTACCGACTTACATAATGCAGAATTTACCAGGATTACAAATGCCGGTGTTCAGGAAAATCACCCTCATGATGTAACTATAACAAGAGAAGCACCTAACTATACAAGGTAATCTCTATTATTATCATATTAATAAAGCCCGTTGACTTTTGTTTTTCGGGCTTTTTTCTTTTCTTTAGCCACCCGAATTGTATCGCAAATACAATATTTTAAAATATTACTGGTTTGATATATAATTCAGAGTTCAAAAATTTAAAATTTAAAGTAGAATAAAATGATACACACAAAGCTTTTTTTATTTATTGCTTCTCTATTTGTTATAAACTCAATTTATTCACAAACACCTCATACTCTATTAGTTATCGGAGATCAAAACTACAGTGTTGAAGAGTTTGACTTTATTTACAACAAAAACAACAGTTACTCTCAGGAACCTAAATCAAAGAAAGATTACATTGACTTGTTTGTTAACTACAAACTAAAAGTTCTTGAAGCTATTGATCAAGGATTTGACACCCTCCCATCCTTTAAAAAAGAGTTTAATTATTATAAAGAAGAATTGGCCAAACCATATCTTTCTGATAAATCTGTAACAGAAAATCTAAAGAAGGAAGCCTATAACAGATTAACAAACGAAGTAAATGCCAGTCATATATTAATCAGACTACCTAAGTCTCCTACACCGGATGACACATTAAAAGCTTACAATAAGATAAAATCAATTATTGAAAAGTATAATAATGGAGAAGACTTTAATGATCTGGCACAACAATACTCAGAAGATCCTTCAGCAAAAGCAAACAAAGGAAAACTAGGTTACTTCAGTGGATTTATGATGGTATATCCATTCGAATCTGCAGCATACAATACTCCGGTAGGAGAAATATCTGATATTATCAGAACTTCCTTCGGATACCATGTAATAAAAGTACATGACAAAAGACCCGGTAGAGGCGAAATAAGAACTGCTCATATTATGCAGATGTTCCCTCCTAATTCAAGTAAAGATGTGGTAAATGCTAAAAGAGAAAAAATTGATTCTATTTATCAGTTAATACAAAACGGTGAAGACTTCGGAACGCTTGCTCAGAATTTTTCAGAAGATAGAAATAGCGCTAGAAATAACGGAGAATTACCATGGTTCGGCAGCGGAAGAATGATACCTGAATATAGTGAACCGGCATTTCAACTTGACAGCATAGGTGAAATTTCCAAAGTGATTCAAACACCTTACGGTTTCCACATCATTAAACTTCTGGAAAAGCGTGGGGTTAAACCTTACGAAGAAATGCTAGAGGAAATCACCAATCGTATTTCTAAAGATGAAAGAGCTTTTCAAGGAAAGAAGGCTGTTATTAACCGGTTAAAAAAGGAATACAATTATAAAGAAAACAACAACTTACTTGCTTCCATTAAGAAAAAAGCAGCTGAGACAAAAAATGCGGATAAAGAATTTTACGTTGCTTTTGACGGGAACAAAGAAACAATTGCCAGTTTTAGTGATGTTCAACTGACGGTTGAGGATCTTTTAACAAATCTAAAATCCAACAGACAGTTTTCAAAGGCAAATAAAGCAAACATGTTTAATAAGCTGACAACTGATTTTATTGAATCAAAAATAATTGAGTTCGAAAAATCAAGATTGATCGACAAATATGATGAATATAAGTTCCTGCTAAACGAATACCACGATGGGTTATTGATTTTTGAAATCAGTCAAAAAGAAATCTGGAATAAAGCTACCGGGGATAGTGCTGGAATTCGTAATTATTATGAATCTCATAAAGCTGATTATTATTATCCGGAGAAGATTACAGGAAGAGCTATCTTTGTAAAGGATAAAAAAACCTATAAAATGGTTAAAAATTTATTAAATGCCGATTCTGAAATTTCCAATGATTCTTTAAAAGTTATCTTTGATAAAAATTCCATCAAGTGTATTGACGGAGAATTTGAAAAAGGTCAATTTGCTGCTATTGACAAGCAAGTCTGGAACGACAAAAAATCATCGGGCAAAATTGATGAAGAATTTCCTTTTGTGTATACAATGGGTAAAACAGAATCTAAAAAACCAAAAGAATTTGAAGAAACAAAAGGACAGGTAATATCTGATTATCAATCGAAAATAGAAAAAGAGTGGATTCAGAAGCTAAAAGAAAAATATTCACCTATGGTAAATAAAAAGGCTTTAAAATTTTCTAAAAAATAAAAAAACACCAATAATGATTCGCAATACCCTTTTCATTTTAATTACATTTTTATTTCTAACTCATATCTCTTGCAATAGAATTACAAATAACGAAGAGAAAATTCCTGTTGCAAAAGTAGATGAAAGGATATTGACATTGGAAGAAATACAAAAAGCAATTCCAAAGAATCTCAGTCAAAATGATAGTCTGGCTTTTACCCAAAACTATATAAACAGATGGGTAAAGTCAGCTTTAATGCTTCGAAAAGCAGAACTGAACTTATCTGCAGAAGAAAAAGATGTAAAACAGATATTGGAAAACTATCGTGCTTCTTTACTCATTTATAAATACCAACAGAAGTTATTGCTTCAAAAATATTCTCCGCTGATTACCAATGCAGAGATTGAGCAGTACTATAATGATATGAATGAGAATTTTACACTGAATCATGATATCATAAAAGGTATTTTTATTCAGGTTCCGTTGAACACACCTAATTTTTCACAGCTAAAAAGATGGTATCGATCAGATAAACCAGAAGATTTCACGTTACTAGAAGAATACTGTTATCAAAACGCCCAAAAATTTCAGAATTTCAATAATAAGTGGGTTACTATTGATGAAATATCAGAATTACTACCCACTCCTATTCCAACCTATACTAACTATTTAAAATACAATGATCACTTTGAAACATCTGATAGTACATCTCATTATTTAGTGACTTTTAATGATTTCAAAAAAACAGACGAAACAGCACCTTTATCATACGTTGAAGATAAAATAAAAGCAATACTTTTAAACAAGAAACGAATCGAGTTTATTCATAATCTCGAAGAAGAACTTTACCTGGAAGGATTGAAACAAAAAGTTATAAAATTCTATTAAATTTGCCTCAAAAAAATAACCTCATGCATAATAAAATAAAAATACTTATTACCGGATTAATCACAATTGGAGTATTCAGCACCAATATTATTGCTCAAAAAAATATCATTGATGAAGTAATTGCTGTTGTTGGAGACAATGCCATTTTAAAGTCTGATATTGAGTATCAATATCAACAAGCTATAATGCAGGGGGTTTCAGCTAAAGGCGACCTTAAATGCAATTTATTTGAACAACAGCTTATTCAAAAGTTATTATTGAATCAGGCTGTACTTGACAGTGTCGAAATTAGTGAGAATTCAGTAATTAATGAAGTAGACCGAAGAATGAACAGCTTTATTAACAGAGCTGGAGGTAAAGAAAAACTGGAAGAGTACTTTAACAAGTCCATCATTCAAATTAAAAAGGAACAAATGAAAGTTGTTCGTGATCAAATGATGACACAAAGCATGCAACAAAATATTACTGAAGGCATTGAGCCCACTCCTTCTCAGGTTCGCGCATATTACAGAAAAACGCCTGAAGATAGCTTACCTATGGTTCCTGTGCAATATGAAATTCAGAAGATTGCAATATACCCAAAGATTGAGCAAAAAGAAATTGACAGAGTAAAATCTCAATTACGCGATTTTCAACGTCAGGTTGCTGAAGGCAGAGATTTTGCAACTCTGGCTGTATTATATTCTGAAGACCCTGGAAGTGCCACAAGTGGAGGAGACTTAGGCTGGGCTACAAGAGGTTCTTACGTTCCTGAATTTGCCAATGTGGCTTTTAATATGCAAGAGAAAAATAAGGTCTCAAAAATTGTGGAGACTGAATTTGGTTTTCACATTATCCAACTTTTAGACAGAAAAGGAGAACGAATTCATGTTCGTCATATCCTCCTTAAACCCAAAGTTTCTTATGAAGCAAATAAAAATGCCATATCACGACTGGATTCTATTAAAACAATGATTGAAAGTGATACAATTATGAGTTTTGAAGAAGCAGCCCTTCACCTTTCAATGGATAAAGGCACGCGCAACAATGGAGGTTTAATGGTAAATATGCGGACTCAATCATCAAACTTCGAATTATCAGCAATTTCAGAGCCTATATTAGCTAAGGAATTACAAAAATTAAAAATGGGTGAAATTTCCAAACCATTTAAAATAAAAGATGACAAAGGACATGATATTTATGTGATCATCAAACAGAAAAGAAAAATTGAACCTCATAAGGCTAATATGAAGGATGATTATCAGCTAATATTAAACATCATGACCGAACAAAAACGAAATGATGCCATTAAAGATTGGATTAAAAGTAAACAATCAGACACATATATTACTATTCAGGATGAGTGGACCGGATGTCCGTTTGAATTCAAAAATTGGATTAAATAGTATTTTTATGTAATTTGTAGACACTTTTTTATTGGTGAATTGAAGAGAAGGATGGTTTCTACAGGTAATATTAAATACGGGTATTTGATTATTTCAATCATTTTATGTAGCTCATGCATTAAAGAAGCCTATAATATTACTTGTAAAGGGGTGGTTTTAGATGAGGAAACAAGATTACCAATTCCCAATTCATCAGTACATTCACATTGCATATTTCAACAAAATATAGATGAAAGTTCAACCGTTTCATTACTGGTTAAAACTGATAGTACAGGGAGTTTCCTGATCCATTTTAAAAAAGGGTATAAAATTAGCATGGTATTTGAAGCAAACAATTACATGAAAAATAATATTCAATTATATCCCGGAGCTGAAGAAATTCCTGATACTATATATCTAAGAAAAATAATTCAGCTGGAATCCTCAGTTGCACTTCCTGATTCAATTACATTCAGAGAATAATCACCGGTCAATATGTGGTCTGCAATTAACATGATCCTTAATAAATTTAATTACATAATTAAATATTGAAGATGCATATAATCAAGAGCATTTTTATAACACTGATATGGGTTTTAACCATTTCCGGACTAAGCCTGTCAGCTCAAAAGAAAGTAAAAGTTACTCATGCGGATAACCTTATAGGTAATGAAAAGCTCTATGGTAAAGACATAAACGTTTTTACAGGAAAAGTGGCCATTCAGCATGAAACTGCCATGATGTATTGTGATACTGCTTTTGTAAATGATAAAAATAACAGTTTCAGAGCTATTGGAAATATTCACATCATTCAAAATGACACCTTACATCTGTATGGAGATCGACTAAATTATTACGGTAATACAGGATTAGCGGAAGTTAGGGAAAATGTAAAACTGATAAATAAAGATGTTACTTTAACAACCGATTATTTAGATTATGATCGTAAAAATAATTTCGCCTATTACTTTAACAATGGAAAAATTATAAATAAAGATAATACGCTCACCAGCAAATCAGGGTTCTATTATCCGGATACAGAACAGTTTTTTTATAAAGACAGTGTTGTTGTTAATAATCCTAAGTATTCCATTTTCTCAGACACTTTAATTTATCATACCATAACCAAAGTTGCAACCATTGAAGGACCAACATTTATTGTTAGTGATGACAATACAATATATGCTGAAGCTGGTTATTATGATATGCTAAATGATTTAGCCCGCTTAAAACAGAATGCATATGTTCAGGGTGAACAACTTTTACTGGGAGACACGATATTCTACGACAGAGCTTCCGGCATCGGTAAAGTGTATAATAACATGGAGTTACACGATACCACCAATAACATCATAATATCGGGTAATTATGGATATTATAATGAAATAACAAAAGAAGCTTTAACTACTCAAAATGCTATATTAAAACAAATTTATAATCTGGATACACTTTTTTTACATGCAGACACACTTGAAGCTGTGCCATTAGAAGAAGGAGAAGAAAAACTCATTAAAGCCTATCGGAAAGTTCAGTATTACAGATCGGATCTGCAAGGAAGATGTGATTCCATGGTTTTTGATTCCAGAGATACTACCAATACATTTTATTATGAGCCCATTATGTGGTCTTTAGGCAACCAGCTTACTGCAGATGAAATAGTAATGTACACAAAGGATGAAGTACTGGATAAGGTTGATTTATTACAACGGGCTTTTATTATTTCAGAAGAAGATTCTGGAAGATACAACCAGATTAAAGGTAAAAACATGACTGGTTTCGTTAAAAACAACGAAATATACAAGATCGATGTGAATGGAAATGCACAGTCGATATATTATCCAATGGAAAAAAAAGAAGCTGTTGGAATGAATCGTGCAGAATGTAGCAATATGGTTATCTATCTTAAAGATAGAATGGTAAATAAAATCAATATGCAAGTTTCTCCAACAGGAACAATGTCTCCAATTGTATTAATTACGGACGAAGTACAAAGATTAGATGGATTTTACTGGCTGGATATTTTCAGACCTAAGAATAAAAATGATATATTTCTCTGGAAAGAATTGCCTAAGATAGATCGCGGAGAGGATAAATCAGAATATAATCTGGATAACACTTACTCTGAATAATATTGATATCGTATTCAAATCATTAAACAAAGCCTTTTTACTTATTTTAAACACACAACGAACTTAGGACGTTACACCATACGATTTAACTTGCACTATGCATTTGAAAATCTATTAACCTGAGTTCGATATAAAATTAATGGCTCAAATCGCTTATAAATATTGAGTTTTAAGGAATGTTTGCGAAAGCATAGCGGGCTATGGTAAGCAAATATGACGCAGAAAATCGGTATTTATAAGTGACATTCATAG
>JBNKRV010000017.1:0-2897 GCA_050296935.1 Marinilabiliaceae bacterium | reverse complement strand
ACTGATTTTTAGGTTTTTCATGTCAGCGGCGGCTCTTTTTGTTTACTTTTTCGAGCTGTAGCGAAAAAGTAAAAGCCTGTCTGGCTCGAAGACAAAGGTTAACAAATAATTAAAATCGAATATTTACCGGACAATAGTGATCTGGTTATATAATATTTGATAGTGATCTGTTATTGAATACCTATCATGCTTTTATCATTCAGATTTATATATTTTTGCCATTTAAGTTTTTGATGTTTGAAGTTTATGGTAATTGCCTGAATGCAGACTTGATATCAAAAAAGAATCTTTACTATGATTATATATGGCAAAAAGTACATTAACATCCTATCTGAATATAATATTCGCCATGCTTTTTTGGGCTTTTTCATTTGTATGGGTGAAAGAGGCCTATGAATCATTTGGTCCTGTTACAACTATTTTTGTCAGGTTAATTATCAGCTGTGTTCTGTTGTTCCTGTTTTTAAGGTTAACCCGAAGACTAACTAAAATTAAAAAGGAGGATTACAAGCTATTCGTGCTGGCAGCCTTTTTTGAACCCTTTCTTTATTTTATGAGTGAAAGTTTCGGGCTGAAACTGGTTTCAAGTACACTGGCTTCAGTAATCATTTCAACAATTCCTGTTTTTTCTTCTATTTTTGCCTTTTTCTTTTTTAAAGAGAAACTAACATGGATTGGAATTTTGGGTATTGTTATATCTTTTTCAGGAGTCGGAATATTAATTTTTGAAGATGGTTTTAAACTTTCTGCTTCGTTAATTGGTATTTTGTTAATGTTTGTAGCTGTATTATCAACTGTTGGTTATTCAATAACATTAAAAAAATTAGCACACAATTATTCTCCGGTAAATATTATTGCCTATCAAAATCTGATTGGGATAGGTATGTTTTTACCAGTTTTTATTTTTGTTGAGATGAAATCTCTGAATCAAATTGATATAAAGACCAATGCAGTGATTGCAATTGTTGAGTTGGCTGTATTTGCATCCTCAATTGCTTTTATTTTATTTACCAAAGCCATTAAGGTTTTTGGAGTATCTAAATCAAATATGTTTATCAATCTTATACCTGTTATTACCGCACTTTTTGCATGGTGGATTTTAGGCGATAAAATTGACCTTCAGAAAGTAATGGGGATAATTATAGTGATAACAGGATTATTTATTTCGCAGATTAAAAAGAGTATTGTATGAAGTTGGATTTGGAGAGGTACAAGGAAATGGCGCAGAATAGGGCTAAAGAAAATAAAGTTTTTACAACCCGTTTGCGGAAAAAGAAACCAAAAACTCTGGATAGTTTTGTGTATGATGCCCATGTAAATGCTTTTGATAAAATTGACTGTTTGGAGTGTGCAAACTGTTGTAAGTCAATAAGCCCTATAATAATCGATAGGGATATTGACAGAATAGCTAAGCATTTAAAAATGAAACGAGCAGAGCTTATTGATCAGTATTTTGAAATAGATGAAGACGATGATTATGTTTTTAAACAAACACCTTGTCGATTTTTAATGCCTGATAATTATTGTATGATTTATGAAGTCAGGCCTCGTGCGTGTCGGGAATATCCGCATACAGATAGAAAAAGATTTTATCAGATTTTAAACCTTACTTATCGAAACACTTTTGTTTGTCCTGCTGTTTATGAAGTGCTGGAAACATTAAAACTGGCGTATCCCTGATTTGTTGTACTAAAGTTGTAAATTTGACGTTATTGAAAAATGGCCAGGACTGAAATGAAAAATATAAAGTTTTTAAATTTGCTATTGTGTCTTACGATAGTTCCTATTGTCAATGCACAGACCGGGGGTGGTAATGTATACGATTTTCTTAACCTGACTAATTCTGCCAGAGTGGCTGCTTTAGGAGGAAATAATATTTCTATCGATGATAATGACCTCAATGTAGCTTATCACAATCCCTCGTTATTAGATGAAGATATGAGTAATTCGATAGTTCTGAATTATGTTCCTTATATGAGCGACATAAGTTATGGTTATCTGGGGTTTGCACGCCATTATAAAAATGTAGGAACTTTTGGTTTAGGTATTCACAGTATAAGTTATGGTACTTTTGAGCGAAGAAATGAACTTGCAGAATTAACCGGTTCAGCAAGTGCAGCTGAATATGCATTTATTTTAAGCTATGCACGAAAGCTATCTCCGAATATATCCATGGGAATGAGCATCAAACCCATCTATTCAAAACTCGACGTATATACATCATATGGTATCACTACTGATTTTGGTTTTCATTATAAAAAGAGTGATTCTGGTTTATCACTGGGTATTGTATTAAAAAATCTGGGTTCACAAATTTCATCTTATAATGATATTCAGGAAGATATTCCTTCTGATCTTCAATTCGGTATGTCAACAAAATTAGCGCATGCACCTTTTAGGTTCTCTATAACCGCTCAGCACCTACTGGAATGGGATTTATCTTATAATTCAACAGATTATGAAAATTCAAGTGATTCAAGTACGGGTGATGTAACCGGGAATGATGGTTTCGTAGATAAGCTGATGAGGCATATGGTTTTTGGTGTGGAGTTTTTACCATCAAAAAATTTCCATGTCGATTTTGGATATAATTACAGAAGAAGACAAGAGTTAGCGCAGGAAGTGCGTATGTCAACCGTTGGAATGTCATGGGGCTTTGGCTTTAGAGTGTATAAATTCCATTTTTCATATGGATCTGCCCGTTATCATTTAGGTGGTACATCTAATCATTTTTCTATCTCTACTAATTTATCAAGTTATTAACCTGAGTTCGATATAAAATTAATGGCTCAAATCGCTTATAAATATTGAGTTTCAAGGAATGTTTGCGAAAGCATAGCGGGCTATGGTAAGCAAATATGACGCAGAAAATCGGTATTTATAAGTGACATTCATAG
>JBNKRV010000016.1:0-43190 GCA_050296935.1 Marinilabiliaceae bacterium | reverse complement strand
AAGAAGACAAATACAAATACCAAAATTCGCTATTTCCTAATATTTAGGGGGCTTACTTTTGAAAAATAAATATGCTGACATTGAATATCAGTATGTTATATTGTGAAAATTAATAATATTTTGCTTTACCGGACAACAATGTTTTAAAATATAAAAAGCAAGTATCATTTATGGAGAGTAATAAATCAATTCCCATAAATAACTTAATACTTGCCTAAACGTTAATCGTATGTTATGTATTACTTTTGTATTATCAACCTGAGTTCGATATAAAATTAATGGCTCAAATCGCTTATAAATATTGAGTTTTAAGGAATGTTGCGAAAGCATAGCGGGCTATGGTAAGCAAATATGACGCAGAAAATCGGTATTTATAAGTGACATTCATAGCTTTTCAGTTAATAATCGATTTACGGCTCTAAATTTTATCACCATAGCTCGCTATGTCTCAAAATTTTATATTGTAAATCAATCATTTACTGAAATTTGAGCTCGCTAATTTTAATCGAACTCAGGTTGTTATCATTGACCGGGGTGTAAAACTTACACCATTTCAGTTACTTCATAATCTTTTGTAATGATATAATCTGCAAGAAAAATATGTCCCGCAATTATTTTATGCTCAGTTTCAAGTATGTTTTCAACAAAAGGATCCTGAACTTCATTTCCCCTGTTTCGTTTCTTTCTGTATTTTAGAGTGTCCATATAATCGGCATCAATAAAAATCCGGGTGTCTAAATTTCTGAGTAGTGACGTATATGTGCCTTCTGCAATAATTACCCTGATATCAGATAAATCGGTTTTTATTTTTGATTCAACATTGGTATCGTATTCAATATGTGGTATATCAATAGATTTTACACCATCATTTGCTTCTTTCAGGTGATGATTCAACAAATAAAGGTTTACTTCTTTTCTCGGACCTAACCATGTAGGATCTGCTTTACGTTGCGCATCGTTGGCTTTGGGTGGTAAGTTGAAATAATTATCCTGACCAAGAACCAATGTATTGATGTTATGTTTTGCCAGTTCGTTTTTTAAAGCTTTTCCTGTCTCGGTTTTTCCACATCCGCTTTCTCCTGCCAAAGAAATCGTATACCTACCATTTTTTTGTTGTATCTGATGGATGATTTTAGGTATGATGATACTTGCCGCTCTTTCATGTGGATTCATATATAATTGCATTAATCGGTTCTACTTAAAATACTTTGAAATACCGGGAGTTTAACTCCCGGTTATAAGTTAAAATTTATAGGTAAGAGACATCGTTGCAGCTGTACCGGTAATTGGTCGGGCTCTGAAATAATTTGTACTGTTATTTACAAATGTATCTCCTTCCATTTCTGTAAAACCAAGTGTGTTGGTTAAGTTGTTCACATTTGCTCTTAAGGTTAATCCTTTTGTAATTTTATACGAAGCAAAGGCGTTTAAGTAAGCATACCCTGGAAGTGTAATCGCATTGTCATCCTGTGCATATACTTTTGTGGTACCTACTAAACTACATCCTACAACTAATTTGTTTTTCATGAATGGGTAGGATGGATTAATATTATATAGGGCACCAGGTACTCTGCGAGGCGTATTTCCCTCTTCACTTTCTGTAAGACTTTTAATAATGTTGGCTTTTGTAAATGTTGCTCCTGAAGTAATGTTTAATTTCCCGAACTGAGCCACAACTTCCAGTTCCAGTCCCATTGTTTCAAATTCTTTATTTATGGTGCGATCAAACTCAAGGTTCTGCTCATTAATTCTGGTATAAAAACCGGTTGCAATAATACCCACTTTAGGTGATTTATATTTATACCCTAATTCAACCTGCTTAATACGATCAGCATCCAAACCTTCTACGGTTTTACCATCTTCGGTAATAAAACTGGTATATAATAATCGGTCGGCATTAGCGCGTCCTCCTTTACTATATCTAGCATACACAGCCTGGTCGTCGTTTAATTTGTAGTTTGCTCCCAATGAATAGGACAGGTAATTAAAATTGTAATCTACATGATTAGAATGATCACGATCTAAAACAGGAACTTCGCTTTCAACAGCAGATATATTTCCATCTTTATCAACATCAACAGCAGTTATATTGTTATTCAGATAATATCCTTTTCCACTACCATAATCGTAACGGATACTTGCATCCATGTTTAAATCATCCGATAATTCAAATTCAATATTAGCATAAGGAGCATCAATGTTATATTCCATATCATACTCTCTGGTTAAATTTCCCCAAAATGGTGAGCCGTATGATATAAGTCCGTTTTCACTTAAACTTTGTCCTGATGAATCGGAAATATTCATTAGATGAGTACCATTATCAGTTACATCAGTTAAATAAGTTTGAAATAACCAGGTCATGGCAATATTTTGATAGGCCTTGTAATAACCAAGGGTAGCCTTCATTTTGTCCACTCTTTTAGTGATAAATATATCATTGGTAAAATTATTCAGGTTATCCATCTCCACATCAAAAAGGTGGATTCTCATTAATAAACCGTTACCATTAAGATTATTGATTTCAGAAGGAGATAACGCTTGCCCTGCATTAGCACCATTGGCAAAAGAAAGGGAATAATCCGAACCAGCAATATCTTCAGCTATTTGATTAGCACTGCCAACCTGTGCAGGAAAAGGAGAATTGAAATTTCCATTTGTAAATGACATTCTGAATTTTTCTTTTAATTGCCATGATTCTCCCGGATTATAAGAAAACTCACCACCTACAGCAGAGGAAACAGGATGCATTCCATCCGCCATATCACTTGTACGCGCATTACCATAACCATCTGTACTATTGATCATCTGAAATTCCTTACTTTGCAAAGTCCCGGTTTTTAAATCAAATCCCGGTACTGATTTATAGGTAGGATTATCAGATGTTCCTGTCACCATAACAGGCATAGGCATATAGCTTATAGCTTTGTCATTTAAATATTTAAGGTAGATACGAGCATAACCTTTTTCAAACTTTTTGGTGATATTTGCTTTAATCTGACCGCCGGAATTTGCTGTATATCCAACATCTCTCGGGCCTTTCCCTCTGCGAAAGAATCCACCAACATGAAAAGTCAGATCCTCAGCAACAGGTGCTCCATATTCAAAATCCGTTCTGAAAGAATTATAATTAGCACCCAAGGTTGTTCCGATACTACCTCCTTTTACATCTCCTGTTTTACTTATAAAGTTAATGATTCCTGCCGGGGAGTTACTGGCAAATGTAGAAGCACTACCCCCTTTAATCGCTTCAACTCTACCTACTGTTTGATCTGCTCTAAGAAATATATCTGCGTTACCAAAAGCAATGTCTCCAAACTGAAGAACAGGTAATCCATCCTCTTGTAGTAACAAAAATTTTGATCCACCAGAGGCTACAGGAACACCACGAACAGCAATATTTGCGTTACCTTCACCACCCGAAGATTCTGAGCGGATACCGGGTATAGCTTTAAACATTTCCGCTGTGGTTACAGCTCCGAATTCATTCATAAATTTGGGTTTCAGGGTAGTCATCGCCACACTCGATTCTAATGCTGATTTTTGATTTACAACTCCTGTTACCATTACTTCATCCAGACCAATTAAATCCTGAAATAATTCAAAATTTATTATTACTGTTTGTCCTGCAGGTATTTCAACATCCTTATCTAAACTTGAATATCCAATAAATGAAGCTGAAAAGGTGTATGATCCCGGTTCAATATCTGTTAATTCATATTCGCCGTCGTAATTGGTTATTGTACCAATGGTAGTACCTTTAATAATCACTGCAGCACCTATTAGTGGTTCTCCGGAATTTTTGTCCTGTAATTTCCCCTTTAATGTTCCACTTTGTGCTATAGATACTATAGTGCAACAAATCGTCAGTACAATTAATAATGCAGATTTTTTCATAGTTCTAAATTTTAGTTATGCGTTTACCTTAATTTCCTCAACAGTAAAATTTCAACATGGTAATTTTCTCTCTCTTTAAAATTTTTATAATTATCTGAAGCCACTTCTATGATATCATTTAATTATTTTGATACTAAATTACATTTATTAACAAATTAAATACTAATAAAAATCTGTTTTCCAGTGCATTATTTATGCAACGGGTTGTGCAACCGGTTGTTATTTGTTGTTATTTTATTTTTATTCAGGAATTTTAATCTAACTTTATTGGCAAATGATATTTATCTCTTAAAATGTTTGACCTATGATAAAGAAAAGTGCTGCTACATTAAAGGATATTGCACAGATATTAGGATTAAATAAATCTACGGTAAGTCGTGCCTTAAGAGATCATCCTGATGTAAGCCAGAAAACAAAAGATGCTGTAAAAGGTCTGGCACAGAGATTAAAATACAAACCCAATTTGGTGGCATCATCACTTCGTCATAAAAAAAGTAAAGTCATAGGTTTAATGGTTCCGCAGATTTCTTATTTCTTTTTGCCTTCGGTTATTCAGGGTATTGAGGAGGTTACTCATAAAAATGGATATAATTTGTTGATATTACAATCCAATGAATCTTACGAACGGGAAGTTGAAAACCTGGATCTTCTTATCGCTAATAATGTAGAAGGTATATTGGCTTCTGTTTCCAGAGAAACAACGGATTTCACTCATTTTTCAGATGTTATTAGATCAGGATTACCTATTGTTTTTTATGATAGGGTTGTAAAGGATTTAGAAACCGATTTGGTTTTACTGGATGATACATCGGCAGCATATAATGCGGTGCTACATTTAATAAACAAGGGGAAGAACCGAATTGCTATTTGTACCGGTAACACCAACCTTTTAATTAGTCGTAATCGCTTAGAGGGATTTAAAATGGCTCATCAGAACCGAAAGCTTCCCTTTTATGATGAATATATTATTTCATGTGAATGGCCGGAAGAAGCCAAATCTAAAACTCTGGCTCTGCTGGAACTACCGAATCCTCCGGATGCTATTTTCGCCATCAGTGATTTAACCTTATCTGGTGTAATGCAGGCTATATATAGTAAAAATCTTACTGTACCTAATGATATATCGGTAATTGCTTTTTGTGAAGAACCATTTCGTTTCATGTATAATCCTTCCATTACAGCCATTCAACCACGAGGGACAGAAATAGGTAAGACCTCTGCAGAATTACTTTTTCAGAGGATAAATTCAGGTTCTTCACCGGAGGCTGATCCAAGAGTAATATATTTAGATGGCCAGCTGATTATGGGAGGTTCTACTTAGTGCCTGTCCATAAAGTCGTGTGTTTGGGCTATAAAGTTAAAATACAAGGCGTGTGAAAAATTCAAACCGCAGTATACATGGGTATATGAGGATTTGGATTTTGAGCAACAACACAGTAGTTGGACTTTATAGACGAACACTAACTAATCTTCATAAAAACTTATCCCCATAGGGATTCCCCTTAACAATAAAGTATCCCCAATATCTAAAATCTATTAACCTGAGTTCGATATAAAATTAATGGCTCAAATCGCTTATAAATATTGAGTTTCAAGGAATGTTTGCGAAAGCATAGCGGGCTATGGTAAGCAAATATGAGGCAGAAAATCGGTATTTATAAGTGACATTCATAGCTTTTCAGTAAATAATCGATTTACGGCTCTAAATTTTATCACCATAGCTCGCTATGTCTCAAAAATTTATATTGTAAATCAATCATTTACTGAATTTTGAGCTCGCTGATTTTATATCGAACTCAGGTTATTATTCATAAATTTATTCTAATCAAATAATTCCGGCCAAAACCGTAAGATCATTCCTACCCAACTATAACTTCCTTACTTACTGTTCTTGGCAATTAAAGCAGCAACCACAGCTGCTCTTAGTCCTCCATCAATATTCACTACGGTAAGATTTGGGGCACATGACGCCAACATGGAGGTTAAAGCAGCTTCACTTGCTCTAAAACCATACCCAACAGAAGTGGGGACTCCAATCACAGGTAACGAAACCATGGAAGCTACAAATGGAGCTAAAGCCCCCTCCATTCCTGCCACAACAACAACTGCCTTCACATCCTTTTCAATACCTTGTTTTATGGCTTCAATAACTCTTGTTGGATGTGCAATTCCCCGGTCTTCAAAAACAAGAGGATTCACGCCAACGGCTTTTAAAACTATTTCACATTCCTCAGTTACCGGATGATCAGCGGATCCTGCACTTACAACAAGAATATGACCTTCTCTTTTAGGCAGATCTCCAATTAATATTACGTTTTCGCCACATATTACCGGATAATCTGAAGAAAACTTCTTTTCGATTTCTGTATTGAATTTACTACGTGAAATAACCACTCTGGGATGTTCCTGCAATATATGATTCACCAATTCAATTGTTTGATCCAGTTTTTTATATTCTCCATATATTATTTCAGGAATATTAGTTCGCATTCCTCTATTAACATCTAATATATAGCGACTTGCAGTTTCTATCCAATCTAATGAAAAGTGTTTTTTTGCTTCACTTTCAGATAGTTCTCCATTTTTTATCTTATCAAATAATTCTTCAAATGTCATATTTTCAATCTCTTACGGAATAAATGAGTATTGTGGGCATACGATTTAGATTTAGCTGAAGATTAAATGGAACTCGTTTATAACAGTACTAACTATCTGATTAAATACCGGTATTTTTCCAAGATGCATATTCCTTAAATTATAATAATGAACTCATCAAAAGCTCCACTAATTGCTTATAGGCGTAAGTTAGCTAAAATACAATAAGGAAGTTGAATTTTGAAATATATATAATAATGAACAGGAATTTTAAAAATAGAGAAGTAAACCGGGATCATTTTCTCTAATACCTAAAACCTCAATTCGATATAAAATAACCGATCTACTTCTCTGAATTTTATCACCATAGCTCGCTATGCTTCAAAATTTTATATTGTATATCAATCATTTAACAAAATCTAAGCTCCTTAGTTTTAATCGAACCGAGGTTAAAAATATCTATTTTATTAATCGTAAAGCTTCACGTTTACTCAATCCACTTAATTGTGGTGTTTTTTCTACAAACTCCTCAACCCATACCGGATTCGTTTTGCTATATTGCCTTAACATCCATCCAATAGCTTTGTTAATAAAAAATTCATTTGACGCTAGTAATCTATTAATGGCATAAGCCAGAAATTCGGTATCCAATTCTTCTTTATAAAACAATTGATAAATTAAAGAGGAACGCTGTAACCAGATATCACCAGAGTTCAACCATTTTTTAGTATAAACATCTCTTTGTTCAGGATATATCTTAAAATAATCGCCAACAAGCTTAGGTGCCACTCCATCAACGGTATCCCACCAGGATTTATGAGTAATAAGATATTCAAAAAGTTCAATGTCACTTTTATCTAACTGCTTACGATATTTATAAGACAAATCAAGCGCAAAATGCTGAAACTCCCTTTGTGGCTTTTGCCAAAGTGCCTTAATAAGATGATTTAAATCTTGCTTTGGTGGAAGATATTTTTTTTGCAGAAATGGTTTTTGAATATCACGGCGATGTGGGGTCCGGATTCCGAAAAATTTAAATTGATTTTTCAGATATCTCTTTTGTACTTCAGCATATTCTGGATTGGCATGCTTCAAAAACTCAATTTCCAGTGTATTGATGTATTCTTCAACCATTAATAAATAAAGTGTAATAAGCAGTTAAAATTATGGTGACTTCAGTCTGTTTTTAAAAATACAATTAAAAACCATATTTTATTATATGCTTATTTTAAAGCATATAAAGACATTGTAAACTAATATAAATAACTACAATTTGGCAAAAGATATTCAATATAATTTAAATTCAATCTATCTTAATATTGAATCATAATCTCATTATACCGTTTTAATTTTTAGTATATTGAAGGATCTTAAAAAATAAAATCAGTAATTAACTCTAATAAATCACAAACAAATTAAATCTATTATTATGGTGTCACAATTATTTTGGATAATACCGACAGCTTCTATTGTGTCGTTAGTTTTTGCCTGGTTTTTCTTTAAAAGCATGATGAAAAATTCAGAAGGCTCAGATAAAATGAAAGAAATTGCACAGCATGTTAGAGATGGGGCTATGGCCTATTTATCAAGACAATACAAAGTTGTTGGAATCGTTTTTGCTGTATTATTAGTTATTTTGGCCACCCTGGCATACATGGGCGTTCAGAATCCGTTTGTACCCATTGCATTTCTTACAGGAGGTTTCTTCTCCGGACTTTGCGGATTTCTGGGCATGAAAACAGCCACATTTGCTTCTGCACGTACAGCTCAGGGAGCTTCGGAATCACTAAACAAAGGATTAAAAGTTGCTTTTAGAAGTGGGGCTGTAATGGGATTGGTTGTAGTCGGATTTGGATTATTAGATATTTCATTATGGTATTTATTGCTTACAAAAGTAATATATACCACCGAACATATGACTAATGGATTTTCAATGCTCGGACTTGATTTTGTTCATGCCGGAATGGATGAATCACAAAAGCTAATAGAAGTAACTGCAACCATGCTTACATTTGGTATGGGAGCTTCAACACAAGCATTGTTTGCACGTGTAGGGGGAGGTATTTATACCAAAGCAGCAGATGTCGGAGCCGACCTGGTTGGAAAAGTGGAGGCTGGTATTCCTGAGGATGACCCTCGAAACCCGGCAACTATTGCAGATAACGTAGGTGATAATGTAGGCGATGTGGCAGGTATGGGTGCTGACCTTTACGAGTCGTACTGTGGATCTATTTTAGCTACAGCTGCTCTTGGTGCTGCTTTAACTGTTCATAATGGTGAAGATCTTTCTTCAAAAGTAATAGCTCCTATGTTGGTTGCTGCTATTGGCATTATACTATCTATCATTGGTATTTTTATGGTGCAAACAAAAGAGGATGCTTCGGCAAAAAGTCTTTTAAATTCATTGTTAATTGGTACTGGAGGAAGTTCTGTTTTAATATTAGCTGCAATAGCAGGGATGGCTGCCTTAGATTGGATCTCATGGGGAATTTTTGGATCTGTTGTATCTGGATTAATAGCAGGTGTTGTTATTGGTCAGGGAACCGAATACTATACTTCTGATGGTTTTAAGCCTACCCAAGGCATCGCAAGGCAAGCTCAGCAAGGTCCGGCAACCACAATAATTGACGGAGTTGCTGTTGGAATGTACTCTACCTGGATTCCTGTAATTACAATTGTGGCAGGTATTATTGGTGCCTTTGGTTTTGCCGGTGGCTTCGATAATTTTGCGGAAGGTGTTTACGGTATTGGATTTGCTGCTGTGGGTATGCTATCAACTTTGGGTATAACCTTAGCTACAGATGCTTTTGGACCTATAGCTGACAACGCAGGGGGAAACGCCGAAATGAGTGAACTACCCAAAGAAGTTCGTGAACGTACCGATGCTTTAGATATGTTAGGGAACACAACTGCTGCTACCGGTAAAGGTTTTGCCATTGGATCTGCTGCACTAACTGCAATGGCACTAATGGCAGCATATATGGAAGAAATTAAGATATGGCTTAAACGCGGCCTGGTTGAAGGTGAAACAGTAATACAAAACTCAGTTCAATTTGTATTAGATTCTTCTGATCATGTTGTAGAAGGAGCCAAAGCTGTTGTTATTTCAGAAGCAACTCTTAAAGATTTCTCAACGTTTTACGATTTATCATTATTTAATCCAATGCTGTTGGCTGGTTTATTTTTAGGGGCTATGATGGCATTTGTATTTTGTGCAATGACAATGAAAGCTGTTGGTAGAGCAGCCGGCTCCATGGTTGATGAAGTTCGAAGACAGTTTAAAGAAATACCCGGAATCCTTGAAGGTACAGGTAAACCAGAATATGCGAAATGCGTTGCCATCTCAACTAAAGGTGCTCAGCGCGAAATGTTATTGCCCTCATTATTAGCTATTATTGTTCCTATAGTGGTTGGTATAATTCTTGGTGTTGCAGGAGTTATTGGTCTGTTAATGGGAGGATTAACAACTGGTTTTACATTGGCTATTTTCTTAAATAATGCCGGAGGAGCCTGGGATAATGCCAAAAAATATATTGAAAAAGGAAATTATGGTGGAAAAGGAAGTGATGCACATCATGCAGGAGTAGTTGGTGATACAGTTGGCGATCCATTTAAAGATACTTCTGGTCCTTCATTAAATATTCTAATTAAATTAATGACCATGGTAAGCGTTGTAATGTCAGGACTTACAGTTGCTGTTGCCATTTTTTAAACAGATATAATTATAGTACAGATACTCATTTTAAGGCATACAACAAATGAATAAAAACCCCGGCTTAGTATCAAACGAGCCGGGGTTCTTCTTGAATTCAATCTCTTTCATGATGCATACCTCAGTCAATTTAGATCAAGATTCAGGATTACGGTTATCACTTAAATTGTAAATACTCTGATGTGTTGACTTCATAAATTTATATCATTACCACCATGAAAATACCGGATTTCTCGCATATTGAAGAAGCTTATATGAGGATTGAACCTTATATTCATATGATACCTGTTCTGACCTGTAATGCCATTAGCAAAATCAGATGCCTTTATGATTCATCCTTATAATTAAAAGGAAGTCATTGCCGTTCAAGGTACTTGTGCGCCGGAATTTATTCAGCAACAAAATGCATTAGAATATATTATTGCTCCATTGGGTGGTGGCGGGTTTCTTAGTGACACATCAATTTCATCAAGATATCTCAATCCTAATATTCAGGTGACTGGAGCTGAGCCTGAAGGTACAGACGATGCCTAATAGATCTATTATTAGCCTCATCAGGCGACCTGACTTATGAAATCATCAGAAAAAATGCAGACAAAATTTATACAACTCCAGACGAAGATATTATTTACGCCATGAGGTTAATTCGGGAACGAATGAAAACAATAGCTGAACCCTTATCCGTCTTGGCTTTAGCTGTAATACTAACCACAGGCAATGTGGATTTGGAAAAACTCTCTTTCTAAAAGGAAATCTATTTAATATTTTCAACAACTTATAATAACGGACTCAACAACCTGGCTAATGATTCTTTAGCTTTTTGTTTTAAAGGCCGTTTTATCCATTCAGTTAAAATTACCCTGTTACTATCAGCAAAATCATTGATAAAAGTATCTTTTAACTGCTTTGCAAATTCCTCATCGTAAATAAAGGATGTAACTTCAAAATTCTGTTCAAAACTTCGGAAATCCATATTTGCGGAACCAACAGAAGAAACAATATCATCAGATACTATGGTTTTACTATGAATAAAACCTTTCTGGTAAAAGTAAAACTTAACATTAGCCTGCATCATCTCTTTAATATATGACATTGATGATAATTTAGTGATGTAAGCATCAGATTTTTCAGGTATGATGATTCGCACATCAACACCACCCATTGCAGCAGTTTTAAGCGCTAACAAAACGGCTTCACTAGGCATAAAGTATGGAGTGGCTATATATACATATTTTTTGGCAGTGGTAATAATCTTAAAAATCCCCATCATTATTCCTGCCCAATCGGTATCAGGTCCACTGGCAGATACTTGCACCATCTTGTTTCCTTTAGCCTCCTTAACAGGAAAGTACTTTTCATCCGATAACTCAACCTGACTTACAAAATACCAGTCGATCAAAAATATGGTTTGCAAACTATTAACAGCATCACCCTCAATTTTAATGTGCGTATCACGCCAGATACCATATGAAGGATCGCCTTTAATATATCGATCTGCCACATTAATGCCTCCCATAAATCCTACAAAACCATCAATGACAACAATTTTTCTGTGGTTTCGGTAATTTACTTTACTGGTGAAAATCGGGAAACGGACCTGTAAAAAAGAAAATATTTCGATTCCTGCTTTTCTTAAGTCTTCAAAATAATCACTCTTCAACTCCCATGAACCTACATCATCAACAATCATTCTCACCTCTACCCCTTCTTTAGCTTTCTCCTTAAGAATATCTGTAATGGTATTACCAATTACATCAGTTGAAAATATATAGTACTGCAGATGAATGAAATGTTTAGCCTTTTTTAATTCAACAATTAAATCGTCAAATTTTGCTTCTCCACTATTTAACAATGTTACCTGATTACCTTTTGTAATAACTGCATTACTATTATTTAGCTGAAGTTGAATAAGCTGCTCTTTTTCTTTGATATAAGGATTTTTCAACCAGTCACTCAAATATAAATCCTTAGTTTGGGCATGAGCCACTGAAGTAATATAATCATGATTCTTAAGCCCTTTGCGTCTGATAATTTTCTCTTTGCGTAAGTTTTGTCCAAAGAATACATACAATATAATACCAATTCCCGGCATTAAAAACAAAACCAATATCCAGGAAAGAGATTTTAAAGGGCTTCTGTTTTCAAGCACCATAACCCCAATTACAAATAATATACTTAAAGCATAGGCTACAATTAAAAAAGTATATATAATAGAAGAAAGGTTTTCAGTCCACCACATAATAGGTTATTGAAGATTGATTTAGTGTATTTCAATAATAAACAATATTTTTTACTAATGATACTGATATTACGAATTATGATGCTATGATGTTAAGAATTACGATAATAATACAATCTGCTTCCTGCAAGCTGTTCCATTTTCATAGGCTTTTGATTTATTACCGGAGCGGAAACTCCTTTCTTAAACCATTTATCTCCTACAAACCTCCTGGCCTCATCCCATTTATTAGCATCAATAAAGCTTTGCAATAAAACCCTTCCTCCTTCAATTATTACAGACTGAAGCTTTTCTTTATATAAGTACCCAAGAATTTGATTCACCACATCTTTTTCAAAATCAATCTTAATATAGGTAATGTTTTTACTATCTGATTCATCTAATGAGGTAAATACAAGTGTTTTAACTTTATTATCTAAAATATAATGCGATTCAGGAACTTTACCTAGTCTATCAACTAATACTCTAACCGGATGATTTCCATACCATTCTCTAACTGTAAGTGAAGGGTTATCTTTAATAGCTGTGTTTGTACCAACCATTATGGCCTGTTCCTGTCTGCGCCATTTGTGTACCAATCTCTTGGCTAAATTATTTGTTATCCAAGTAGGTTGCCCGTATTCCAACTCTTCACGATCAATATCTATAAAACCATCTAAAGTTTCTGCCCATTTAAGTATAACATATGGTCTTTGTTCCTCGTGGAACATAAAAAATCGTTTATTTAGCTCCCGACTTTCTGCCTCCAACACACCAACAACAACCTCAACCCCAGCCTCCTGAAGCATTTTAATGCCTTTACCAGCTACTTCTGAAAAAGTATCGGTACAACCAATAACAACTTTAGGTATCCCCATCTCCTTAATAAGTAACGAACAGGGTGGAGTTTTACCAAAGTGGGCACAAGGTTCCAGATTTACATATAACGTACTCTCCTTTAATAGCCCGGTTTTTTTTACCGAATTAATGGCATTCACTTCTGCATGTGGTTGTCCGGCTTTATGATGAAATCCTTCACCAATAATTTTATTGTTATGCACAATAACAGAACCGACCATAGGATTTGAATAAGTATTTCCAAGTCCGGCCCTTGCTAAATCCAGACACCGCTGCATATATTGCTGATCAGTATTCATTGCTTTAATATAGTTGTCGAGGTGGGATATTTCATGTTCAATATTTCTAAATCTATAAATAAAGATAATACTCTGCAAAAATGGTTATTTTTACGCCACAAATAAAATTTTATGTCCTTTAAAACACTCAATGAATTAATAGCTACTTATACCCAAGAGCTAGTCAGGTTGTATCCTAAAGAAGAAATCAGAAATTTTGTTCACCTTATTTCTGATGCACAAATGGGATATTCAAAAATTGACATATTAATGAAAGGTGATGATGCTTTAAGCGAAACAATTATTGCGTATGGAGAACATGTATTAGATAACCTTAAAAAACATATTCCCATTCAATATATATTAGGAGAAACAGAATTTTACGGATTAAAATTCAAGGTAAATCCATCAGTACTGATCCCACGACCTGAAACCGAAGAATTGGTGCAATGGATCATTCAGGATAATACAATCAAATGCCCCTCCATATTAGATATCGGAACTGGAAGCGGATGTATCCCTGTTTCACTACAAAAACATATTCCGGAAGCCAACATTACAGCCTGGGATATTTCAGAAGAGGCTTTAAAAACGGCTCAGGAAAATGCAAAAGCCAATCATGTAAATATTAAATTTCAACTTCAGGATGCACTAAATGCATCAACGGATAGTAACAGATTTCATACGATAGTAAGTAATCCTCCATATGTCAGAGAGTTAGAGAAGGTACAAATGAGCAACAATGTATTACAAAACGAACCTCATCTGGCATTATTTGTCTCAGATAATGATCCTCTTCTGTTTTATAATGCAATAGGAAAGCTGGCCTATAAGAGTTTATTGAATGATGGTTCGCTTTATTTTGAGATTAATGAAGCCCTTGGTAATGATACGTGTGACTTATTGAAAAATATCGGATTTAGGAATATTGAACTACGAAAAGATCTTTTTGGTAAAGATCGAATGGTAAAGGGAATAAAATAATTAATCTGACTTAAATATGTTTTTATGGATGTACTTGATGATCCTTTAGGTAATTATCAACCATACGTCGTAAATCATCAAAGTAACAGACAAATTCATCCTTTATATCTTCGTATTGATTTGTCATTACCTCCATGGCACATTTAGATTTTTCGGGAAGAGAGCTATAATTAGCCATAATTTCAAGCGACCTTTCAATTCCCCATAGATGTTTGTAATTTTCTAACCTTCTGCTCTTAATTAAAAAAGGCAGAAACCCTTTTACCCGCACTGGTAAAGTGAAGTAATTCTTCAGCAAATAGGAATGAACACTATCAACATATCTATCTAACGATAAATCAGAATAATTATCCCAAAGCGAAGCTAAATAATGGTCAAAAATAACATCTATTACTACCGGGGCATAACGTTGGTAGCAGGGTTTAAACCTTGCGGTACTCTGTTTTACTATTGGGTGAGAATCTGTAAAAGCATCAATTTTACGATGCAATATAATACCTTTCTGTATCTCAGGCGAAAAATGCTCATACTGTTTACCTTTTACATAATCACCAATAAAATTCCCAATCATTAAAGGACCAACCTTTCCCGAAAGGTATAAATGTGCTAAAAAATTCATCTCTCAAATTTAATAAAATTTGAAAAAAGTGTCAGTCGGGATTCTCTATATGTAATAACAAAAGAATTTATTTTACAGAATAGTCCGATAATACATATTTTTTTTAATAAGGAAAGTTATACAATTGAAGATTTTCACTTACTTTATATTTTCAAAAATGATTTAAGCATAAAACTCAATAATATACACAATGAAGAACGTTATCATTTTAGGAGCTGCCGGACGAGATTTCCATAATTTTAATGTTTACTTTAAAAATAATTTCAATTATAAAGTAATAGCATTTACGGCAAACCAAATACCAAATATTGAAGGTCGTAATTATCCAATTCAGTTAACTGGTAAACACTATCCATATGGAATTCCTGTTTTTCCTGAAAGTGAGCTACCCTACCTGATAAAGAAACACAAAGTAGACCAGTGTATATTTTCATATAGCGATGTTTCTTATCAAAAAATAATGAGTCTGGCGTCTATTGTACAAGCTGCCGGCGCTGACTTTATAGTTCTTGGATCGCATAAAACAATGCTTAATAGCCTGAAACCTATTATTGCAGTTTGTGCTACCCGAACAGGATGTGGAAAGAGTCAGACATCACGAAAAGTGATTGAATACTTAATGAGTAAAGGAAAAAAAGTGGTAGCTGTGCGTCATCCTATGCCATATGGAAGATTAAAAGATCAAATAGTTCAACGCTTCGCCCGATTAGAGGATCTCATATTACATAAATGCACCATCGAAGAAATGGAAGAATATGAACCTCATATTACACGTGGTAATGTGATTTATTCCGGAGTGGATTATCATGACATTTTAAGGGAAGCTGAAGATGATCAAAAAGGTTGTGATATCATCGTTTGGGATGGAGGCAATAACGACATGCCGTTTTATAATCCTGACCTTATGATTACAGTTGCAGATCCACATAGGGTTGGTCATGAAAAATCGTATTACCCAAGCGAAGCCAATGTAAGAATGTCTGATGTAGTGATCATCAACAAAGTAGATAGCGCCAATGGAACTGATGTAGTGAAACTACGCCAGAATATCTTTGATATTAATCCAAATGTAAGAATCATAGAGGCAGCATCACCTATTTCAGTGGATAACAGCACATTGATAACCAATAAAAAAGTATTGGTAATTGAAGATGGTCCAACTCTAACGCATGGTGAAATGAAATTTGGTGCCGGTTTGTTAGCTGCCCAAAAATTTGGTGCTGAGGAAATTGTGGATCCAAGAGATTTTGCGGTTAACAGCATTAAAGAAACCTATCAAAAATATCCGGAAACCCCAAATGTATTACCTGCAATGGGCTATAGCGATGAGCAAAAAAAGGATTTAGAAGAAACAATAAACAACACCCCCTGCGATTCAGTTATTATTGCAACTCCTATCGATCTGTCACGAATTATTAACATTAAGAAGCCTTATACGAGAGTACATTATTCTTTACAGGAAATTGGAAAACCTGATTTAGCGGATATCCTTGATGAGTTTATTGAAACACATAAATAAATAAAAAATGGAATTCAAATTAGGAGATCCATTCTGTTGTCTTGAATAGTAATCCACAAATTTCATTGCGAAACTAAGCAATAGCATGATTTTCAATACATAATCGTTGTCGTAACTTGACAACGATTAGTATTAATAAGGTAAATGAAATCTTAAATAGTTGATTTAAATTGCTCCAGAAAACGTACATCATTTTCAAAGAACAATCGAATATCTTTAATCTGGTATTTCAGCATGGTAATTCTTTCAATCCCCATACCAAAAGCAAATCCAGTGTATTTATCACTATCTATATTTGAATATTCCAATACGTGAGGATCAACCATTCCACAACCTAGAATTTCAACCCATCCGGTATACTTACAAACATTACATCCCTTACCTCCACATAAAGAGCATGAAATATCCATTTCTGCAGATGGCTCAGTAAAAGGAAAATAAGATGGACGTAGACGTATCTGCGTTTTTTCACCAAACATTTCCTTGGCAAAATATAGTAAGGTTTGTTTTAAATCGGCAAACGAAACATTTTCATCAATATATAATCCCTCAACCTGATGAAATATACAGTGAGCTCTGGCAGATATTGCTTCGTTACGAAATACTCTACCTGGAAATATAGAACGAATTGGTGGTTCATTTTTCTCCATCACCCTAACCTGAACTGATGAGGTATGCGTTCTTAACAACACATCAGGATCTTTTTCAATAAAAAAAGTATCCTGCATGTCACGCGCTGGATGCTCTTCAGGGAAATTCAGGGCTGTAAATACGTGAAAGTCATCCTCAATCTCTGGTCCTTCTGCAACATTAAATCCAAGGCGGGCAAAAATATCAACAATCTCATTTCGAACGATAGATAAAGGATGCCTGCTTCCCAGTTTCATAACAGTTCCCGGTAAGGTTAAATCTACTCCTGTTTCCTTTACCTGGTTGTTCGCAAACTGTTCCTTCAGATTATTAATAAATTCCTGAGTTTCCTTTTTCAGCACATTTAAAACCTGACCCATCTCGCGTTTCTGCTCATTAGGAATCGTTTTAAAATCGTTAAAAAGTTCTGAAACAATACCTTTTTTACTTAGATATTTAATTCTCAGATGTTCAGCTTCCTCAGCTGATTTAGCGGTCAATTGTTTAATCTCTTCTTGTAAAGCCTTTATCTTATCAAGCATTGCTGATTTTTTTATCGTTATTCTGAATATGCAAATTTAATAAAAGCTAACGATAGATAAGTAGAATTTATACAAAAGATAAGAGATTCAGTAATTCCGGTTATTAAACTGCGAATTCAAAGAGTGTACTGGCGAAAAATCTGATGAGTTTTCTTTATTACTTTTACTTATTGATAATTTCTATTTTTAGTACCCTGATATCCTCAACGGGTCTGTCAACCGCATAAGTTTTTACTGCTGCAATTTTATCCACCACGTCCATACCTGAGGTTACTTCACCAAAAACAACATAATCTCCATCTAAATGAGGAGCTCCTCCAACTGAAGAATATATTTGCCGTTGTTCAGCAGTAAATTTTATTCCCTTTTCTTTTTCTATGTCATCCAGTTCTTCCTTATTAAATAGTCTTCCGGATACCATATAAAATTGAGAACCATCTGATAGATTCTTTGGATTTCTGGCGTCAGGTAGTTTTGAGGCAGCAATTGCTCCTCGTTTATGAAAAAGCTTAGGAACAACCTTGGTTTTTAACATATAACCCGGCCCCTGCCAACCCACTACATCATCCTTTTTAGCATATTTACTATCTGCAGCTCCTGTCTGAATCAGGAAATTTTTAATTACTCGATGAACCAGCAAACTATCATAAAAATGATCACTCACCAACTTTATAAAGTTATCTCTGAATTCAGGAGTTTCATTATATAACTTCAAGTCAATATTTCCCATGGTGGTATGCATCCTAAAACCTTTAATCGTTTTATAGGATGGATAAACTTTATTGGTTTTGGTTCTCAATTCATACACCGACACATGTTGTTTTTGCTGATTCTTTAGCAACGATAAAATATCTGATGCGGGAATTAAAACAGAAGTACTGTCATTTAACTCATCTCTATTCTGAACCATCCCTACAATATGATGTAAATAGGTAAATGCCGGAATACCGTTATAACTCTTTTTATTCAGAACATAATAATGAAGCGAATCATTATGTATTTTTTCTTTTACGGCAAATTTGGGGGCATATATTTTTCTTGACTTCCTGTACAGTCCTGCAATTGAATCTGGAATATCTTTAATAGCTTCATTTAAGTTCAGATAATTCAGATTTTCTTTCCATGTTTTAAGAATTACCAGATTATTTTCAATACTATAAGCTGTATAACCGGCAACATCAGAGTAATCTTCACTCCCTACCGGAGCCACTTTAACTTTATAACTACCTTTAATTAAATCGAAGTTTGTTACCAGTCGTTTGGCAGCTATATAAAATCCAAAGCCCTTTTTAATTTCACGCGAATAATGATCATATGTAGTGATGGATACCACGCCCAAAATATTACGCTGATATGAACCTTTGCGTAATGAGTATTCATCTTTAGATATATTGTTTTTGTTTTGTTTTGTAGTGCATCCTACAAATAACACTAACAATAATAGGTAACTAACAAATAAACGCATAACACTTAAAGAATTCTTACAACCAGTTTTACATCAGTAAATGGTCTGTTGTTTTTATCTGTTTCCAGAGAAGTAATTTTTTCAATCACATTAAATCCACTCACCACTTCTCCGAATACGGTATAATCTCCATCTAACTCTGGTAACCCGCCAACAGTTGTATACACTTTGCGTTGCTCCTCTGTAAATTCAAGATGATTAGAGAGTGCATAATCAAAAGCTATTTTCTCTTTTATTTCCCTTAAACGTCTGTTAAATTCTTTCGGATTTTCTGTTTTTAGTTTTTTCAGTTCCTCCTTATAAGGAATATAATACTTTTTTTTCAGTGCTATACGAATTGGATTATTCGTTGCTTTTTCAAGTAAATCCAGTTCTTCATTAGTATAAACTTTTCCTTGCACAATATAAAACTGACTAATATCCGACATCTTAAAATGATTGATATCTTCAGGTTGTCTGGGTGCACAGATAGCCCCTCTTTTATGAAACCTTCCTTCCTTAAATTCTGAATCAATTACCAACTTCGAACTACCATATCCAATATGTCTTCCGGGAGCAGCATTTCTTGAATCAGAAGACCCTCCCTGAATTACAAAATTCTTAATAACCCGATAGAATAAGGTTCCATCATAATGCCCCTGATTAGCCAGTTTTATAAAATTATCTCTATGATTAGGAGTATCATCATACAACATGATTTTAATATCTCCCATATTCGTTGAGATAATAATATTCCGGCTTTGAGCCTTTAAAATACCTGATGTTAAAACAATGAATAAAATACAATAAATAACAGAACGCATAATTTTTAATCCTTTAATAATTTCACCTCCATTATAATGTCTTTCAATGGACGGTTACGAGAATCTGTTTCAGAATCGGCGATGGCATCAACGACCTCAATACCAAATTTTTTACCAAATAAGGATTGAATAGATTCAATGATAGTTTTATCTTCAATAACCTCTCCGAAAACAGTATAATTACCATCTAAATGAGGAGTTCCACCAATGGTTCGATAAACTTCCTTAACCTCTTCCGGAAACGAAAACTCTGGCTGGTCAGAATAACGCTTTTGAACTTCTGCCATAATTTTCTGCTGCATCAACAATAATTTTTTCTGATCACCATTTTGTTGCAAATAATTCAGTGAATCATTGTATTCTGTCAGCAGTTGATTAAAAATATTTCTTCTTCTTCCTTCTCGCAGTTGATTTTCAATTTTCGTCAGTTTCCCATCATCAAATCGCTCACCTTGAACAATATAAAATTGTGAGCCGGATGATCTCTTTTCCGGATTTACCTTATCTGATTGACGAGCAGCCGCTAATGCTCCCCGCTTATGAAAAAACTTAGGGAAGTTAATTTCAGGAGGCAATGTATACCCTGGTCCTCCTTCACCTAATGCAGCTCCGGTAACAGCATCTTTAGAATCAGGATCTCCACCCTGTATCATAAAATTCTTAATAACCCTGTGAAATAAGGTATGATCAAGAACGCCATTCTTAACCAACTTAATAAAGTTATCTCTGTGCAAGGGCGTTTCATTATACAACTTTATTTTAATATCTCCCTTCTGTGTCTTAATCAAAACAACAGGATCTGTATATTTTTGAGCACATGCACAAAATAAAAATATCATTACAAAAAAAGGCAATAAAAGATATCTCTTCATAAATTCAAATTTTTCATTCAATTATTGAGCAAACTATAACATTATAAGTTTTTATCAAAATACTCCATCATGGCTTTTTTTAATATACCTTCTCTCTCTGATGGCAATAAATCTTCTACTTTCTTTACCACCTCAAATTCTGGCCACCCTTCCTCATCAAATCCTTTTTGCTTATAAAATCCCTTTTGCTCAAATAGTTTACATCGTGCCAGGTTAATCATATCCATTTTCTCATCTTTTGAGTAGTTTTGGTATCCTTGTCCTCTTTCCTGTATTCCAATAAGAAACAGTAAAAAATTAAAATCAGCTAACACATTAAACTTCTTACTGATTTTAAGTAAAAGTTCTTCCCAGTTATTATTAATTGTATTTTCCATTTTTTGTATTTCGTTCAAAAGTACCAAAAATAACAGGCTTGCAAAAAGCATTCTACCTATAACCTGAGTCCGTCATAAAACTTTAGATTCAGTACTGAATAAATAAATTTCTTGATTTTGATTATAATATTCCTTTATTCTTTGCTTCATCAATCATTATTAAGACTTGTTCCCATAAAAATGCGGATCCATTTTCGATTGGCTGGTTTCTTGTAGTCACCATTTCGGCAGTAACCTGATGCTTTTTCCATGCTTTACCATCCGTTTTGTAGTTATGCATAATAGGCATAAAACGGTCAATTGCTCCAACATACATTGCCTCAGCAGACTTCCCTTCTTCAAACTCCTGCCATAATGCCATAAACTCCTGCTTTAAATCATCAGGAAGAATTCCAAATATTCTTTTTGCGGCTTCAACTTCTCTCTCTTCTTTATCTTTATGCGCATCCTGATCATAAGCAAAAGTATCACCAGCATCAATTTCTACAACATCATGAATCAGTGCCATTTTAACAGCTTTAATCATATCCAGACTCTGATCATTAGCATACTCTTTAAACACGAATAAAGCCAATGCCATATGCCACGAATGTTCTGCATCATTCTCCTGGCGAGATGAATCTAATAACAAGGTTTGCCTTACAATTTGCTTAACTCTGTCAAGTTCAATAATAAATCGTAATTGTTTCTGAAATTTGTCATGCTTATGGTTCATTCCCACAGTATTAAAGATTATTTACTTTTTTAAGGCTTCAAACTCTATTAACGAAGCTTCACCCTTATGACCCTTTCCTTCATTTAAATGTTCGGAGTATTTTTTGTTGACAACAATCTGTAATTCACTAAAATCTTCATTCAATATATCATTAGAATAAAGCATATCTATATTTTTTGGTCCACCACTATTATACAATAATTGATCTTTGGAAAAGCCTAATATCCATAATTTTGAATTGGGCTTCAGTAAAGTATACAAATAGGTATGAATATTTTTACGAACAGAATCCGGAAGATGAAAAAACACCAAACAAATGGCATCAAAACTATTCATTGAGTATTCAAGTTTCATTACGTCACAAATCTCATACTTTATACTCACATTCTTTTCTCTTGCCAGCATCATGGCTTTTTTCCTCCCCTCTTCGCTTTGATCAACAGCAACAACTTGCCAACCCTTTTCTGCAGCATACACAGCATTACGTCCTTCTCCTTCACCCGGCAACAATATTTTTCCGGGCTTATTGGAATTTATAAACCTTTTAAATTGTGGATTTGGATCTTTACCATATATGTAATCATCCGAAGCAAACCGATCATCCCAGAACTCTTTCATTTTATCAACCCTTTTGTCAGTAATCAAACAACCTGAACCATACCAAATATAAGTTTCAGATTTTTAATAAATATTAAAAAATAATAATGAACAAATATAACGGGATTAATGAGAGACAGTTCAATAACTTTTTTTAAAGGGAGTAAAAATAGAAAAAGACCTGCGGGCAACAGGTCTCTTTTTCTTTTGATTTTTTATCTGATTTAAGGGAAAAGGATTTATCACTTTCCGAGTGCTAATATAGATTAATATTTTGTTTTTTTAACACTATTTTAAGATTTATTTCATTTATTTCATGCAATAACTCGAATAATTACTCCTATAAGCACTATTAATCAACATTTTTCAAGTACTAATTTAATATTTTTTAACCTTTCTGTTTTTGTACAAAACCATAATAATATACACTTAGCTGCAGAATATATTAATCCGGGTCGACACAAATGCTGGTTTTACCCTTTCATTTTATTAATCTAAACTCAATAAAATGTTACTTCTGACCATCTATAAATATTCTCATAATACAGGACAAATACTTCGTTTCAACCCGGGAACTATGAAAAAGCAATTCTGGGTTAAATCCATGCTATTGAAATCAATAATGAAAATGCTGATTTTTACTTAGTGCCTGTCCTCAAAGTCAGGTGATTGGACTATAAAGTTTAAATACGAGGCGAGTAAAAAATTCAAACCGCAGTATACTAGCGTATATGAGGATCTGAATTTTGAGCAACAACGCAGTAGTTCGATTTTATAGACGAAAACCACTTAGTTGAATTCTGCAATCAGAAATTTAAAATTATATTCCGTAAAAAATCAGTTCTCTGTAACATTTACCTAATGAAATTATTATAAAGATACTAAAGCAAACGTTCAATTTGCTTTCTCATATTACAATGAGCAATTCAATTTTTACTTGTATCTTTGCAAACACATTTTCAGTAAAAAATGAATATTCTGGCAATGTTATTGTTGCTCACAATTGAGAATATCATTTAAAATCACATTAATGCACCTGTCTTTTATCTTGCTGAATTTAAATGACTTAAGTACATTAATTACAATTACAGTTATGAAATTTACATTTATAAAAACAGCTAATCACAGAACCTTTCATCATACACCAATATACTACGATGAAGCAAAAGAGGAACGTCAGGAAAGAGCCAGAAGAATAAAGGATGAATTGGGGCTGGAGCAAGAGGAAGATGAAAGATCTACAGAAGAAAGAATCAGGGGTAAAATGCGACGAAAAATTGCAAACAATTTTGATGTTTATCGTAAAGAGAAAAGAAAATCAAATCTTCGATTGATATTAATATTAATTGGATTAACCATTGTATTTTACTACTTGTTTCAATCAAGCAAAGATTGGATTCTGAACTACATGTAAAATTGTTTGATACCCAAAGCATTTAATATAATAACCATCACAAATAAACATCTGTATACCAGATGTTTTGTTTTATGTAGCAAATTTCTATGTCAGATATAATTCAATTACTACCCGATTCAGTTGCAAACCAGATAGCCGCAGGGGAGGTTATTCAACGTCCGGCTTCAATCATCAAAGAATTGGTTGAAAACGCAATTGATGCAGGTAGTACAGATATTAATGTAATTGTAAAAGACGCCGGAAGAACATTGGTTCAAGTAATTGACAATGGTTGTGGCATGTCAGCCACTGATGCCCGTTTAGCTTTTGAACGTCATGCCACTTCAAAAATCAGCAATGTAAACGATTTATTTTCCATTAGAACAATGGGATTTAGAGGAGAGGCGCTTGCATCCATTGCTGCTGTTGCTCAAACTGAATTAAAAACAAAAAAAACCGGAGATGAATTAGGCACTCACATCACAATCTCGGGATCGAAAGTTGAGAACCAAGAAGTAATCAATTGTGCATCAGGAAGTAACTTTATAATCCGCAACCTCTTTTATAATGTTCCTGCACGTAGAAAATTCTTAAAAAAGGATAGCACTGAACTACGACATATTATTACTGAATTCCAAAGGATTGTACTGGCTAACCCGGATATTGCCTTTAGCCTCGATCATAATAATACTCCTTTGTTTCAACTTCCTGCATCCAATCTGAGACAACGGGTAATTAACATGTTAGGCAAAAGCATGAATGCACAATTAGTACCTGTTGAAACAAAAACTACATTGGTAAAAATACATGGTTTTATAGGAAAACCAGAATCTGCCAGAAAAAAGTCAGGCGACCAGTTCTTCTTTGTAAATCAGAGGTATATGCGACATCCTTACCTGCATAAAGCGATTACAGAGGCCTATGCGAATTTAATATTACCTAATACGGTTCCTGCCTACTTTTTATTTTTTGAGGTTGATCCAAAAATTATTGACATCAACATACATCCTACAAAAACTGAAATTAAATTTGAAGATGAGAAAGCGATCTGGCATATAACCAATGCATGCATTCGAGAAAGTTTGGGAAAACACAATATGATTCCTACCATTGATTTTGATACCGCCGATAAACTTGATATTCCTGTTGGAAATGAAAACGATGATCAATCCGAACCCGGAATTGACGTCAATCCATTCTTCAATCCATTTGAAACCACTCCTCCCGATCCTTCAAGTTTTTCAGGCTCTACGCAATCTTCATCCAAATCTGGAGGAACGTATACAGACCGTTCTGTAACCCCAAAAGGTTGGGAACAGTTATACAATGATTTTGAATCTGAAAAAGGAAACAGACCTTTTGATACCGATAATTCAGATGACTCTAATTATTTTGATGAGCCAATTGAACAAGAACCCGTTCAACAGACTTTTATATCCAAGGGAATAAATGAAGGCAATGCTACAGGGGCATCTTGTTATCAATTTAAGAATAAATATATTCTTACTTCTGGAAAATCCGGACTCATGGTGATAGATCAAAAAAGAGCACACGAACGTATTTTATATGAGCAACTTATTAAATCAATTTCAAGCCAACAAAGTATGACACAACAGAATTTGTTTCCTGAACAAATCGAATTTAGTGTGGAAGATGCCTTGATTGTTAATGAACTTAAAGATGATTTTAAATTGTTCGGACTTGATATGGTGGATTTGCAAAATAACTGCTTTGAGGTTCGGGGAATTCCGGTTACGTTGGAGAAAACGAATCCAAAAGTAATTATTGATGAAATCATTGAAGCGTATAAGAGTAGCGAAATAAACATTGAAAATGACCTAAAAGAACGTATCGCAAAAACAATGGCTAAACAATCATCCTTAAAACCTGGCAAATTTCTTACCTCACAAGAAATGGATGAGCTGATTGGCCAGTTATTTGCTTGCCAGGTACCAAACTACACACCCGATGGCAAACCAGTTATATCAATTCTGTCTAATGATGAAATAGACAGTCGATTTAAATGACAAATTGGCGCAATATATTATTGGTCTGATAGTTGTAAGTAAGTTTTGACAAATTTGAATTTAAATATATGTATCAACGGCAATCATTTTTCAGCAACATCCCACACATAGTAAAAAATATATTAATAATAAACGGACTGGCATTTTTTGCCGCATTTTTACTTTCGAAGGGCATCAATATTCCGGGTATCGGATTTACCAGAATAGATTTAAATTCCTTATTGGGATTATATACACCAGGGAGCAGTGAATTTCACTTTTTTCAGTATATCACCTACATGTTTATGCATGGCGGTATAGAACATATTTTCTTCAATATGTTTGCTGTTTTTATGTTTGGTCGTATTCTTGAAAGACTATGGGGGCCTCAGAAATTTCTCTTCTATTATTTAGCAACAGGTATTGGAGCTGGTTTAGTATATGTTTTAGTGGCATTTATCAGAGCTAAAATGTTAGCTGCACAATTACCTCCTGATTTAGTCTCGGATATCTATAATGGTGCTAGTATTCCTCAAACATCTGAGAATTTATTACATAAAGACACAATACTCTCTTTAATGAGGATTCTTTATGCCCCAATGATTGGAGCTTCTGGTGCTGTATTTGGACTATTATTGGCTTTCGGAATGTTATTTCCTGAGGAAAAAATATATTTATATATGATTGTTCCCGTTAAAGCCAAATGGTTTGTTATTGGCTATGGTGCTATAGAACTGTTTCTAATGTTAAAAAACAATCCGGGAGATAACGTGGCTCATCTGGCCCATTTAGGTGGAATGATATTTGGGTATTTTATTATTCGTTTTTGGCGAAGGAATCAATTTTAATTAATTTTAATATTATTGTCCTTACAAAATCACTATTTTTAGCGCTATGCCTATTCTCGATGAAATAAAGCAATCATTCAAACAAGGGGGTGCACTTACCCGATTGATTTATATTAACATTGCCGTATTTGTGGCAATACATTTACTATATGTTGTATTTTCTTTAACAGGACAAGCGGATTATTTTCCATTAACTACCTGGCTGTCGGTACCTGCAAGTCCTGAAGCTTTGTTATTTCAACCCTGGAGTATCATCACTTATATGTTTTTGCATTTTGAATTTCTCCATATTGTTTTCAACATGCTTTATTTGTATTGGTTCGGAAGAATATTCATGCAGTACTTTAACCCAAGACAATTACTTGGAGTATATTTTATGGGAGGTCTTTCAGGTGCACTGCTTTATATTATATCATATAATGTATTCCCTGTTTTATATGAGATGGCACCAAATACTATTATGATGGGAGCTTCTGCCTCTGTAATGGGAATCATATTTGCGGTTGCCAGATATGCTCCAAATTTCAAAGTTCATTTATTAATTATAGGTCCTGTAAAACTAATTCATATAGCACTCGTTCTTTTTGTATTAGATTTAATCGCTATTCCAACAATGTCAAATACCGGAGGACATCTGGCTCATATCGGAGGCGCATTATTTGGCATATATTTCTCTGCCCGTATAAATAAAGGCAAAGATATTACAATGGGATTTAACCGGATGATGGATAAGCTTGTTTCCTTGTTTTCATCCCGTACAAAAATGAAGGTGACACACAAAACAAATAGAAGAACCATGTCGGATATGGAATACAATGCCCGAAAAAGAGCACATCAGAAAGACATTGATCGGATATTAGAGAAGATTAAGTCAAGTGGGTATGATAGCCTGACTAAACAGGAAAAAGAAGATTTGTTTAATGCAAGTAATAATTAATTAACATCCAATTATCTTGAGCAAAGTAACCCGATCTCTCGTAACAATACTAAATATTACTGTTGGCCTTTTATTACTGCTGGCATATCTGGGCGCATTTGTGAGTCCTGTCCATATCAATTTCATCTCCTTTTTAGGATTTGGGTTTCCTTTTTTCTGGGTACTCAATTTGATTTGTGTTATTTATTGGTTGCTTAAACGACGGAAAAGACTTCTATTTTCATTAGTTCTGATCGTTATTTCATGGTGGCAATGGCATGCCGTTTTTCAGCTTCAAGGAGAACAGAATATTGATCGTAAGAAATTAAATAATCCGGCAACTGTTATGTCCTATAATGTACGTATGTTTGATAGATATGTATGGACGGGAGATCATAAAACACCCCAGAAAATATATGAGTTTATAAGAAAAGAAAATCCGGATATTTTATGTATTCAGGAGTTCTTTGTCAATAACCAAAAGCAACCTTACTCTGAAAATAATATCTTATCAAAATTTAAACAATTCAGATACAAACATATAGAATACATTGCAGAGTCAAAATCCGGAAGAAAATATGGACTTGCTACATTTTCCAAATTCCCGATCATTGATAAAAAACCACTTTACTTCAAAAACACTACTAATTTCAGTATTCAAACTGATATAAATGTAAATGGAAGTAAAGTAAGAGTATTCAACAACCACCTGGAATCTATCCGGTTACAAAGAGAGAATTACAATTTTATAGATAGTTTGGAAATTAAAAATAACGAAGAAAGACGTAAAGGAATCTACGACATTTTCGGAAAATTAAGTCATGCTTTTGCTACCCGTTCATTACAAGCAGAAACAATTGGCAGGCATGTTCAGAACTCCCCATTCCCGACTATTGTTTGTGGCGATTTTAATGACACTCCGGTATCCTATGTATACAAACAGGTAAAGGGCAACTTAAAAGATTCCTTTATTCAATCAGGGAAAGGATTTGGAGGCACCTACCATGGCAACCTTCCATCCTTCCGTATCGATTTTATTTTTCATGATTCGTCATATAAATCATATAATTTCAAAAGATATAAGGTAGATTACAGTGACCATTATCCTATTAAATCCTTAATTGAACTTTCTCCGGACAAGTAAATTAAGCTTATATCAATATCCAGCTATTAGCATGTCTAAAATGGCTAAGTACAAGATTAATTTTCTATTTTTGTGAATATTGCAATGTACCATCAGCAAGAAAAATTAAATTAAATATATTTCATTAATTATGCGTCAATATCTTGAATTGTGCCAACGGGTGTTGGATGAAGGAGTTTTAAAAGAAGATAGAACAGGTACTGGAACTATTAGTGTTTTTGGACATCAAATGCGTTTCAACCTTCAAGATGGTTTTCCGTTAATTACTACTAAAAAACTACATTTGAAATCAATAATTCATGAACTTATCTGGTTTTTAAAAGGTAGTACAAATGTAAAGTATCTACAGGAAAATGGCGTTCGGATATGGAATGAATGGGCAAAAGAAGATGGTGAATTGGGGCCTGTTTATGGATACCAGTGGCGCTCATGGCCAAATGCTCATGGTGAGTACATCGATCAGATTCAACAGGTAATAGAGTCCATAAAAAATAATCCTAATTCCCGTCGTCATATCGTGAGTGCCTGGAACGTTGGACAATTGGATGACATGCAGTTACCTCCTTGCCATATTCTGTTCCAGTTTTATGTAGCGAATGGAACATTATCGTGCCAGTTATATCAGCGCAGTGCCGATTTGTTTTTAGGTGTACCTTTTAACATCGCCTCTTATGCTCTGCTAACCATGATGGTAGCCCGGTCAACTGGTTTAGAACCTGGTGAATTTGTTCATACGCTTGGAGATGTGCATATTTATAATAATCATATTGAACAGGTTAAACTTCAAATAACCAGAGACCCCCGTTCACTGCCGGTTATGACTATAAATCCGGATGTTAAGAATATAGATGATTTCAAATACGAAGATTTCACTTTAAGTGAATATAACCCGCATCCTCATATTAAGGGTGCCATATCAGTTTAAAATAGAACTATGCCAAAAATTTCGATTATCGTTGCCATTGCTAAAATGAATGCAATAGGACAAAACAACGACTTACTAACTTATATATCTAACGACTTAAAACGGTTTAAAGCTCTAACAACCGGACATACCATTATTATGGGTCGTAAAACTTTTGATTCACTACCTAAAGGTGCATTACCCAATAGACGAAATATTGTAATGTCACGCAATACGGATTTACGAATTGAGGGCGCAGAAGTTGTAAACTCAGTTGAGGATGCGCTGAAATTATGCGAAAATGAAGAAGAAGTATTCATAATTGGGGGAGCTACTATTTACGAGGCATTTCTGCCCATTACCGATAAATTATATCTAACTCAAATTGATCAGTTCTTTAATGATGCAGATACATTCTTTCCTGAGATTAACATTACAGAATGGAAAGAAACATTCAGAAATGAAATTACTGATGATGACCAGAATGACTTTAACTATGCTTTTGTAAACTTAGAGAGAATCATAAAATATTGATAATAATTTATTAGAACTTTTGTAATCTCTCTATAGCAACCTTAAAAATTATAGCCATTACCCATCAACATTATTTTTGAGCAACATTGAGCTCTGTTCCACAGAATTTACAAAATCCGGCATCAGTATCATGTCCTTCCTGTAAGCAAGAAGGACATACCTGAGTGGTCGTATTCTCTTGATTTTTACGAGTTAATTCAGCTGTTACAATTCCCGTAGGAACTGCAATAATTGCATATCCTAAAATCATTACGATTCCTGCCAAAAACTGCCCCGAAGCTGTAACTGGAGCAATATCTCCATATCCAACGGTAGTTAATGTAACTACGGCCCAGTAAATACTTATGGGAATACTAGTAAAACCGCTCTTTTCACCCGATTCAATAATGTACATCATGGTTCCTAAAATAACAACCATGATAACCACCGTGAATAAAAAAACTCCAACTTTGTTTCTACTTGCAGTTAAGGCTTTCCACAAATGTGAAGCTTCATTGATATAACGTGTAAGCTTTAATACTCTAAAAACTCTTAATAACCTTAATGAACGAAGTACAACCAACATATGCGTGCCTGAAAACATCAGTCCTAAAAAAGTGGGGATTATAGCTAATAGATCAATTAATCCGAAAAAACTTAATACATATCGTAAGGAATTCCGAACTACCCACAATCTAATTAAGTATTCTATAGAAAACGCAATTGTTACACCCCATTCCATTATACCTAGTATATGGTAAAAGTTATCCGTTCTATTGGGTAAACTCTCAAGCATGACAATGCATATACTAAATAAAATCAACACAATTAATCCAATATCAAAAGCTTTCCCTGATTTGGTATCGGCCTCAAATATTATCTCATATAATAATTTTTTCATAGATAATTACTAAAAAATAAAATTTCAGTTTAATAAAACCCATTGTATCTTTACTCAAAAATATAAACAAATATGAGTATAAATAATATAAAAGATAATTTCATAGAAGCTTCTCATCTATTAAACCAATTTATTAAAGATGAGAACAATTGGAAGAACATACAAAAGGCTGGTAATTTAATGGTAACCAGTCTAAAAAAAGGAGCTAAAATCATTTCGTGCGGCAATGGAGGTTCCATGAGTGATGCAATGCATTTTGCAGAAGAACTTACAGGGAGATTTAGAGACAACAGAAGTGGTTTAGCTGCAATATCTATTTCAGATCCAACTCATATTTCGTGTGTAGGTAACGATTATGGTTTTGATCATATATTTTCAAGGTTCGTAGACTCTGTGGGTCAAGAAAACGATGTTTTACTGGCAATAAGTACCAGTGGAAATTCAGCTAATGTAATTGAAGCAGCAAAGATAGCTCAACAAAAAGGAATGCCAATTATTGCTCTTACAGGCAAAAACGGGGGTATTTTAAAAGACTTATGTGATATTGAATTACGAATCCCGCACAATGGATATTCAGATAGAATTCAAGAATTACATATTAAAATCATTCATTCACTTATACATTATATCGAACTCGAATATTTTAAATAAAAACTATTGAATAATTTCAATTTTTAGTGGTATATTATATTAGTGCCTGCCTATAAAGTCGGGTGTTTGGACTTTATAGACAAACTCTAATTAATCTTTGATGAAAACGCTATAAACGATAAACACAATAGATTGATGTTTTGTTAGTTATTTAATAAATAACAACAAGTGTTGTAATGCCAATTGCTAAAAAATATTTTATCTCGTGCTTCATTACAATCTTAATTTCGGGATGTGTAAAAGAGGATTTAAGCAAGATTTCTGATGATTTCATTTGGGAACCGACATTTTCATTTCCCATTTCAGAACTAGATCTTGGTACAGATGACTACAATGGAAGTCAGGGTTTTTTAGGCTATTATAACACGAATCAAGAAGTATTGATTTCTGAATACACGAAATTTAGCTTCATCAATATAACAGATAACGCTGAAGAAGTAAAGGAGTTAATGTTCCGGTTTGATATTGAGAATAATTTTCCCGCAAATCTGGAGATTTATGGATATTACATTGATCAATCCGGCAATATTATAAAATCCATTTTACAAGACCCTCCTTTGGATATTAATGCTGCAGAAACAGACGACGACGGGAGTGTCATTAAAAGTAACTCTATTATTCACGATATATCACTTCATGAAGAAGATGATGAACTAATAAATTCTGTAAGACAGATTCTTTTAATTATATATTTTAAAGAATTGGACGAAAGCCCAAATGTAATTCAACAAATTGATAATTACAACGTTGATGTTTCGGTAGGTGTACGAGCCGCTCTTGAAGTTCCATTAATCCAATAAGCTAATATTCATGCGCGTATTAATTCTGTTGATATTACTTGGCATAGTGTATTTGGCGCAGGCTCAACAAAATAATACCCTGTTTTTAATGCATGACCTTCCCCAGTCTAATATTGTTAACCCATCAATCCCAATCAATTGCAAGCTATACATAGGTTTACCTGTTATTGGATCAACACATATTAATGCTTTTTCAACTGGATTTGCAGTTAATGACGCCTTTGAATCTTATTCCGGAGACTCCTTAAGGTTTAATCCCTCCAGTTCGATCAGTAAAATGAAGAAGCTGGAAATTATAGCAACAGAACTACACTTAACTTTACTATCTGTTGGATACAAACACCAAAATAACTACTTCACCTTTACCATTAATGAAAAACTTAATTCACATCAGGTATATTCAAAAAATGCCTTATTATTAGCATATAAAGGAAATAAACAATTTGAAGGTAAGTTTAGCAAATTAGATGGCCTAAGAGTAAACGCTACCCACTATCGAGAGTATGCCTTTGGTTGGGCTCGTGAAGTAAATTCAGATTTAAATATCGGTTTTAGAGTAAAATTACTATTCGGGAAAGGAAATATATTCACCAAACCAACAGATCTTAGACTATTTACGCATGCAAACACCTTCGCTTTATTACTTAATGGATCTGGCGATATGTATTCTTCTTTCCCAATTGTTATTGAAACCAATACTAATGGAGAAATTACAAACGCTGACCTGCAAAATGATATTGATTGGAAAGAATATGCCCTGAACACCGAGAATAAAGGACTGGGTTTTGATATTGGTTTTACTTATAAAATCAATTACAGAACCACAATTTCCGGAAGCCTGCTGGATATTGGATATATAAACTGGAAAACAAATCCTCATCATCTTCATAGTTCTGGCGTTTTGAATATATCTGGATCGACCTATTCTGATGGTCTCAATTCATCAAGCGAATTTGCAGACTCATTATCTGCAGTTTTTAATCCATCTGTAGATCAATCAATATATTCCGCACCACTTACGCCGGCATTATATTTAGGGATAAGCAGAGATGTAACCGACAAAGCAAATATTGGTGCGGTATTTCATTCAGAATTCTACAAAAACAGATTACATCCATCTATAACTTTTTCTGGTAATACTAATTTCGGGAAGATATTATCAACGAGTATATCATATACTTTAGCAAACAGGGAATTCAATAATATTGGAGCGGGAATCGGTGCAAAATTAGGTATTATTCACCTTCATGCCATTAGCGATAATATACCTGCATTTCTTAATTTAACAGGCACAAGAAATATAAATCTCAGATTTGGCATAAGCATATTAACAGGCTGTAAAGAAAAGAATCGGAATAAAGCAATTCCTTGTGTTGGAGATCCATACAATGCAGTTCAACGAAGACATCGGAGGTAGAATAATTGCATTAAACCTACATCATCATAAAAACAAAAAGGTTGGTAACAACTATGTTTCCAACCTTTGTTATTATACGATTTTATAAAAATCTATTTAGCTAAAGCTTCAGCTCCTCCAACAATTTCAAGTATTTCGTTAGTAATTGCAGCTTGTCTTGCTTTATTATAGCTTAATTCTAATTCTTTAATCAAATCAGTGGCATTATCAGTCGCCTTATGCATAGAAGTCATTCTCGCCCCATGTTCTGAAGCAATAGACTCAAGAATAGCCTTGAAAAACAATGTTTTTAAACTCTGCGGAATTAAATCGTTAAGTATCTCCTGTTCATTTGGTTCATACAAATATGGAGATGAATAACTCTTATCTAATTCGGGTAACTCTAATGGTAAAAATTGGTTTACGCTTACATTTTGAACCGCAGCATTCACAAATTCATTGTATACCAGAATTACTCTATCATACTTATTATTAAGAAAATCATTTATAACGGCAGTAGAAATAGAATCTATAGCATTAAAACTTATATTGCTATAGATATTGTTATGCTCAGAGATACAATCAATACCAGATGACTTTAATAACTTTTCGCCTTGTTTACCAATGGCCATTACATCAATAAAGCCATTTTTTAGATGAGAAGAATACTCATTACGAATTAAATTATTAACAGCTTTTACTATACTTGAATTGAATGCACCACATAAACCCCTATTAGATGTGATCATTACAACCAAAACACGATCAGGTGCACGATTCTCTGCAAGCTTAAGCTCTATCTCAGAATCAATAGCACCAACAAGATCAATAATAATATCATTCAGCTTATCAGCATACGGTCGTAACTGCACAATATCATCCTGAGCCTTTTTCAGTTTAGCTGCAGATACCATTTTCATGGCACTTGTAACCTGTCGGGTTGTTTTAACCGATTCAATACGGGTTTTTATATCTTTTAAACTAGGCATTAATTTAGCTAATTATTATCATCATCAATACTATATCTGCGAGCTACATCAGATGCAACTTCTTTAAGTACTTTTGTTTCCGCATCTGAGATTTTACCTTTCCCAAGTTCTATAATAACATCTTTATGACTAAGGTCTAAGTCATTAATAAAACTTTGCTCAAATTCCCGAACCTTCTCTACGGGTACATTAGCAAGTAAACCTTGAGTTCCACAATATATTAATGCCACCTGATGGGCAACATTAACAGGGGCGTATTGAGGCTGTTTTAGTAATTCAACATTTTTTCGTCCCTTATCCAGAACCGATTTTGTAGCCGGATCAAGATCTGAACCAAATTTAGAAAATGCTTCTAATTCACGATATTGAGCCTGATCAAGTTTCAATGTACCAGAAACTTTCTTCATCGATTTAATTTGCGCATTACCTCCAACTCTGGAAACAGAAATACCAACATTAATGGCAGGACGAACACCTGCATTAAATAAATTACTTTCAAGAAAAATCTGACCATCTGTAATCGAAATTACGTTAGTTGGTATATATGCTGAAACATCACCTGCTTGTGTTTCAATAATAGGTAATGCTGTCAATGAACCACCACCTTTAACTTTTCCTTTGATGGATTCTGGCAAATCATTCATTTTAGATGCTATTTCATCAGAATCAATAATCTTAGCCGCTCGTTCAAGTAATCTTGAGTGAAGATAAAAAACATCACCAGGATAAGCTTCTCTACCTGGGGGTCTTCTTAACAATAAAGAAACCTCTCGGTAAGAAACTGCTTGTTTCGACAAATCATCATATATTATTAATGCAGACCTTCCTGTATCTCTGAAAAACTCGCCAATAGCTGTACCGGTAAATGGAGCATAAAACTGCATGGCTGCAGGATCAGAGGCACTTGAAGCTACTACAGTTGTATACTTCATAGCTCCATGTTTCTCCAGGGTATTAACAATTTGAGCAACTGTAGAACCCTTCTGACCAATTGCTACATAAATACAATATACTGGATTTCCATTTTCAAAGTTCTCCTTTTGATTGAGAATGGTATCAATGGCAATTGCAGTTTTACCTGTTTGTCTGTCTCCAATAATTAATTCCCGCTGTCCCCGACCAATAGGAATCATCGAATCAATGGATTTTAAACCAGTTTGAAGAGGTTCTTGTACAGGTTGGCGGAAGATTACTCCAGGAGCTTTTCTTTCAAGTGGAAATTCATATAATTCACCCTCAATGCTACCTTTACCATCAATTGGATTTCCATTTGTATCGATAACTCTGCCTAACATACCTTCACCTACCTTGACAGAAGCAATACGTCCGGTTCTTTTAACAATATCCCCCTCTTTTATATTATGTGAAGCACCCATTAAAACAACTCCAACATTATCCTGCTCAAGGTTTAATACAACACCTTTACAAGATTCAAATTCAACTAATTCATTTGCCCTAACACTATTCAGACCGTGAACACGGGCAATTCCATCACCAACCTGAAGAACAATCCCTACTTCCTCAAGATCGGTATTAGATATAAATCCTTCAATTTGCTTTTTTATTAATTCCGAAACCTCGGCAGGTCTTATATTTTCCATTAGTACAATTTTAACCAGTGTAACTAACTTAATAGTTTATTTTTTAATTTTTTAAGCCTATTCAATATGCTTGCATCCATCATTTTACCATCAACCATCAAAACAAATCCACCAATTAGGTTGTCTCTAACGCGAACCGATAATTCTATTTCAGCATTTAATTCCTTATGTAATACTTCTCTAATTTCTAATACATAATCTTCTGGCAGTTTGTAGGCAGTATAAAGAGTTACTGATTTTATTCCTTTTTCCTCTTTATAAAAATCAATAAAATTCCTTGAAACACTTGATAGCATTCCTTCTCGTCTATTATCCACTAAAATTCCAAAAAAATTCAGTGTAACTTCGTTAACATATTTATCAAAGATGGATTTGAACGTTTTCTTCTTTTGACCAGCGGTGAGAACAGGACTCTCTAGAAGCTTCATGAATTCAGAATCTTTCACACACTGTTCCTGGAGAATAAACATATCGTTGTACAATATGTCCATAATGTTTTTCTCTTTGCTCAATATAAACAAGGCCTTAGCATATCTTACGGATATTAAACTTTCATCCATCTTTTATAGTAATTAATTAAAATTTACTTTATCAAGATATCTTTCAATGATCTCTTTTTGTTTTTTATCTGATTTTAATTCAGATTCTAGAATAAGACCAGCTATTTCAATTGAGATTTCCGCAACCTGAACCTTTAATTCTTTAATTGCAGCTTTCTTTTCTGCATTAATTTGCTCGCGCGCTGAAACGATAATTTTATTGGCTTCATCCTGAGCCGCATCCTTAGCTTCACCAATAATTTTATTCTTTAAATCCCGTGCGTCCTTCATGATTTCATCCCGCTCATTTCTGGCTTGATCCATCATTTCATCACGCATCTTGGACATTGATTCAACTTCTGCTTTTGCTAATTCAGCTGCTTGTAAAGAACGTTCAATAGTTTCTTCTCTAACTTTTAAAGCATTTAGTATCGGTTTCCAAGCAAATTTTTTGAGGAAAAAAACTACAAATGTGAATGTTAAAGTTGTCCAAAAAACTAATCCCAGTTCTGGTGTCAATAAAAAATCCATCTTAAATTATTTTATTTCAATGAAATAATAGTTAAAAGATTATCCTTTTAACATAGCAATTACAATTGCAAATAAAGCGAGTCCCTCAATAAGAGCGGCTGCAATTAACATAGCAGTTTGTATTTTCGAGAGAATTTCAGGTTGGCGGGCCATGGCATCCATAGCACCTTTAGCCAAAATCCCGATTCCTAAACCGGCTCCTATAACAATTAATCCTAAACCTACTGCAGTAAGAGAAATTGGTTCCATAATTAAATATTTTTAATGAATGTTATAAATTAATTTAATGTTCGTCGTCAACAACTGCCATACCTATAAATAAGGCAGATAATAAAGTAAAAATATACGCCTGTAATGCTCCAACAAATAGCTCGAGTAATGTCATAACGAATCCTAATATAATTGGAACAGGCGATATATAAACTGTTTTTAATATAAAAATAAGCGAAACAAGGCTTAACATTACAATATGACCTGCAGTTATGTTTGCTAACAAACGGATCATTAATGCAAATGGTTTTGTAAATAGACCAAAAAATTCAACAGGAATTAGTATAATTTTAACTAAAACTGGAACTCCGGGAGCTGTTAATGTATGTTTCCAATAACTCTTGGATCCATTTATATTTGTAATTATAAAAGTAATAATTGCCAAAACGAGGGTCACTGAAATATTACCGGTAAAATTGCTGCCTCCTGGAAAAAATGGAACTAACCCAATGATATTATTGATCCATATAAAGAAAAATAATGTTAAAAGATAAGGTACATATTTTCCTCCTTTTGATACCCCTATTTGTTCTAAAACAATATCATTTTTTACAAAGAGAATAATTGGTTCCAATAAGGACTGAATTCCCTTAGGACAAGAAGGATTACCTTTATATTTATTTGCAACTGATAAAAATATCCAGACCAATAAAGCTACTGAAAGCCACATGGACCATACATTTTTTGTTAAAGAAAAGTCCAGGGGGCGTAAGTTTAATATATGACCTTCATCATCATGTTTTATTGTACCACTTGAATCTGTATTGTAGATTTTCCCATGACTAAGAATAAAATATTCACCATTACTTTCAGCAATATGAGATTCATGATCAAATCTGGAATACAGGAAAAAATGAAACTTGCCGTTGTTGATAAGAATAATTGGAAGTGGTATTTCTAACTCAAAATGATGTTCTGCCTCTCCCCATGAAATCACATGCCAAACATAAGAATCAGCAATATGATGCATAATTAGTTCTGTAGGATCAAACTCTTCCTCTTTATTACCTTCCTGTCTACTCTCAGAAGCAAATAATTGAGAAGAAATCACAAAACACAATAAAAGATATCCAAATAATTTTTTCATAAAAAATAATAAAACGGATATAAGGTATACCTTACGAAATCATAAAAATTTAATAATCCTTATCACCGAATAGCAAAGATATAATAAATAGTTTCCCATAAAAAAAAGTGCAACTTGCTCCTGATTATTTCCTTTCATTACAACAAAGAAAATAAAAAGTATTGCAGACACTAATTTAATTACTAATGCGCCTAATATAACTAAAACTGTATATTCAGAGAACAATCGATTCAAAAAATATGAAACTAAAATTAAAGTTCCATATAAAACAATTATAAATCCTAATAGTTCAAACACTTTAAACATCAAATTATCCTGCAATATTCTGCATATCGAGATGTTAAGTATTGAGACAATAAGAGTGAAAAGAGTAAATACAAATACTTCCTTTGAAAAAGTATTTTTTAACATCCTTTATTGCTTTATGTTACCGGAAACACTTTTAGCTTTGGCTTCACCTCCCATCTCGCATTTACCGGTAAAAATTGCTCCTGGCTCAATAGTCAGTTTTGCAGTATGAATATCTCCAATAAGTTTTGAAGAAGATTTTAAAGATAGCAATTCACTAACCTTTATCTTCCCTTCAATTGCTCCGGATACTTCTGAATTAACACAAATCACTTCTCCTATAACCTTCCCGTTTGGGCCAACAACAACCTTACCCTTCGAAAGAATATTCCCTTCAATTTCACCATCAATCCTAATATCACCGTTAGTTTCAATGTTACCAGAAATCTTTGTTCCAGATCCAATCATATTGGGTAACTTACTTTCTTGTTCGTATGCCTTAGCCATTTTCTTAAATATTTTATGAAGTGTTTAATTTTTCAAAGAAAATAAAAATAAATTAATCAAACCCAGTTTACGCTCACATACTTTTTCAGAAGGAAACATAAAACACTTCTAATTTATTTATTTACAATAGATTTAATTTTTTCAGGAACTGATTAAAAAATTAAGATTCAAAAGTTAATAAAATAATACGGTACTCAAGTCAAAAAATCCTTTATTTTTTTCAACTGTATTTCTTTATTTACCTGTCGAAGATTTTTAGCTGTATTGGTATAATAAACATGTTTTGAAATAAATTCATACTGTTTCCTGTTCCAATCTTTTTGTGATAACTTTCCATTAAAAGCACAAACTTCTTCCCACAGTTTTTCGGAAAGAGGAATAAAATCAGCTCTCCCCAAATAATCCAGATCAGCATCTTTAATAATTTTCTCCATTAATAATTTTGGCTGGGAATTCTTCTCTGTAACCATAATCAATTGATTAATGGCTTCAATTTCACTTTTAGTATAGCCATATTTTGGTAATATTTCTTTAGCAATTCTTACACTTTGAATTTCATGTTTTACAGAGCTGATCATATAGCCGGTATCATGTAATAAAGCAGCAGTTTTTACTAATAGTAATTCTTTACTGTTTAAACCCTCTGCTCTTCCGAGAACTTCAACTTGCGTACATACATCAATTGTATGATTTACATTATGATATTTAAAACTTTTTGGCAACTCATTTTTTAATTGACTTAAAACCAGTTCTTCCAAATCATTATACCTGATCCATTGTAGTTTGGTGAAAAAATGCTCATTAGGAATTTCGCCTTCGCTATTGACCGATAATCCCGGCATTATTCCCTTTACGAAGTACATATCAGTTTCTCCTTTATATTTGATAGGCATTTTACCTCTATATTCACATTCAAAAAAATCATTGATTAATTGAAAAGTAATTCCAGAAACATTTATTTTCCCTGCCACACCTGATGATTCCATTCTACTTGCAATATTGACAGTATCACCCCATATATCAAAAGATAATTTCTTACGCCCAATGACCCCTGATATAACAGGACCAGTATGTATTCCAATCCGCAATTCCCAGAAATCATCTCCCCTTTTCTGATCTGTCTCATTTGAGGTTTTCATAAATCGTTGCATTTCTATTGCTGCCAGTACAACTTCAATAGGATTTGTTGCATTCTTTTCAGGCAACCCCCCTGCACACATATAGGCATCTCCAATAGTTTTTATTTTCTCAATTTTATATTTTTCTGCAACTTCATCAAAATGAATAAAAAACTTATCCAACTCATCAATTAGAGTTTCAGGGTTCATATGTTCTACAATCTTAGTAAACCCCTGAATATCTGCAAAAAGAACTGTTGCCTTATCATATTTAACTGTGGCTTTATGTGCCAGCTTCAAACTTTCGGCACTTTCCTTATCGTATGTTTTTAAATATTTTTTCAGCAGAGGAGTAATAGTATCCTGAGGAATCTCTGCTTTACGATTTTTTGCTCTTTTCAGCAGATTAAATTTAAGCGTAAATATTCCTGTAACAATTACAATAATTAAAACAAGACTAGATAACAAATATCTACCAAAAACTGACTTAACCACAAAATAAACCGACTGTTCCTGATGCGTGGACTGTACTATAAAAGTATATTCACCAGGCGTCAGATCATGAAAATATGCACTATTTCTACCTGACCAGTTAAAATTTTTATTTTGTTTCCCTTTTAAAAAATACCTGTATTTTCTATCTTCAACGGGTATATCATCTGAAGAAAAATCAATCTCAATAATATCATTAGTTCCGATTGAAATCAAAAGTGTATCGGTCAAAGGGTTTAGATTTACAATTGTGTCACCGGAAACAATAACTTGTTTAATAATTCCACTACTATTTTCACTCATTGCATTCGCGGCTTCTGACGTCATTATACCAACCTGTATCACAACACTATACAAAAACACAAGCAGTCCTTTTCTAGCCTTAAATACGAAATGAGTCACATTCACTTGTTTTGTTTTTAAGCTTTCATTATTGATTTAATCTCAAAAGTAGTATATTTATTTCGTATAATGAACCCATGTCTTTTAATTAAATTTTATGGAGAAAACAGATAGAACAATCCTAGTACCATACGACTTCACTGATATTTCAATGCATGCGGTTGAACATGCCTTGTCGTTAAGTAAACATAACAGCCTAAGTGTCTCACTTTTAAACATCGTTAAAAAAGAAACTGATATAGAAAGCATTACCTTAAAACTTTCAAGGGAAGCTGAGATAATGAGTGAAAAATTAGGAGTAAAACCATTAACTTATGTTAGAGAAGGCAATATTTTTAAAACAATTAATCAGGTTGCTGAAGAATTAAACGCAACAATGGTTGTTATGGGAACCCATGGAATAAAAGGTTTGCAGAAACTTACTGGTAGCTGGGCTTTAAAAGTTATTGTTGGATCAAAAATACCTTACTTTGTTGTACAACAACCGCCTAGTGATGCCATTGAAAAAAAGATTGTATTCCCTGTTGATTATAAAACTGAAAACAAAGAGAAACTAATATGGGCTGATTTTATTTCGAAATTCCTGAAAATTAAAATTTATCTTTTTAGCACTTCTGCGAAAGATGGAGTTGTTGAACCTCGAACAAAAGCAAATCTTGTTTTCTGTAAAAACTTTTTGACAGAGAAAGGAATTGATTATGAATTATCATTATCTGATGGTGGTGGATCATTTTCACAGGAAACATTGGACTTTGCCAACAATATAGGCGCAGATGCGATAATAATAATGACAACAAGAGACATTGCCTTTCATGATTATGTTCTTGGTGCCAATGAACAACAGTTAATAGCCAATAGTTCAAAGGTTCCGGTAATGGTTATTAACCCACGTACCGATTTAATGAAATATGGTTATGGGGGATTTGGTTGATTAAAGCTTATTTTAAATGATATAAACAACGACAATTAGTCGTTGTTTTTTTTTAACAAAAAACATTGTTGTCCGGTAAAGCAAAATATTATTAATTTTCACAATATAACATACTGATATTCAATGTCAGCATATTTGTTTTTCAAAAGTAAGCCCCCTAAATATTAGGAAATAGCGAATTTTGGTATTTGTATTTGTCTTCTTTTATTATTAAGAGCCAACTCTTTTCTGGATTTTCAAGAAAAGAATATATGTTGATATAATTCATTAGTTGTTGCC
>JBNKRV010000015.1:0-1537 GCA_050296935.1 Marinilabiliaceae bacterium | reverse complement strand
AGGCTTGAAATCCCTTATGATCTAGGCTTTCTAACAGCAAAATGAACGTTATACTGTTTTCTATTCATGTCAGGTATTCTGTATTTTATCAAGTTTGTAGATTTACCCTTAACAATACCTGAGATATGATGCGGGTGAAATAGATGATTATCTTTCTACTTTAACAAAAAAATTAAAAAGCGCACGGCCTGATTTAATGGAGTCAGGGATTTTGGATGAAAATAATAACTAGGTATATCAATTGGTTACAAGTTTTCTTTTCCCCTCAAAAAATTAAAAAGGCCAGCCTTCTAATATGTGTTCAGAGGCCGTTGGCCTTTGAATTCTACTGTTAGCCTACAAAATAGGATTTACGCAAAATGAAAAACACAATTATTCCTGTGATCCTTTTTATTATTAGTGTTCTACTATCTGTATCTTTTGTACCTGCAATTTTCATTTCATTGGCTATTGGTATTTTGCTATATGTAAAATCACGCATTCATAAAAATAAATATGGAGAAAAGAATGTGTTTTTAGCACGTTCTAGCATATCGTTAATGCTTGCACCAATAATTACATTTGCATTTGTTGTAGCTGGAATGTCTGGATTATTTTCAATTTTTAGTGGGGAATAAGTGGAGTAAACTACTCGATTCAATTCACTTGACCGTTAGGCCTGCGGCCTAATTTCTTCGCTTCGCTCTGCGCTAAGTGATCTCAAACGTTATGTGATATATGAGTAATTCAGCTTTATACTTGAGATTCTTCGTATAAGGAGCTTTTACGTTTGGGCTTTTAGGGTATCTGGTTGAATTAGCTGAGGGTGCTATCGTGTTTGCATTTATTGGTGGAGCGAGTTTGAAAATCGGGGTCAGATCACAGAATATTCTAATATTAGAGTAAATTGTGATCTGACCCCGGTTTCGTGACCCCGGTTTCGTCACCCCGGTTTCGTCTTTAGAGTAAATTGTGATCTGACCCCGGTTTCGTCTGTTGAGGATGACTTTCCAAATTAGAAATTAGAACTCTTTATTCTCATTGACGAAATATACACTCCTGAAAAATTGAAAACATCTCAATATCTGAAAACTTTCCGCCTATCCCGGAATAATAATTTTGATAGATTCTGGACGATGTATATGCTAAGTTTTTGAAATCGCGAGGAAATAATAATTAAAAGTTGTCGTAAACATGCTTCAAAATACGTTTTTAATTCCCCGAGATAGGCCGCAAGTTGCGGTAATTAAATGCCACAACTTGCGGCCCAATTAGAATGTTATACGTAATTATGGATCTGATATCGTGCAAGTAATACCTATGGAAAAGTTCAAGCTGAAGTGGAGGTGGACAGATAAAAACTACTGTCTGCTATCAGAAAATGAACTTTTGCATATTCACCCCCTAGATAGTCGTGCTGCTAAAGAAGTATGGGAAAAATCTTTAACATTTATAGGCAAGGATAATGAGTTTTCACCAAGCTCAGAGTTATTCGACTCAATAGATTTTATCGATACCAGCGATTCAGATAAGGTTACATCTTGGCTAGCTGATAAAA
>JBNKRV010000014.1:0-3330 GCA_050296935.1 Marinilabiliaceae bacterium | reverse complement strand
AGTAGCAAGCCTAAAATAGAAGCCGTACCGCTATCATACATCAAACGCACAGGCGGTTTATTGATTGAAGAAGCTGATGAAAATACGGTTATCAAGAAGCTTCATTTTAAATCGCTCACATTAGGAAACTACGTGAAGGATTATGAAGCCAGGGAACACATTCGCCACTTTGTTGCAGCCATCGTTGATTTATGCGAGGTGCTTGACATCAACCTATCCATAAACGAAGCCCTGGCTATTGCTTTTGGTGCATTCGGTCGTGGTGGTAAAGCAATGGCTACTTATTACCCAACACGCCAGCTCATCAACCTGACTAAACGAAACGGTGACGGCTCAGTAGCCCATGAGTGGGGGCATTTCTTTGACCATTACCTGAATGGTTTGGAATTATCAACAAAACCACTGCGTTCAGAAAGCTATCTGAATACTATCATTGAAAGTTTAGGCTACCGAAAGAAGTATTTCATCGGTGGTAATTCATCACCGACAAAAGATTGGTTCAAGGATATTTTAAAGACCTCCTTAAAGAAGGTTGTACCGACATTTCAGGAGAGACAATCGGTGGTGCATACAAGTATCGTTTCGCTTATCCTAATGCTCCGCTTTGGGTATTATGCTTTGGAAGATAAAGCGGTTAGCTACAATGATTTTGACGAGACTAAGAAGCGTAGAACCGACAGCTACCTGTATCACCACTCAAAACTTCAAGGTGCTTATTGGAAAGATATTGCAGAGATGTTTGCCCGAAGCTTCGAGTGCTATGTGTACGACAAACTAAAGGAAAAGGACCGGGTAAATAACTACTTGGTATCAGGAGGTATGTTTTCCCATCCTGTATATCCGCAAGGTCAGGAACGCATTTACATCAACAAGTGTTTTGATAACCTGATTTATGCAATCAAGGAGCATTTATCCATTAAATCATTTGAGCCATTTACCGATAAACGAGCCGATGAATACATCGACCTGACCGAGAAAGGCAGCGTGAACAAAGGTGTGATAGTGGGCAAAGAGCGTAAACTGAAACTTGCCAAAATCAGGGCAAAAGCAATTCGCATTAAACAGAAACAATTAAAAATATCGTGATATGAAACTTACAGTTAAAAACTACAAGGAAGCTACCAAAAATATTGACTTCAAAAAGTTGCCGGAAGCAGCTCAGGAAGCACATAAAGAGTTTGATTCATTTGCCGATTTCTATAATGAGGATAAGGATATCAAAGAGATGCTTGATAACCATTTCAAAATCGTTGAACCCTATCTAAAAGGCTCAGAAAAGAAAAGTTCTGCACCTAAGAAAGCACCAGCGAAGAAGAAGACTACTTCGTCACAAAAATCGACAAAAAATGTGACGAAGAAAGCTGCACCAAAACGGACAGCCACAAAGAAAACGGCAGCACTGAAAAAGGCTCAACGTAAACCCATCGAGGTTGATTTGATGCCGTTGGAGATTAAAGTAATCAGACGTTATCTAAACTTTCATAATAAGAAGGTAACAGAACGTCAGGTATCGCTTTTGTACAAGGTGATTCAAAAGGCAGCTACCGAAAAAACCATTCGCAAAACAAGCAAGTATGCCTCTGAAATAAAAAGTATCAGCAATGACTTGATTAAGACCTACAAGGATATGAATGGTACATGCAAATTTGAAGTTCCTGATTCCTTATATACTAAGCTAAAAAAGATAGTGGACGACTACGGTGTTACTCCGGCAGTTGCATTGATTAAAAGGTTTATCAATCTGTATGGAAATATCACAAAGGCAAAAGCCCAACGCTTACTTACCACAGTTACTAATTCATTGAAAAATGGTAAGGTTGATAAATCCGACAAGGAATTTGAACAGATTAAAAACGTGCAAAAGCATTTGCATGATTATCTGGAGAGCGACAAACTACTTGTTACCAATGTTCAGTTAAAGGGGCTTCAAGGCATTGCCGGATTGGGAAAGTAAATGCCACTACTTCCATGCCCAAAAGTAGTGGCTCTCAAAACAGGGCATTCAATCCCGGCACCACAAGAACCGCAGTCATCGCATCCAACCAGGTTGTTTTAGCAAACGACCTTGCCAAGATGAATTTTAAAACCATCTCAATCAGGGGAAAGTTCGGTAAACTCTTAGGTAAGCTGTATATCCCATTCTATATAATGATTTACGGCTCACGCTTTCATGGGAAGAGTACCGTAGCCTTGATGTTTGCCGATGAATTGGTAAAACAGCATGGTTATAAAGTCCTGTATGTAGCCAATGAAGAAGGTGCAAAAGGAACAATGCAGGAGAAAGTGGTAAGGCTTGGTATTAACAGTCCGATTGGAATCATTGAGGACTACAATCCGAAGCTATTTAGGGATTATGATGTGGTATTTATCGACAGTACACAAACGACCGATATTTCTCATGAGGAATTTAAAGAGCTGAAGAAACAGTTCCCGAACACCTCATTTGTAATCATCAATCAGGCAAACCGAGACGGAAGCTCCAAAGGTGGAACGAAGTGGGAACATATAGTAGATGCCATTATGCACATTGAAAATAAGAGTGCCACAATGGAGAAAAACCGATTCCCGGAGGGCAGTACAGAAACCATTAAAATTTTTAAGCATGGAAGAAATGACAATTAAATTCTATTGGCTTGTTATCGGTGCTTTCAGCTCGCTTATCGTTGGTGTGGTTTCCTTCATCATCCGAAATGCCATTTCAAAGAATGCCACAAAAGAAACGGTGGATGCCAAAACTGATTTATTGGAAAAGGATATTCAGCACTTGACTAAAGAGCTTGCTTCATGTGAGAACAAATTTACGGTACTGCATAAACGAATATCAGATTTAAGAGACAGCTCCAAGGAAATATATGTGAGTAAAGAACTATTCCACCAAACCATTAAGCAGCTTAACGAGAAGCTCGATACCATATTAAAATTTGTAGAACGATGAGAAAATTATTTGGAAAGGTAATCAATGCCGGAGCTGCGGAAACCTTAAAAGAAGGCACAAAGCTGATTGATGAAATATTCACCACACAAGAAGAAAAGCTCCAAGGGAAAATGGAACTTTTTAAGATGGCGGTAGCTGACAGAAGTTCGGCCAGGGAGATGTATCAGAAAGACAGTTGGCTTCAAAAAGCCTTTGCAATCTTCTTCTTGCTTGCTTGGTGCGCATTGACTTTCGTAATGCTGAACTACTTCATTTTCGATACCATTCAGCTTGATGATTGGCAAATAGCATTTGTAAGCAGTATCAACGGTGGAATATCCACCAAACTAAGCACCATTATTGACTTTCTTTTCGGTGGTGCAATATCAGGAGTAAACGATGTCAAACTTAAAAAC
>JBNKRV010000013.1:0-7270 GCA_050296935.1 Marinilabiliaceae bacterium | reverse complement strand
AAAATAGCCCGCTATTCTTTAATGTGGAAACTTTATGATAGGACACATTGAACTCGCAAAATGCTCGTTTCATAATTTTCAGTTGAATCTCACTATTTATAGGCGGTCTGAATCCAAAATTTTATGTCGAACTCAGGTTATAAGATAAAAAACTGGAAAGTTATTGCATAAAAAAAACGCCATGTACAAGTCAATGGCGTTTTTAATTATAATAAGTGGTAATTAATTTAATTATACATCATAGGTTGTAGAGGCGGTATCTCCTCCTCTTCCGGTCCAGTTGGTGTGGAAGAACTCACCTCTTGGCTTATCTACACGCTCATAAGTGTGAGCACCGAAGTAATCTCTTTGAGCTTGTAATAAATTTGCCGGTAATGATTCAGTTCTATATCCATCAAAATAGCTTAATGCACTAGAAAAGGTTGGAACTGGAATTCCACTTAAGGTGGCATGGGCAACAACCTGGCGCCAACCTTCAACAGCTTCATTAATTTTACCTTTAAAATAAGGATCAAGCAAAAGGTTTGGAAGTGCAGGATTATTATCAAAAGCTTCTTTTATCTTCCCTAGGAATACGGATCTGATAATACAGCCCCCACGCCACATTAGCGCAATTCCACCATAATTTAAATCCCAATTATTTTCTTTTGCAGCTTCTCGCATTAATACATACCCCTGAGCATATGATACTATTTTTGAGGCAAATAGAGCATCTTTAATATATTTTACAAACTGCTTTTTATCTCCGTCAAATTGTTTAACAGGAGAACCCAATAATTTTGCAGCATCCACTCGTTCATCTTTTTGAGCAGACAGACATCGTGCAAATACCGATTCTCCAATTAAAGTTAATGGTACACCTAAATCCAGGGCTGTAATGCCGGTCCATTTTCCGGTTCCTTTTTGACCGGCAGCATCCAGTATTTTTTCAACAAGTGGCTCTCCATTTTCTTTATATGACATAATATCACGTGTAATCTCAATCAGATAACTATCCAAATCACCTTTATTCCAGTCATCAAAAATATCATGCATTTCATCATGCGATAATCCAAGGTAAGTTTTCATAATATGGTATGCCTCAGAAATTAATTGCATATCACCATACTCAATACCATTATGAACCATTTTAACAAAATGACCCGCACCATCTTGTCCGACCCATTCACAGCATGGTACATTATCATCTACTTTAGCAGAAATGTTCTGAAAAATATCCTTAATGAACGGCCAGGCTTTGGCAGAGCCTCCTGGCATAAGTGATGGACCTGTCAGCGCACCTTCTTCTCCTCCGGATACTCCGGAACCTACATATAATAATCCTTTCTCTTCAACATATTTAGTCCTTCGAATTGAATCAGGATAATGTGAATTTCCTCCATCTATTATGATATCACCTTCTTCCAGATATGGAATAATCTGATCTATTAACGCATCTACAGCACCTCCTGCCTTTACCAACATCATCACTTTACGAGGGCGCTCCAAAGAATCAACCAGTTCTTTTATTGAATGGGTTCCAATAAAGTTTTTATCAGCACCACGTCCGTTAATAAATTTATCTACTTTTTCAGTAGTTCTATTATAAACAGCTACAGTGTAGCCTTTACTTTCCATATTCAAAACCAGGTTTTCACCCATAACGGCAAGACCTATCAAACCTATATCTGCTTTTTTACTCATTTTGGTCATTTATTTATTTCCTATTCACAAGATGTGACTTTGGGTTATCTGTTTTTTAGATTAATTCAACATTAGTAAATCCTATTTTGTTCAAGCGCGCCACTATATTATCTGACCCATTTTGAATTTTAACCGTATAGGCCATAAATTCTCTTCGAACTGGATATGATCCCCTTTGATTTTCGAATTTTTCCGGATTACGTCTCAACTTTTTATCATCACTCAAAATATCATATGTATGTAATATGGCTTCAACACAAACATCTTCATCACTTTTACCCTCTCCATTAATCATAATTTCCGGTTGATCTGGCTCCGGTAAACTATCAGGATACCAATTATTCAATGGAAAACCAAAATACTTACTTATGCTCTGAACACTCATGGCCGTTCCATTCGCCTTTCCATCTACCGAATATCCAGCAATATGAGGCGTTGCAATATCTACACTTGATAATAAATCTAAATTGATATTGGGTTCGCCTTCCCACACATCCAGTACCGCACCCTTTATTACATTATTATTTATAGCCTCTAACAAATCTATGTTATCTATTACTTCTCCCCTGGAACTATTGATGATAATTACATCTGACTTGCACCGTTTAAAAAAAGTTTGATTACCGAGATGAAAAGTTGCAAAACGGCCTTCTCGCTTCAGTGGTACATGAATAGTTATAATATCCGATTCTGATAAAACAGTATCCAAATCAACAAACCCCTGCTTCCCTTCCTTTTCTTCTCTTGGTGGATCATTCAATAATACATTCATTTCCAACCCGTCAGCTAAATCTTTAATTTTTGATCCTACATTACCGACACCTATGATTCCGAGCGTTAGGTCTTTTAACTGCAGTCCTTTATTTTGTGCAAATGATGCTAAAACAGAAGCCACATATTGCTTTACTGAACCAGAATTACAGCCAGGAGAATTGGTCCATACAATTTTATTTTGATTACAGAATTCAGTATCTATATGGTCAAACCCAATAGTCGCAGTCGCAATAACCTGGACCTTACTTCCTTTTAAATTTTCCTCAGAACACCGGGTACGAGTTCTTGTAATTAATGCATCTGCTTCTTTAATTTCCCGGGAGCCTGTCTGGACACCGGGCAAATATGTAACATCTGCATAAGGTTCTAAAATACCCTGCAAAAAAGGTATTTTATTATCGGCAATAATTTTTATCATATCAAATTGTATTGGTGCAAAAGTAGTGAAGAAATTGGAATTGTGCATTGAAAGAACCTCTAAGAAAACCAACTGTTTTTATAGGAATCTCTATTTAATGCATAAATTGTACGTTATGTCCATCGATATTTTCATAATATCAGAGTATATGTGAGCCGGAATACTTTAAGCGGATATAAAGTGATGTCTTTGTCACTTCAATTTGTATCTTTGTATTCCTCAATATAGTTGTAGTTAAGCAGAAATAATAAATGGTCGATCAGGGTACGGTAGATAGGATTGTAGAAACATCGCAGGCACAGATAATTGATGTGGTTTCGGAGTTTGTTTCTTTGCGAAAGCGAGGAATTAACTATATTGGAAATTGTCCATTCCACAATGAAAAAACACCCTCTTTTACTGTTTCGCCGCATAAAGGAATTTATAAATGCTTTGGATGTGGGAAAGGGGGTAATGCCGTAAATTTTTTAATGGATGTTGAACAACTATCGTTTATTGATGCCATTAAATACCTGGGAAATAAATTCCATATTCACATTGAGGAAGTTGAACTTAGTCCGGAACAGCAACAGGTTAAAAACGACCGGGAAAGCATGCTGGCTGTAACTGGTTTTGCTCAAAAATACTTTACCAATATCCTTCATAAATCAGATGAAGGCCGGTCTGTGGGGTTATCCTATCTTCGTGAAAGAGGATTCAGAGATGATATTATTCAGAAGTTTGAATTAGGATACTCTCCGGAATCCAGATCAGCATTTACAGATGAAGCTTTAAAAAATAGTTTTAAAGTTGAGTTTCTGGAGAAATGCGGATTAACTATTGTTCGTGACAATTACAAAGCTGACAGGTTTAGGGGAAGGGTAATTTTCCCAATTCATGGTATTTCGGGTAAACCCACTGCTTTTGGAGGTAGGGTATTAAAATCGGATGCAAAAACTGCTAAATACCTGAATTCCCCGGAATCTGAAATATACCATAAGAGTAAAATCCTATATGGTATTTATCAGGCCAAACAAGAAATAACACGTAAAGACAGATGTTATCTGGTGGAGGGATATACAGATGTTATTTCCTTCCATCAGGCAGGAATAACAAATGTTGTGGCCTCATCAGGTACAGCACTTACAGTTGATCAGATCAGACTAATTGCCCGCTTTACGCCTAACATCACTATTATTTATGATGGCGACCCTGCAGGGATTAAAGCTTCACTTAGAGGAATTGATCTTGTTTTAGAACAAGGTATGAATGTTAAGGTGTTATTGCTACCTGAAGGTGAAGATCCTGACTCATTCTCTAAAAACAGAAATGCAGAAGAACTTCAGAAATATATTGAAGAAAACGAAGGAGACTTTATTAAATTTAAAACCGGCTTGTTGCTTAAGGATGCCCAGAGCGACCCTGTTAAAAGAGCACATCTCCTACAGGATATTGTTAGAACAATTTCTGTTATTCCGGAAGCTATCGTACGCGGTGAGTATGTAAAAGAATGCAGTACTTTAATGCAAGTTAAAGAACAGGTTCTGTACGATGAAATTGGAAAAATAACCCGCAAAAAACGACAGGAGGGATATAACAATAACTATCAAACTAATAGCAGACCTGTCCCGCAACAAGCACCTGTCATCACAAACTCAACCTTTTCTTCTCAAAATCCATTTGAAAATGAAGAAAGAGAAATCGTAAGGTTTATAATGAAATTTGGGCATATGAATTTGCTCGATGAGGAAACATTAGAGGAAGGGGAAGAAAATATAAGTGTGGGAGACTATATTATTTCTCAACTTAAAGAAGATGAATTGGTGAGTGAAAACCCCTTGTATAAAAAAATATTTGATCTGTACGAAGAGAATTGTAATAAAGCGGGTTTTGACGCATCTAAATATTTTGTAAGCAATATGGATACAGAAGTCAGTCAGCTTGCCTCCGATTTATTAAGTAAAGAGCATACTTTAAGTAAAATTCATTCCCGCTTTAATGCCGGAAATCTGGAAGAAGAATTGATCCTTCATTCTCTGGTTCCAAAGATTATGAATGAATTAAAACTTAAAAAAGTAAAACGCCTTATTGAAGAAAAAAGACAGGAACTTAAAATTGCTGAGCAAGCAATGGATGAAGATAAATTGCTTGATTTAATGCAAACAATCTCAAGGCTACAGCAGTTACAAGCTTTGTTTTCAAAAGAATTGGGAAACCGAACCATTTTATAAATGCAACAGTAATCTGTTTTTTTTTACAACGTTAATAATTGATATTACTGAATATATATAACTGAGCAATGAAAACCGTAGAACATTTAAATAACGAACGTATTGAAACCATCATTAAAAATTGTGATGTCTGTTTTGTTGGGGTAGTTGATGGGGATATTCCTTATGTATTGCCTATGAATTTTGGATACAGAGACAATGTAATCTATTTGCATTCAGCTCCCGAAGGTCGGATTATTGACATCTTGAACAACAATAACAACATTTGTGTTACCTTCAGTACCGATCATGAATTGGTTTTTCAACACCCGGAAGTTGCATGCAGCTACAGAATGAAATCAAAAAGTGTTGTAGCCTGGGGTAAAGTAAATTTTCAAGAAGATTCTGCAAGGAAGGAAGAAGCACTAAACATTATTATGGAGCAATATTCTGATAAGAAATTCAAATATTCAGAACCTGCTATTCGCAATGTAAAAATATGGGAAGTACCAATTGATAAGATTACCTGCAAAGAGTTTGGTGCACCTCATGAAAAATACCAAGACGACAAAACGGTTAAAAGATCATTTTAATAGTGGCTTTAATTAAATGTTGTTCCTTATTAGTTCAATTACTACATACAGAGCTTTGTATAAAAAGATTCTCGTGCTCTGGATATAATTATGTCTGTAAAATAAAAGGTTATATTTTTATATATTACGAAATAGAATTTTCATATAACCATTTGTTATAAATCTAAACAATACACATTATGGTTCTCAACTATATCTGGATTGGTTTTTTCATCATCTCCTTTATTATTGCATTAATACGCTTAATTGTATTTGGCGACATGGAAATATTTCCTGATTTAATGAATTCTACATTCAGTAATGCCAAGGTCGGATTTGAAATATCTTTAGGATTAACCGGAGTTTTATCCTTATGGTTGGGATTTATGAAAATTGGAGAACGGGGTGGAATCGTTTCTGCATTGTCCAGATTAATTGGTCCATTGTTTAACCGATTATTCCCATCGTTACCTAAAAATCATCCTGTGTTCGGCACTATCATGATGAATCTGTCTGCTAATATGTTAGGTTTGGATAATGCTGCCACACCCATGGGTTTAAAAGCCATGAACCAATTACAGGAACAAAATAAATCAGAAGACACAGCTAGTAATGCTCAAATAATGTTTTTGGTGCTTAACACCTCCGGATTAACTATTATTCCGGTAAGTATTATGGTTTATCGGGCTCAGTTTGGAGCTGCCAATCCGGCAGATATATTTATTCCGATTTTATTAGCCACATTTTTCTCCACGTTAGCCGGAATATTATCAGTTGCCTTTGTTCAAAAAATAAAACTGTTTGATAAAGTAATCATTGGATATCTGGGAGGACTAACCACAATTATTTGTGGACTTATTTATTGGCTATCCACCCTACCTAAAGAAGATATAAAAAATATTTCTCTGGTGGGTTCAAACATTATTCTGTTTTCAATAATAATGATTTTTCTTATTGCAGCAATCCGTAAAAAAGTAAACGTTTATGAATCTTTTATTGAAGGAGCAAAGGATGGATTTCAGATTGCCATTAAAATCATACCTTATTTGGTAGCTATTTTAGTTGCCATTGGTTTATTCCGAACTTCCGGAGCAATGGATTTTCTTACCGACGGCATTAAGGAAATCTGTATATTCTTTGGAATAGATACTCGATTTGTAGATGCTTTACCAACCGCATTAATGAAACCACTAAGTGGTAGTGGTGCCAGAGGTATGATGGTGGAACTTTTTAGTAATACTGAAAGTTTCGGGGTAGACTCTTTTGCTGCAAAGATTGCTTCTACAGTTCAAGGTGCAACGGATACAACCTTTTATATTATAGCTGTTTATTTTGGGTCTGTTGGTATTAAAAAAACAAGACATGCTATCGGGTGCGGACTAATAGCCGATTTTGCAGGCATTATTGCTTCAATAATCATTGGATATATGTTTTTTGGATAAGTATAATATGAAGAGTTTTAGAAAACACATAGCCTTAATATTTATTTTCCTATTAACCTGAGTTCGATATAAAATTAATGGCTCAAATCGCTTATAAATATTGAGTTTCAAGGAATGTTTGCGAAAGCATAGCGGGCTATGGTAAGCAAATATGACGCAGAAAATCGGTATTTATAAGTGACATTCATAGCT
>JBNKRV010000012.1:0-2169 GCA_050296935.1 Marinilabiliaceae bacterium | reverse complement strand
ATACTTTTAGCCCATGAACGAATGGCATTCCAGTCGCGGTAATCACCTTCTTTAACTTTATGTGAAGCCATTACCACTTTTACTAAAATACTGGTAAAAAAAGGAATTTTGCTATAGTCCAGTACACCAGCAAAACGTCCTACGCTTATAGGTTTAACCTGAGGTACTAAAGCAATTAACTTATCTGAATATTCAATCGCTTGTTGCAGACCTGCTTCCTCCTTCCTTGACATTGCCATACAGGTAATAAAATATGACACTGGCATATTTTTAAGAATATTCTGATTGTTTTTCACGAATTCTCTTGCCTCTGGCATCCAATTTTCATAAAGAATAGGGCTCCCAATAATTACCGCATCATAATTATCTATGGCTTTCACGTTTTTTATCCACTTTGTTTCTACAGTGTTGCCTTCCTCGCACAAGGCCTCTCCGATCGCTGTTGCAACCTCAGCAGTTGATCCGGAATTACTGGCATAGGCAATCAAAATTTTATGGCCTCCTTTATTATTTCTGCCACAGCTTGACTCAGGAAATTTGGTATATGCGGTTTCCATGGTTTGTGCAGATAGGCTCCATCCAGCCAGGGTTGTTGATGCTATAATACCACCTACTATTTTAGTACTGTCAGTGATAAATTTTCTTCTCGATTGATTTTTCATCTGTTTTTATCTCCTGTAATATTTCTGTTTAAGTGAAGTCTATTTATCTATAAATCAAGATTATATGATTGTGATTTTTTTCAAGGTTGATATGCAAAAAAACCAAATAAGAATATGTTCCTATTAGTATTACTGATCGCATTGCCTATAATTTATTTATAATTACAGGTGCAAATCTGGCTATAACAGAAGTATTAACTTAGTTCTAAAAGGAGGATGATTTGTTCGAAAAGTAGTTTACTTAATCTGGCTTGGTCTGTAACCGAATTTTTTTTCAAAAGCATTAGAAAATGAGCTTAAACTATCATATCCAACATGCCAGGCAGCTTCCTGAATGGTAAGTTTCTCATTTTTAATTAGATCATGTGCAGTTGTAAGGCGTTCGTTTTGTAAATATTTGAATACAGGAATTCCAAATAGTTCTTTAAAGTTTTTCTTTAGACTATAACTATTCAGTCCTATTTGTTTTGATAACTCATTTAGAGAAGGCGGATTGTCTAAATTTTCCAATAAAATATCTTTAGCCTTATAAAGTTTATCTCTTTCTGTGGTATTAATCTTTTCGGTTTGTAAACTTGCAAGTTCTCCAAAAAAGTGAGAAATAAGAGCGGTCATTTGGCTTCTGAAAAACATCATTTTAGTTTTGCCATGATATTTCATGTTGAAAACGGCATCGATAATATTTTCCATTTCAGGGGTCATAAAAAACTTTGGACCTTCTACATAATGGTCAGATGGATTTACCAATTCATTTAATAAACTGGAAAAGATCTCACCCTCTTGATTGGGTAAATTATCTAAACTTCTTAATGAGGTTGCTATCACAATACATTGAAGCGGTTTTTCCGGAGATACAGTATGCACAAATTCAACTTTATCATCGGCATAAAATGATAATGCCAGACCCTTAGTATAATGAAATTCCTTCTCATCATTACCATATTTAACCGTTAAATCAACATTGCCAGAACCATAAAACGCAACAGCGATAACAGGCTCGTCAAAATTGCATGAATCAACTGTAATATCATCTGTTGAGGCTTCTTCAACAAGAATAGTAAAATCATTAATATCTATAAAATCTCTGGTCATAACTCTAAAACAAAAATACTAAATAAAATTATAACAGATCAACCTGTTAAATGACTAGTGCCAAAAGATGGTCTGTTAAAACCGGAAATAATAAAAAAGTACAAATTGTTTTCATGTCCTTTAATTTTAATGATTAAATTTTTTACCAAAATTATGCCGACAAAGGTTTGAAACCGAAGCTCTTAAGGAAGTCGGCCGTTCGTTTTTGGGAAAGTCGGACTTAATTTATAATTGCACTCGAAGTATTTGAAAAAGTTTAAAAATACAAACTATATTAACCTGAGTTCGATATAAAATTAATGGCTCAAATCGCTTATAAATATTGAGTTTCAAGGAATGTTTGCGAAAGCATAGCGGGCTATGGTAAGCAAATATGACGGAGAAAATCGGTATTTATAAGTGAAATTCATAGCTT
>JBNKRV010000011.1:0-9114 GCA_050296935.1 Marinilabiliaceae bacterium | reverse complement strand
ATTGAATGCAATTGAAATAAAAATGGAAGGCAAAAACGGCTTGATTGAAAAAAAATCAAAAAAATTTAATTTCTTTTTTCTCCCTTATTTTGCGTTAAAAAGTATAGTAAAATGTATGATAGGCAATTTTTAAACCTCACTTAAAAACCACTGTTAGTTACTGTATATTAATGTATTGTAAATCATTTATTTTTCGTTCGGATATACTTTTTATACATTGTTACCTGCTGGCTTTCTTAGTTTATCATTCAGTATTTCAGTTATTTCTCCTGTTCCAATAATTGTTTTTCCTTCTCGAAATTCAAAGTTCATTCCGACAGTCAAACAATTTAAAAAGTAATCAACTGATAGAATCTTAATACGAGCTTTTACTGTTTCTCCTGGATTAACTATTTCTTTATCTATAAAGGTCTGTTGTCCAGAAGTCTGCATTTCTTCAAAGTCAAATTTCACTTGTGGTCGATATCCTGAATGTGCTGGAGTTTTCCGTCCACCTTCTTTTGTGGTTCTGTAATGCAATATGGCTATAAAATCATCTTGATTTAAATTATTCATTATCAAGTTCTTTGTTTATTATTTGCTTCATATTCTTTCTATCAGTCTTTCGTTTCTCTGATTTCAATTTTTGTTGGTATTTATTCTTGTCACTATCAAAATGCATATTACTCTCCATTAACCAAGAACCTTGTCTAATCATAACTCCGTTCCAAACACAGTCTTCATATCCACAGTTATGTTTTGAATAATCACCAAAATTTCTATGTTTAATCCTTTTGTTGGCTAATATCTTCTGTTGATTTGTTCTAATATCATCCCAAATCTTTTCCTCATCACCTTTTGTCAATTCTTGTCCAAGATATGTAACGTTAACAAATGTCTTCGGGTCTTTAAGTTGTAGAAAGTCAAAGGTTTTTCGAAATGTTTTATGAGCGTATTCTCGAACAGTTATTTTATCTTCTAATGTCAGTTTATTATTTTCAACTATTGAGCGATAAAGTCCAAGCGTATTAAAATCTTTGTACTTCTTGTAATTGTCAATGAAGAAAAGATATTCTTTCAAAGTCAGTGTATTGAATTTTTGTCCTATTTCCATTTTATCAGTTCAATTTTTAGCACTGTGTATCTGGTCTTGTAGCTTGCAGGTAACGGTAAATTGTATGAGTAGTGGCAGATTGCGTGGTATTTTCCTATCAAACCGCTACCCAGTTTGAGCGGGCTACAAACCCTGATATTTACCACGTAGCCTGCCATTACTTATACAAAATGTTACATGCCGTGTTTTAATCTTTTGTCAATTTTGTTTTTATTGTCTCGGAAATTTCATTTGTGTCAATCGGCAAATGATAACCATGATATAGATTTTGAGGAGTTTGCCCTTCAAATTTGAACACAATAAAACTATTTTTATTTTTGTCGAAATTGTAGAGTTCTTTCAGATTATCTCCAATAGCATATTTTAGTAGCTTTTGTGCTTCATTTCTTGAACATCGCAAAGGACTTATTACCTCATTATTTATTATCCTTACTTCATCTCTATTTTCGCCATGTTTATCAATAATATGAAAGTTACGCTGAGGTAATCGTTCTTCGGCAAACCAGGATATTAATTCATTGGAATTTGATACACATGGAGTCTTTGTGCTAGTGTCATTTACAAAGACTATTATTTCATTTCCTAACTTATGTCCATTAAGATTTAATATCACATTTTTAAGTTGGGGATTATCAATTGTTAATTGTGCCGTTTCGCAAAATGTGTGATTTGTAACATTTTGTTCATGAATAAGATATGTGTTTTCTTGTCGTTGATTTTGATTTTCTTGCCAATTTTCCCAGTCTTTGAGAAAAGACCTCAATAATCTAAAAGAAGGATTCGGATAACAATCTTCAATTTCTTCAAATTCCTTTAGAAAACTTGAAATATTGAAACTGTCATAATAACCTTGATAATTTTCCAGAAATATTGAGTCAATCGAACTTTTAAGATGACGAAAGTATTCAACAATCAAAATTTCATCTTGCAAAGACTCAGTATCATATTCCCATTGATAAACTGGCTCAGATGATGGAAGAAAAAGAAAAACATTAACCATAATATTAAAACCCCATTAATGTTGACATATCTTTATCTAGTTGGTCAAAGAAACCATTAGGAGCATTTTTTATTTTACCCCCTTTTAAAACAGGTAAATCAATTACGTTCGCTGAGTGAGTTTCGTCATATCTATCAAAATAAAATACTTTTGCAAAATCCTCTGAAATTAACTTATTTTTTATTCCAACTAATAATCCATTTATTATATGGTCACTATGTGTTTCAATTATAAATTGAACACCGCACTTGGAGGCTAAACATATTAATTCCATCAGTTTTGCTTGCCCTGATGGATGAATATGAGCCTCAGGATTTTCAATTATAATAATACTGTTATTCTCTTTTTTACTTTTGGATGATACAGAAGAACAAGCTTGTAATGTTGCAACGACAATTGGCAAAACGTAAGATACTCCAAAACCGATGTTTGAAGCTTTGAAGTGTTCAGTTTGAATATCTTTATTGCTATAACTATATTTTATATTGAAAGATGTTTCATTTTGATTAACATGGATATTAATGTTTGGACTTATTTCTCTCATCCAAAATTCAACTTGACCTTTTAATGAATTTCCTAACTTGGAATCCTTTACAATTGCATCATCAACGATGTAGTCTTTAAAATAATGAAAAAAATGTGCAACAAGCTCACATCTTCCTTCTTTCCTTGAAATCTGATTTAACAATTCAACAGAAGAAGTATCCTTGTCATAATCATTTGTAGGTCCATTTCTAAAAGCACTGATATATTGAAAATTATTATTAAAAAGTATAAATTTTGAGTCTGCTGAGAATGTTGTTTTTTTATTGCTTTTAATAAAAGTGTCTGAAAGGTTATGAATGTCTGCTACAAAAGACCATTGGACTTGCTCATAATTAGTTTTAATGCTTATTTCAATATTATCCGTTTCAGCATATTGATAAATACAATCTTTTATTGAACCAATTGAACATAGTTCCCCATTTAGGTCTAAACCTTTGGCAAGCAATCCTTTTGTCTGTGTTTGTCTAAGTAATAATAAAGCTTGAATGATAGATGACTTTCCAAGTCCATTCAGCCCTGACAATATGTTTATTCTTGATAAGCTCATTCTTGTATCAGAATGTGCTTTAAAATTCTTGATATGAATGTTTTCAATCATGATTTCAAAATTGATTCTAAAAGATTTTTAATCGTTGAGAAACGAGTAATAACATTTGATTTCTGACCAGTTGCAGTCGTTATCGATTTATGAAATTTTTCATCAGTATTAAATAGGTCAATTAGTCCGTTTTTAAAATTATCTTTATTTTCTAATAATAGTTTTCTTTCATCTTTAGATAACCAAGCAATATTAACAGTTACTGAATCGTAAACAGCTTTTGATATAGGCTTCCTCTTTTCATCGGGATGATATCTTTTCCGAAATGCATCATTACCAAAAATTTCAAATGAAGTATTCATTGCGAATTCAAAGTCTTTTTTTACTTTTTTTCTTTCGTCGTCAGAAATCTTATCAAGAAGTCCCATGCCTTCATTCAAGAAAGTATCCAATTCTCCATTATAATTCTTTTCGTAACCCAATAAATAGAATGCTACAAATCTATTTACAAAGTCTCTATCTTCTTGTCTTTTTGAAGGTACTTTATAATCGGTTGCTTTTTTGAAAGATTCTAGTTTACTAAGTTTTTTGATAAAGTCTGACGGAATGCCTTGATTCAAGGCATGTCGCATTTCTTGAGGAGTTAAAATTAGTCCACCAGTATTAACTCTTTTGAAGATTAAAAACTTGGCTTCTTTTGGTGTTTCTTTTTCTATAACATATAAGTTAATTTTAAATCCACTAATTTTTCTTAATTCTGCTCTAGATAAATCATTGAATGTACTTCCATCATATTTGTCAAGAAATTCTAAACCTTGCAATTTTAATTCTTTGTCAATCCAAAATGATTTAAAAGTAGATAGTCTTTGTAATCCATCAACGACTTGCCATTTCCCCGTTTTAATGTCAACACTAAAATAAAATGAGGGAAGAGGTAATCCTAATAAGATTGACTCAATAAGTTGACTCTTTTGTACATCATTCCATAAATTACCTTCTCTTTGAAAGTCTGGCATTAAATCAATTTCATTATATTCCAGTTTTTCTAAAAGAAATCCTAGGTTAACATTCTGATGGTCAATTTTTATTTTTTCGGGGTCATAGGGTTTTGTTATAATTTCAGTACCTAAGTCTTCCTTCTCAATAGGTGTTTCCTCAATGTTAATATTTTCTATATTTATGTTATTCATATTCCTATTTGATTGATGGATGCAATAAATCTTTGACATTTACATTTAAGACATTAGCAATTTCCACTAATGTTTCTAACGAAGGTTGCATATCGTTAGTACACCATCGAGAAACAGTAGTCCTATTTTTTTGCAATTTATCGGCAAGCCATTTATTTGTTCTATCTTGCTCTGCAAGAACAATTTTAATTCTATTTATTTGCTTTTTACTCATCAAACGTATCGTTTTACATCATTTCTATTATACGAATTGCAAATTTATTTATTTTTTAGTTGGAATCAATTAAATTTTCGAAACTTTGAGTATGCAGGTTTTTTTACATGGCATGTAAACGGCTCGAATATGCGTAGTGCGGGATATCAAAGCACTTCACTATCAAACCGCTACAATGTTTATTAAATGTTTTAAAGTTCAAATTTATAAAATCGCCCCGCATTACGTATATTTATTGTTAGCAAAAGTACTTTCTATTCTAAAATCTTTTCAATCGGGGCTACAATCCTTGGTATTTTAACTTTAATTGATTCATAATCACCAATTTCATTAAAGAAATCAATTGCCTTAATCGGTTTGCTTTCTTTCTTTTTATTTTGGTTTTCCGTCATTCCTGCTTCTATTTCAAAATATGGTGAATTTGCAAATAAAAATTCCTTTTGGGTTGCAGCTGCTTCAATATTTGCATTTTTTCTAGCAGCATCTTCATTGTTCTCCTTAATCTTTTTATCCTTTTCTTGTTCTCCAGAAAGTTTAAGTATATCTGTATCATACACTACAACAAACGGAATTTCTAAACTTTCAAGAAGCTTAATGTACCTTGGAATATTTCCTTTTCCTGCTGTTTCAATAATTGAAATATCATTTAGGTCTGGGTTAATTCCTTTTAGTTTAAGTAAATAGTCAAAAACTACCTTTTCAGTTTCTCCTTCAACAAGAATGACCTTCTCAGCAAAGAAAAGCTCTGCTCGCTCATTATTAATAGCTGTATTTAACTTTAATAAATCATCTCTTTTAAACTCAAAATCTATTGTTTCCTTTGGTAAGAGACTTGTTGATTTGTCAATATTCACGACTCTTTTAACATAGTCTGCATTAAGAATATCAACAAACTCCGTTGCATGAGTTGTATAGATTATCTGATTACCTTGTTCTCCAAGTTTTTGAAGTATTGAATAGAAATATTTTTTAGCATGAGTATGTAAGAACATTTCAGGTTCTTCAATTAAAAATATAGGTTGCTTTTCCTTTAGTTCTAAGTATGTTCTAAAAATTGAAATTACAATTAGACTTTGAAATCCGTTACCCAACTTATGGACTGGAAGGTTAATACCATTATCCTCAATAGTCAAATCCATATATTTAAACTGAGCCCACTCATCTTGAATATTAAATTCAAACCGTAAATCATTTGCTCTCTTTTCACCTAAATGCTCTTTTACATATTTTGCAAGGCTATCGGAAAGTTGTATTAATTCTTTTGTTTTTAAAGTGTCATTTGCTTTTGAAATATAAGCTTCAAATAATTCGTCCCTAGTTGCATTTTCAGATACTCCGAGTGTTTCAGCCAAGTCTTTATTGATTTCAATAGATTCTTTGTCTTGTTTGAAACGTTCTCTAATTTCTTTAATAAGTATCCCTAATAATGACTTTGAGTTTGAAGGTGAGTATTTCAAAGCATCTCGATTCGTTGGGATGTACACAAGTTCAACTTGGTCTCTTAACCTACGATTTACCTTTAGAATCTTTGTGAAACTTGATTTATATTCTTGTACATTCCTTTTTCGTGGAGCTTTAGTTGGCAATCTTATATCTTTTGCTTTTGAATCAACGCAATGATATTCTAAATGCAAGTCGCCCTTTTTATGTTCAGCAGTATCTCTTTTATAGGTTTTATATGTGAGCTTGAATCCATGAACCTTTACTTTGTGTTCAAACCAGGATTCAACCATTTCGATATGTTCAAACGGTTCCTTAAACAGAACACATATTCCAATATCATTTTCAACATTCTTCTGATAAAAATCCTCAAGACAGAATCTGCTTTCGTTAGGCCAATATCCTCCAAGTATGTAATCAATAGCTATAAGTATGTTACTTTTTCCTGCATTGTTTTTTCCTACTAATGCTGATAAATTAGTGTCAAAATCAATAACTAATCCATCTGGACCGATTGACCTGAAATTCTTTATGTACAATTTAGCTATCATATTTGCAGGGGTCTTTCTGTATTTTTGCTAACGGCTCGAATATGCGTAGTGCGGGATTTCAAGGCACTTCACTTTCAAACCGCTACTTTGTTTATTAAATGCTTTAATGTTCAAATTTACCAAATCGCCCCGCATTACGTATATACATTGTACATTACTTTCTTTTTATTTCTTAATGTTTCTTAATAGTTCAATTACAGCTAATTAGCTCATTTTCAATTTCGTTATATTACCCAAAATTCCTATATTTGACATGCATTTGTATGTTAGAAAGTATATGAATTAAAAAATACATAAAACCCAGTAAATAAAGGGTTGTACAATATAGTAAAAAAACGAAAAACAGTTTGTATGGGAGCAAAAGTTAGTACTGCAATAGTTTTATATAAAAGTCAAACAAAGAAGAATGGTAAGCATCCTGCTAAACTCAGGGTTACATACAACCGAAAACAAATGTATTACAGCATTGACAATAAAGAGCGTGTTTATGAATTTACGCCAGAGGAATTTAATAAAGTTACCGCTCCAAAGCCAAGAGGAATTTATAAGGATATTAAATTAGAGTTTTCTTTAATAGAAGATAAAGCAAATAAGATTATTGCTAAAATGGAAACATTCTCATTTAGGCAGTTTAAGACAAAATTTGGTATTGCAGGAGGCGACCTTACTAATATCATATATTATTTTGAAAGGCGTATAAAAGAATTTGGAGAAAATGACCAATGGTGCAGTTGGCAACAATTCACTACTGCGATGAGAACCCTAAAACTTTACTTTGGCAGTAAACAAATCGACTTTAAGGAACTAACTGTTCATGAACTTGAAAAGTATGAGAAATGGATGGTTGATAAAAGAGGTCTTTCAATGTCTTCAATTAATACCTATATGGGTTCAACGAGAGCAATATTTAAAATTGCACACCGTGAAGGTGCTATTTCTAAGGATATTTACCCTTTTGGCGAAGGAAAATACAAGCTGCCTTCTGGCTCAAACTTAAAAAGAGCTTTGAAAATGGAAGAAATCAAGAAGATATATTACTACGAATGTGAGGAGTTTTCATATCGTGATGAAGCTAAAGATATGTGGTTATTCAGTTACCTTATGAATGGAGCAAACATGAATGATATTGTAAGATTAAAATACAATAACATAGATAATGAGTTCATTACATTTATTCGCAGAAAAACACGAAAAACAAGTAAAGTAGTCAAACCAATAAGCGTTGTTTTAACAGATGACTTAAAAAGAATAATTAATAAATGGGGAAATAAAGACCGTTCTCCTGATAACTATGTGTTTAAATACATAGATGATGACATGCCAGAAAAAAAGGTAAGACTAGCTTTAAATCTGCTCATTCATAGAATAAATGACAACTTAAAATTAATTGCAAAAGACGTAGGTATTGACAAGACTTTAACAACATATACGGCAAGACATAGCTTTTCAACAGTTCTAAAACGTTCAGGGGTATCTACGGAGTTTATTGGTGAGAGTTTAGGGCATAATAATCTTAGAACAACCGAACTTTACCTTGATAGCTTTGAGGACGACACTAAGAAAGAAGTGGTTAAACATTTAACGGCTTTCTAAAAGGGGTAGAAAAATTAATTAATCCCCTTTCTTATGCTTGTGTGGCTTTAGTGAAGGCGTATTGCCCGGAGTTTCCTTATTGTCTCGTTGTCGTCTATCAGGTTTCCCTGTAGATTTTGCAGTTCGTTTTGGACCAGGTTTAATTCCCATGATTTTTGGATTTTGTTAAAATTATATTTTCATACAATTTCTTAATAATTAGTCAAATATCAAAATTATCATAAACTTCGAGAGGGTTATAAAATCTAATAATCAAATTCAATCGAGCCTATCCTTTTTAACCAACCTTCCAAGAATAAATGGTTTTTACCTTTCTTGGCAATCTTGTGGTAATAGCGGATTCGAGCTTTTTTGATTTCCCAAAATAGTTCCTTTGGTTGGCAATTTGCAATCGCTTCAAGTGTCATTTTACCTATAATACCGTCCATTTTCAAGTCAGCATCAAAGAATTGGTTTAACACACGCTGAACACCTCTGGCTCCCCACACTCCACTATTAACGCACCAATCAAAAATAATTTCTTGTAGTGAGCCATTAGAGATTTCATCAATTTTAAACCTTTTGTAAAAAGTCTGCTTATAAAAATCCTTTACAAGCTGTGTCAATTGCGGAACATCAATTTTAAAGTTCCAAGGTATTTCATCGTAGGTTTCTTTGTAGGCATCAATGTATTGCCATCCTTCCCAATCGGGATGCAAATTCCGGGCAACACCCATATAGGTTTCCCCACCTCGGTCGCCTTCTACGTTGGCATAATAGCCTTCGTGTTTGATTACGCCATCAAACAACTCATCGAATGTTTTCATTTTTTACGTCTGTTTTTAAGTTTGACATCGTTTACTCCTGATATTGCACCACCGAAAAGAAAGTCAATAATGGTGCTTAGTTTGGTGGATATTCCACCGTTGATACTGCTTACAAATGCTATTTGCCAATCATCAAGCTGAAT
>JBNKRV010000010.1:0-2538 GCA_050296935.1 Marinilabiliaceae bacterium | reverse complement strand
GCTATGAATGTCACTTATAAATACCGATTTTCTGCGTCATATTTGCTTACCATAGCCCGCTATGCTTTCGCAAACATTCCTTAAAACTCAATATTTATAAGCGATTTGAGCCATTAATTTTATATCGAACTCAGGTTATTACGAGTAATTCTGTACGTCAGGATCTGTAGGGGGATAGACGTAGTAATCCGCTACTCTATCCCGATTAGCTACTATTCCCTGCATCCTTTAATATTTGAAACATTAATCCAGAATGACTTGCATTTTGAGCAAAATGACATATATTTGCATCGCGTACAATATAAACGCGAACGATATAATGAACACACTCAGGAAAACAACATTAATACAAAACATTTTCAGAATCCTATTGGCCATGTTTATGATCTATGCCGGATTCAGTCACCTTACTTTTAATAGAATCGACTTCCAGTCTCAGGTGCCGGATTGGATTCCGATGAGTAAAGATTTGGTGGTCATACTGTCTGGTATAGTAGAAATGCTATTGGGGCTTGGTTTAGCTTTCTGGAAAAAAAAACGCATAAAATCCGGTTGGGCGTTGGCCTTGTTTTTTGTTTTAGTCTTTCCTGGAAATATTGCCCAATACCTGGATGGTAAAGATGCCTTTGGAGTCTTAAATTCAGACAAGGCTCGATTGATCCGTTTATTTTTTCAGCCTATACTAGTGGCATGGGCTTTATGGTCATCCGGGGCATGGAAATCATGGAAAACCAGTAAAACTAATGACTAATGGAAAACACTCAGTTACATTTAAGCAATCAAATTTGCTTTCCTCTATATTCAGTTTCACGACTTATCACAAAAGCATATCAGCCCTATTTGGAAAAAATGGGCATTACCTATCCGCAATACTTAGTACTTATGGTATTATGGGAAAACGATAACCTCCCTGTTAATCAGATTACAGAAAAGCTACTCCTGAACACCAATACGATTTCACCTTTGTTAAAACGGATGGAAAAACTTGAGCTTATACAGCGACAAAGATCACAAGAAGACGAAAGGAGCGTTATGGTTCAGTTAACAGAAAAAGGAAAGTTATTGAAAGAGAAAGCCGAACCGATTCCTGACGAACTCCTGAAAAAATTACTTAATGAAAACATCAGCTTATCAGAAGTTCTTCAACTGAAAGAGCTACTAAACCAATGGATTAAAATACTCTCTGAGAAAAAATAAATACTATATTAATACAAATTGAAATGGAATTATTAGACAAATTAAAGTGGAGATACGCTGCAAAAGCAATGAATGGAGAAAAAGTATCTCAAGATAAAATCGACAATATTATCGAAGCGGCTCGTTTAGCTCCTACCTCAAGTGGCTTACAACCTTTTGAAATAATTGTAATAACGAATCAGAAAATTAAAGAAAAAATCAGACCAATAGCGTGGGATCAATCTGTAATTACAGACTGCTCTCATTTACTCGTTTTTGCTGCCTGGGACACCTATACAGCAGATAGAATTAACTATATGTTCGATTTAACAAACGAGATTCGCGGATTTAAAAACGAAGGATGGGAAAATTACCGTCAAATGCTGTTGAGTATTTATCCGCAACAAGATGAAGAAGTAAACTATAATCATGCTGCCAAACAAGCGTACATCGCATTTTCACAAGCTATAACGGCTGCTGCATATGAAAGTGTAGATGCAACACCTCTGGAAGGGTTTGACGCTGACAAGTTAGATGAAATATTAGACCTGAGAGCAAAAGGTTTGCGTAGTGCAGTAATGCTTCCTATTGGTTACAGAGAGGTTGATAGCGATTGGTTGGTAAACCTGAAAAAGGTTAGAAAAAGCACAGAAGATTTAGTAACAATTATTGATTAGTAATTTCAAAAATATAACTATCACTATTAACCGGGTAAACTCGGAATTCTTAAAATAATCTTATGTAACGCCCGTTAATCGGGCGTTCATTTTTTATTTTCAAATCAGACCCCATCCCAATTTAACTTTAATTGACCAGGAGAACCTCCAATTTGCTTTTTAAAACGTCTGATGGTATTACGTAAAAGCTCTGATAACCTGAACAAATCAGGTTCACAGGTATCTGCGACAAAGGACAACGGGAGTCAATGAGAAGGCATGCAGAAGTCAGAGTAGTCTCGTAGAACCGCAGTAATTGGGGAAGTGCCATCTGAACGACCCAATGTAGGGATGGGGATTTACAAGTTAATATGGATCACCCCAAAGACACCATGGATTTACTCAGAGAAATCATCAACAGGAATACGAAATTTGGTTGTATATTTGTTTCAGATATTAAACATATTCTGAGGAGCCTGATACGGGAAATGAGGGACGAAATCCCGAGTTCTATAAAAAAGAATACTTATTAACCTGAGTTCGATTAAAATTAGCGAGCTCAAATTTCAGTAAATGATTGATTTACAATATAAATTTTTGAGACATAGCGAGCTATGGTGATAAAATTTAGAGCCGTAAATCGATTATTTACTGAAAAGCTATGAATTTCACTTATAAATACCGATTTTCTGCGTCATATTTGCTT
>JBNKRV010000009.1:0-18360 GCA_050296935.1 Marinilabiliaceae bacterium | reverse complement strand
TAAGCAAATATGACGCAGAAAATCGGTATTTATAAGTGAAATTCATAGCTTTTCATTAAATAATCGATTTACGGCTCTAAATTTTATCACCATAGCTCGCTATGTCTCAAAAATTTATATTGTAAATCAATCATTTACTGAATTTTGAGCTCGCTAATTTTAATCGAACTCAGGTTACTAGTAATTTCAGCTCGATTAAAATAAAAGAGCTCAGATGTTATGTCGAACAGAGGTTAGTATATTATGCAACCAGAGGTCAATCAATTATCTGATAACAATTGAGCAACTGCCTCTGCACATTTTTCTCCATCAATTGCAGATGATGCAATTCCTCCTGCATATCCGGCTCCTTCACCACAAGGGAACAATCCATTTATTTTCACATGTTGAAGTGAATAGGGATCTCTTGGTATTCGTACTGGTGAGGATGTTCTGGATTCTGTTCCTAAAACAATCGCCTCACTGTCAACAAACCCTTTAGCCCATTTCCCAAATTGCTTGAATCCTTCCTGTAATCTACTTGTAATTCCATCCGGCAATACAAAATGAAGTGGAGATGCAATGGTACCCGGAACATATGAGGTTTCCGGCAGATCAAACGACAAACGAGAATCTACAAAATCAGTTAATCTTTGAGCCGGAGCTATTAAATTATTTCCTCCATTAATATAGCATAGTCGTTCTACCTCTTTTTGATAGGCTAATCCTGCCAGAACACCTTGTTTTTTAAATTCATCCGGAATATCTTCTGGTCGAATTTCAACCACCATTCCCGAATTCGCAAATGGAGAATTTCTTTTTGATGGAGACATTCCATTCACAACCATTTCATTTTCACCTGTCATTGCTGGCACTATAAAACCACCAGGACACATGCAAAAAGAATACACACCTCTATCCATTATCTGGGTAGAAAAATTATAGGACGCTGCAGGCAGATACTCTCCCCGTCCTTCAGGAGAATGATATTGAATTTGATCAATTAACTCTTGTGGATGCTCAACCCGGACTCCCATTGCCCATGTTTTGGCTTCAAGTTCAATTCCTTTATCATGTAACATGTTATACACGTCCCTTGCAGAATGTCCCGTAGCCAGAATAACAGCTTCTCCTTTAATTGAAGTACCATCTTTCAATACAACTCCATTAACCTTATCATCAGAAATAATAAGGTCAGATACCATAGAGTTAAACAACACCTCTCCTCCTGCATTCAGAATCGACTCCCTCATTTTCCTGATTACTCCGGGTAATCTATCAGTTCCTATATGAGGATGGGAATCCACCAGAATATCCTCCTGAGCTCCATGAAAATAAAGAACATCAAGAATTTTATTAAAATCGCCTCTTTTAGTACTTCTTGTATATAACTTACCGTCAGAGAATGTCCCTGCTCCCCCTTCTCCAAAAGCATAATTCGATTCCGGATTTACAGGATTATTTCGATTCAGCAGCGCAATATCTTTTTTTCTTTCATTAACATCCCTCCCTCTCTCTACAACTATAGGTTTAAAACCCAACTCAATTAATCGAAGAGCTGCAAACAATCCACCAGGGCCTGCTCCAACAACAACCACTTCCGCTTTTTTAGAAACGTCAGGGTATTCGAAATTAATAATCTTCTTCTCCGGAGCTGGTGTATTGGCATACACATCAAAATATAACTGCACCATAACCTGACGCTGACGAGCATCAATGGATCTTTTTCTCACCCTGACAGAGGTTATCTTATCAGGGGCAACCTTCATTTTTTTAGCTATTAAAGGTTTATAATATTTTTCATCGGAAGCTTCCTGAGGTGTTAACCTTAATGCGATATCTTTCTTCATTCTTTTCTTGCTAAACGCCGCAAAGATAATAGTTTAAATGTATTTTATAGAATATATATAAACACAACAAGACATTCATTAACCAGTGCTTCCAGATAATAGAAGAATATATTATTCAAAAAAGAATGACAACACAAAAATTCTGGATGTCAATCTATCAATAGCCTGGGTATAAGGCAAATCAATAGCATCACCCGTGCCTTCATGATTTAATACATCTGTAACACCTATTGATATTTTCAGCTCTGTAGACAATCTAAAAAAGTTTAAATAAGAATCGAAACCTGCTCCAATTTCATAATAATAATCTAAACTATTAAGAGACAATCCATCCTGCCTGTTTTTAGCCAGATCGTATCGAGGGTTAACTCCCATTACTAAATAAGGTTTAAAATTATTCATTCTTGCTGAGCTGTATTTAATCATGACAGGCATCTCAAGAAAAGTTGAATTTAACTGAAGTGGTTCATCGTTTATATTCCCATCCTGATCTATATAAGATAAATCTCTTTGTCCAAAAGAAATACCCGGCAAAACTCGCAAATTAAAGTTTTTATTTAAGCGTAAGCTCGTTACGATTCCCAGGTTTATACCCGGATTCAAATTCAGAACCTCACAATATCCTGGATTATTACCATTTTCAGGCGTGGAGGCACCTGTATGTTGTATACTAAAATTCATGGTATTAAAACCAATTAAAAAACCATAATGAATTGGTTTTTCATCAAATGCAGGAAGATTCGGAACTTTTTTCTTCGAATTTTGTGCCGAAACAACATGAATGAGTATCCATGCAAAAAAAAGTACGATATATTTTTGTTTCAATTTCATTTCTGATACAACCTTAGTAACATTTACTGTAAATATCCTTCATCACAATAACAAGATTTTGCAAAATTTATTGTTTTGTTTTTTCAGCAAAATAAATGGTTGCAACTCCAAATGTTTGCTTCCAAACCTTTAAACACTTAAATCCAGCTCCTTCCAGTTCCGACACAAATGCTTTGCCTTCAGGAAAAGCAGCAACAGACTCCGGCAAATAAGTATAAGCATCTTTATCTTTTGATAATAACCCTCCCCACCAAGGCAATATTTTTGTAGAGTATAATTTATAAATCTGCTTAAATGGAAAAGCTGATGGATTCGAAAACTCTAATACCATAAATCTACCACCTTTCTTCAATACCCGATTTATTTCACACAAACCCTTATTCAGATTTTCAAAATTCCTTACGCCAAAAGCCACCGTAACAGCATCAAATTCTCCTTCCTTAAAAGGTAGATTTTCTGAATCACCTTCAACCATTGATATAATATGGGATAAGTTTTTTCTTTGCACTTTTTCTTCTCCAACCTTGAGCATCTCTGGTGATAAATCCAGTCCAACTATTCTTTTAGGGTTGAGCTTAAGTGCTGCAATAGCTAAATCCCCTGTTCCTGTGGCAACATCTAATATCTCAGGATTTTCTATTCCTTTAAGTAATCGAATTGCTCTTCTTCTCCATATTTTATCAATTCCCATTGATAAAAAGTGATTTAAGAAATCGTATTTAGGTGCAATGTTATTAAACATTGACTGTATCTGCTTCTTTTTACCCTCTGTTGAAGATTTATAAGGAGTAACGGTCATTAATTTATTTTTGAAATGAAATTTTGTTGCAAAAATACATAAGTATTTAGTCTTTGCAAGAAAGCATATGCACATCTATACATGTGCTATATTTAATCATTGAAAAGAGTTTGAGAAAACATTTACTTCAGCTCATTAACTAATACTCTTATCATTTTAGCAAATGATTCCTCAGAATAACCCGAGGATGCATAAATGACCTCTCCTTTTTTATTGATTATATAATTACGAGGTATGGTATTCTCTGCAAATAAACTATAGACTGCCCGATCCTTATCTCCAAAAAACGGCATCGTAAATTTCCCCTCTGAAAATGACCGCATCTCCTCAACTGAGTGTTCTCTTCCAACAACTAATAATTTAAACGCCGGATTATCTTTGAATTTTAACCAGACTTCTTTTTCTAAGGATGGTAATTCCTTACGACAAGGAGGACACCAGGTCGCAAAAAAGTTAATTAAAATCACTTTTCCATTTAAGTCAGCCGTTGAAACAGATTTATCAACACCATCCAACTTAAAATCCGGAATAATTTCTCCTAATTTCAGCACACTTGCTTCATCTTGTGAATAAGAGTTTACCAGAGGAAGCACAAACATTAGTACTATTAAAAATCCACACCTATAATTTATCATCAGTCTATAATTGATCTTTTATCCAGAATATTAATTACACTTCTCCATCAGTCCATTTCTTCATATGTGAGGAAAATACATTTTTAAGATCATCAATAAATCCGAAAGACTCATCATCAATTCTAATTTCACCCTTGGTTACATGCCCAAGCACAGAAAATGAAGTCTCGGCCTCAAGCATAAAATCAACAAAATCATCTTGCTTTTCCGGAGATACAGATACGATGATTCTACTTTGAGATTCTCCAAATAAAAAGGCATCTTTTCTAACTTCAGCATCCGTAGTAATATCAAAACCAAAATTCAATGGAGCGGCTGATTCAAGCAAATTAAAAAATAACCCACCGGAAGATACATCATGAACCGATCGTACCAGATTTTTCCTTATCAATTGTTTAATTATTTCCTGAACTTCCAGTTCTTCTTCAATATTAAAATAAGGAGCCGAGTGACTTTTTATTCCATGGTAAAAATTTAAATACTCTGAAGCATTTATATCATCTCTTGATTTTCCAATAAGAAATATCATATCGCCTTTATGCTTATATGATAAAACAGTATGATGCTCCTTCGTCTCAACCAAACCAACCATGCCAATGACCGGACAAGGACTAATAGATGTTAACCTACCTTCCACGGAGCTTTGGTTATAAAAGCTAACATTACCACTTACAACCGGAGTATTAAATACTTTACAGGCTTCAGACAATCCATCTACAGCACGCGTAAATTGCCAAAAAACCTCAGGATCATATGGATTTCCGAAATTTAAACAGTCAGTAATTGCAATAGGAATCCCCCCTCCGCAAATAATATTCCGGGCTGCCTCTGCCACAGCAATCTGGGTACCTACATAGGGATCTGACTCTACGTAATACGAATTACAATCAATGGTTACAGCAAGTGTTTTATTGGCTTCCTCAACATATACAAAAGAAGCATCTGATGGATATTTATTACTTAATGATTCTTTTTGTAACGAATGATCGAAAGAATCTGTAAGGTAATTTTTAGATGCAATATTTATACTTTTCAGCATTTTCCCAATCACTTCCGGGTAATGGTCTGGTTCAGGAACATCATCAATATGAAGTGATTTTATTTCATTTTCAACCGGCTCCTGAATTTCTCTATCGTAAATAGGAGCTTTCCCTCCCAGTCCCACATAGGTTACCGGAATTTGAGCTAACAACTCTTCGTTATCCATGCAGAACAAACTATCATCATCAATAACTTTACCAATAACAGAAGACGCCAACTGCATAGGTTGCAATAACCCGGTAACTTTCTGAAGATTATCTTTATTAATGCACACGAGCATTCTCCCCCAGGTTTCCGATAATAACTTTTCCCTTCCTGTTAAATCATTTTCTCTTACAGGAATCTTGCTACAATCAATAATCATCCCTTTTTCTCCTCGTGCAGCCATTTCTGTTGCAGCACCTACAACTCCTCCTGATCCAATTGTCTGAATTCCACCTACTAGCTTATGTTCATTCAATACTTTTACAGCTTCTAACAGACTTTTCTCAACTGTTGAATCCATCATCTGTTCATAACTGAGCTGTCCGGATACTCTTTCAGTTATAACATCTGCAGAAAATGCATCATTATCGACGCCATCCTTCCACGTTAATGCCCCTACGATTAAAATAATATCATCAGCATTTTCTGCAATTCCATATATTAAATCTTCTTTTTTAGCCACTCCTACCGTCATATTATTAACAAGTGGACTGGAATTAAAAGCTTTATCAAAATAAGATTCTCCCCCAATAACCGGGACTTTCATATTTTCTTCGAAGTCCTTAATACCTTTAATTACTTCTGAAAATAACCAGCGAGCAGTATCACGTTCACCATCTCCAAAACGTAATGAATCCAGAAAAGCAACTGGTTTTGCACCCATTGAAAATACATCTCTGGTAACAACACGTAAACCAGTAAGTGCTCCTAATCTTGGTTGAATAGAACAAGGATGATTATGAGATTCTATTTTAAACACACAGACATAACCATCTCCTATATCAATTGCACCAGCTGATTCTGCACCTGCTTGCACAATAACTTTATCACCGGATTTTGGTAATTTACCTAACCATTTTAAAGAGTTTTTATAGGAGGCATGTTCTGACCAAAGCCTTGAAAAAATATCCAGTTCAAGTTCATTCGGTTCTCGTTTTAATATCTCAGCGATTAATTCTATTTCGTAAGATGAAAGATTAAGACTTTCCGTACTCTGGATGATGAAATTATTGTTACTCATAGGTATTAATTTAACATTTTACAATATAGAATCATTTTATCAGATACTTACTCCCTGATACTAATGCCTAATCTTTCCTTTTGGGAAAACATTTTTTATTTTTATTCATCACATAAAAATGCAATAACTTTAAACCATTCTTGATATCCCATTTAAACTGCATAAATCACGCCCTATCACTAATTGAAAATGCCTCAGACTATGATTTACATGAATTGCTAAAGATAATCTATATTTGTTTTTAAGAGGTCTGGTTCTTGCATTAAAACATTTTGAAATTATAAAAAAAATAATGAACAACAAAGATCTACAAGATTGATTTTATGTATCAAAACCTAATTTATACGGCATCCATACAAATATCGATCGATTATAATTTTTATAGGTTGTTGCAGAAATTTTTACCATATTACCGGAATACTTTTCATGTGGCAAATCACAAAGTGAAAAATAAATATACATAACATGCCATATCAAAAACAATAAAATAAAAACCATGAATAAAATTGCATTAATTACAGGAGCTACATCTGGCATCGGAAAGGCAACGGCTACTATGCTTGCCAGAAACAATTACGATGTAATTATTACCGGCCGACGAAATGACAAGCTTATCGAATTAAAATCTCACTTAGAAAAGACATATGAAATCAAAGCTCTTTGTTTATGTTTTGATATTAGATTACAGCATGAAACAACGAATGCATTAAAAAGTATTCCTGAGAATTGGAAGAAAACAGATCTATTAATAAATAATGCAGGACTTGCAGCCGGCACTGAAAAGGTATATGAAGCTCAGTGGAATAAATGGCAACAGATGATCGATACAAACATTACCGGTTTATTATTTCTGTCGAAGGAGATTATTAAAGGGATGGTGGATCAGGGAAATGGCCACATTATTAATATTTCATCAATTGCCGGCATTAATGTATATGAGGGTGGAAGTGTATATTGCGCTACTAAACATGCAGTAAATGCCATAACTCAAGGCATGAGAATTGATTTATTAAAACACAACATAAAAGTCACTTCAATATCACCTGGAATGGTTGATACCGAATTTTCACTTGTAAGGTTTGATGGTGATAAGGAAAAAGCGGACAATGTGTACTCTGGAATTGTACCTTTATCAGCACAAGATATTGCCGATACTATAGAATTTGTTATCACAAGACCAAAGCACGTGAACATTAATGATATCTTAATTATGCCTACTCAGCAAGCTAATGCATATTATACTCACAGAACTTAAAAGTGAAATATTATATAACAACTTACGAACTTTTAATTTTGCCGGTAAAAATATTAAACAGTGCTAAGAAAAAATATTTTACATCGATTACAAATCCTTTTTCGCCTCTTTCTTTCATGTAAATTCTTTCAGCCTCAATATTTCCCTTTGAATCAGGCATGTTTAAAGAAACGTAGGGAGGTATACATCCTGGCTTAAACTTAATCCTCTCTTTTTGTACATCTTCAGGTAACTCATTGAATCGTGTTTTACTGAGTGGCCTTACACCAACCAGACCTAATTCACCTTTAAGTACATTTAAAAGCTGAGGCAATTCATCGAGCCAGTACTTTCTATAAAACCTGCCCCATCCTGTTAGTCGAAAATCATTTGATGGTTTACCTACATGATTATATCCATTCATTTTAACGACAAAATCCTGAAGATACTCAGAATATGGATGCATTGTCCGCATTTTATAGACCTTAATCATATTTCCATTTTTACCCACTCTATTCATTGGAAAAAATGGTCCGAATGAAGGATTTTTGTTGTAGGAAGGTTCTCTCGTTTTAATAACCTCGAAGTATAACCTATCCCCAATTCGTTTATACTCAATAATTTCAAAGCCACAACTTGCTAACCTACCTAATGTTTCGGCTTTTGAAAGCCAACGATAACGGCCTCTGGTTAAAAAAAAGTAAATGTTTTTAAGATATTTTGTTTTTGAAAATACTCTATGAAACATAAAACAGTAAAACCAATATACCAATGTAAATACATTCCTTTTCTTTAGTATTTTTTCTTTTTTAAAACTAACTGCCTCAACGCAACCAATAAACCTTCCTGCATCTGGCAAACACCTATTTACCTGATTAAAAAATTTATTAATATACTGAATATTATTTACCTTCTTCAGATTTACAAAACTACTAACACCTTTAAAATCTGATGGTACAATTTCCTGTATATTATTGGTTGCCAATATCCTTACTCCCGGAGACTCCGGAATGACTCTTTCTGATAGAAATTCATAGATACTTATATCTAATCCTTGTAATATCTTTTCTTTTTTTGCATTCTCAGTAAATGTTTTTTTAACAACAAAGTCATCTACCGCAACATTCACCAATGCAGTCTCCTGTATATTCATCACCCCTGTTGTACTTGTAGAATCCATAAGCATTATCAATTTTTATATGCTACTAATTTACAGCATCATTTACTTGATAAAAACAGTTATTACACCAACCACCGTTATTTTATGACATACACCTCTTTTTATTTCTTAAGTTAAAATGTAAGAATCCATCAATCTTTAAATAAGTATTGCAAACCCATAAAACAACCAAGTATAACAGCTGATTACCACACAATTACACTCTGACCTTCTTACCTGCGGAGTTCACTTTCATTTTTGTCTCAAACTCAAAAAAATGTGGAATTTTATAGGCAGCTAACTTTTTACTACAAAATTCCTTCACCATATCTGCATTTAAACTTTCATCAGTTTCATTTTTAACCAGAGTTGCCTTAATAGCCTCTCCAAGTATGTCATCCGCAATTGCTTCAATGGTACAATCCACAACTCCAGGAATTGATACAATAACTTCCTCAATTTCTTTCGGACTTACCCTACGACCTCCTACTTTAATAATTTCTTTACGTCGGGCAGCATGATAGATATAACCATCTTCATCAACCTTTGCCAGATCACCCGTATAAAGCCATCCATCTTTTAATGTTTCATCCGTAGAAGTATCATCTAGAAAATAACCCAACATCACATTATCACCCCTGGCAATAATCTCTCCAACAACACCTGGTTTTGTCGGCACACCATCACCATCCACTACCTTTAATTCAACTCCGGGAATACCCTTCCCAATTGAGCCTGATTTATCCTTAAGTTTTTCAGGAGGAAGATATGATAAACGGGCTGTAGCCTCAGTTTGTCCGTACATAACTATAAATTCGGTATTCGGAAAAGCATGCTGAAATTCTTCAATAAATACCGTATGCAATTTTCCTCCAGCCTGTGTTACATATCGCAAATCCGGAAATTCAGAATTAACAAATGTATCTGATTTTCGTAGCAATATTTGAAAATGACTTGGAACTCCGGCAAACCCGGTACATTTATACTTTTTCAAATCGTTGATCACTGATCCCAGAAAAATAAAATTGTTATTTAAAACAATTTTCCCCTTCACCTTCAAATGGGTATGCAATAATGACAGACCATAACAATAAAAAAATGGCAATACCACCTCCATAATATCATCAGAAGACAGGTTTAAATATTCAACGATTGATGATGTGTTTGCGATGATATTTTTATGAGATATCATTACACCTTTAGGTAATGCTGTTGATCCGGAAGTATAAATTATCTGCGCCAGCGTATCCGGATCAAACCCTTCCTCTTCACTCATTGGCTGAATGGATTCATTTGCCATTAAATCTTTAATATCATCTTCACTCCAGATTGAATTAAAATCAACCTGAATCCTTCGCTGCATTAACTTAGGGATGAAAGCCAGCTTTACACCAGACTGTTCTTTTATGAACTCTAAAGATTCTGATTCTGTTGCAGGATTTAAAGGGACAACTACGTTACCTGACTTCATTATGGCTAAATAACTAATGATAAAAAAGTTATTATTGGGAGATAAAAGAATAAACTTATTTCCTAATCCAAATTTATCCCTGATTATAGCCGAAAGTTTAGAAACCTGTTGTTCTATTTTGTAAAACGACAATTGTTCTCCTGTCCCCAGAACGAAGATTTCACTTTCCTCTATTTGTTTTGGCAATAGGTAATCAATGCAATTCATAAACTTTAACTTTTAATTTAACAACATCCACTTAAAGGCCTTAAACACATTCAAAAAAGTCAAGCACTCTATAATTAGTGTTCGTCTATAAAGTCCAGCTACTGCATTGTTGCTCAAACTTCAAATCCTTATATACGCTGGTATAGTGCGGTCTGAATTTTTCACAAGCCTTGCATTTAAACTTTATAGTCCAAACACCCTACTTTATGGACAGGCACCAATTAGCATTACCCGTAGCATTTATAGTTATTGATAAAACCAGTGTAAAAAATCCAAACCTCCTTCAATGAAGAAGGTTTGATTATTATTTTGATTTTATATGTGTCAAAGATCTCATTACATAATTAGGAAACCACTTCGGTAACTCCAATATGATAGTCATGCAAAGGAGGTGTTCTAAGGTATTCTGTAGTTTTCTTTTTGCGAGCAAAGTTTTTGTATATATTATTCACCTCCTCAGAGGTCATATTCATAACAACAGCAACTTCTTCCGGACTATAATCATTTTCCCAACCATACCACAGTAAATCCATTGATTCAAATGGCATTTGATAGAAAAACTCTTCCTGAGTCTGCTCTGCTGTATAAGTATCCGTTGTTGGCGTACGCTGAATAATTGAATCAGGAACTCCCAGGTGTTTAGCTATTTGATATACTTGTGTTTTATATAAATTACCAATAGGCATTACATCCGCTGCTCCATCACCGTACTTCACAAAGAAACCTTGTTGAACTTCATGTTTATTAGGAGTTCCAAGCACCGCATAGTTTAAAGCTTCGGCATGATAATAAAGCATATTGGCTCTACTTCTTTGCTTAAAATTAGAAGCTGCTACAATTTGCAAGTACTCCTTCATTGGCAAACGAGCCTGTTTTTCTGAACCATCCTTAAAATTAACAGAAACATAATGCACCGGAGGCATATTTTTATTCACAAATTCCGGAGGAATAATTACTTTCATTTTATCCACAGCCGGATCATATTCCGGAACTACACTTTTCACAGCCTCATCTCTCCTTTTATAACATCCAAAGCCATCCAAAGCTCCACTAATATTTTCAACAATGCTTTTTACCCCGAATTTCTCAGTGAGCTCTCTGGCTAACGATTCACTTACCGGACTTGAATCTGTTTCAGGAAGCATAACAGCCAACAATTTACCTGCACCAAAAGCTTTTACTGCAATGGCCAGAGTAACAGATGAATCAATACCTCCACTTACTCCGATAACACCACCATAGCGACGAAATCTTCTAAACACATCCTGCTGCATTTTTTTACAAATACTATCAATTACTTCATCAATATTGTCAAGATGAAGTATATCTTTTGAAAATGGTTTTTTGTTAACGCTCATATTTTTACACTTTTTAATTTTATATCAAAGTCAATATTTTCTATAGTTGATTTTAAATGATTGCCGATTTCATTAGCTTCAATAATGCTACAATCTTTGTTATATATTCACCACGACTCCACTTCTGATTTCATTATCCCTCAAAGGTTTAAAATCTCCAATATGCAGATTATGTAATATCTGAGTGGATAACATTCCCATTAACGCCATATTATCTATTTCGGAAATTGATGCCCCCTTTTGCATTCTACTAATGAAGCTGGTCACGCTAGAATCATTAAATACGCCAACATTTTTCACTTGTGAAGGTGCAAGAATATCGTTTACAAATCCATTTTTATCTGCAAGTAATGCTTGTGCAATCGGAGCTCTATACGCTTGTTTTGGCCTTTTAAGTACTGAAGATGGAATAACATCTTTTACAACTTGTTTTAACAGGTACTTTTCTTCCAATCCCTTTATTTTAAAATCGTCCGGTAATCCTGAACAAAATTCAATAATACGATGATCCAAAAACGGATACCTTCCCTCCACTGAATTTCCCATAGCGACCCGATCGCCCTGGGAAGACAACAGGTAACCCGACATAAAAATATTGGATTCGATGTATTGAGCCTTTGCAACCGGAGAATAATCTTTCAGCTTATCGCTAATTGAATTACTATACTGAGCAACAGGGTTCGAACCATTGATACGATGTTTAATATCTTCGGAAAAATGATTCATAATCCTACTGGTATTATTCCATCTTAATAAATGCGAGTATGCTGGTGATTCGGTTTCTGATAATTTATACCCAAAAAATAGTTTTAGCATACTATTTCCTGATCCCTGAAGATGCGGAAGGTAAGGATACAATTTTTTCAGTAACAGGGGACGTATCTTCGAATCTGGATATCTGGCCCAAAAGTGTCTTATAATCGCTTCTTTAAAGATATTATAGCCACCTAACATTTCATCAGCTCCCTCTCCTGTAATTACTACTTTAATGCCATTATCGCGTACCAACTTTGATAGTTTATACATTGGAAATGGAGCTGTCCGCAGAATGGGAGTTTCTGTATGCCATATTACTTTCTCAAATAAGTCAACAACATCACTATTCCGGAATGATACGGAATGATGTTTTGTATCAAAATGATCAGCTACTTCTTTCTGATAACTTGTTTCATCAAAATCTTTTTCTTCAAAACCTATTGAAAAAGTATTTAATGCTTCCGGAAACATTTTTTTTATAAAGGCTGTGGTACTTGTAGAGTCTATACCACCACTTAAATAAGCGGCAACCGGAACATCTGCTCTCATCCTTAATGCCAGTGAGTCTTGAAATAAAGACTGGAATTGATCAACAGCATCTATGAAAGACAAATTTGCATTTTTATTGAAATTAAGATTCCAATAGGAGTTTATTTTTAGTTCTCCATTCTTATACAATGCGTAATGACCCGGCGGTATTTCATATACATTCTCAAATACCGTATTGGGTGTTAACGTGGTCCAGAATGTAAACACCTGCTGCAGACTTTGAACATTAAAACCTCTTTCTACAGATGGGTGCTCAAAAATTGCTTTTAACTCCGATGCAAAAACAAGATTTCCTTTTTGTTGAGTATAAAATAAGGGTCGAATCCCCATTCGGTCGCGGGCTAAAAACAATTCTTTCTTTTGATTATCCCATATTGAAAACGCAAACTGACCGTTGAGCTGCTTTAAACAATCAGCACCAAATTCCTGATACATATGCACAACTATTTCTGTATCACAATTGGTTTTAAATGTATGTCCTTTCTGTTCAAGTAATTTTTTGAGTTCCGGATAGTTAAAAACCTCACCATTGTAGGCAATCCAATACCTTTTATCGGGTGTACTTAAAGGTTGCTGTCCGGAAGCCAAATCAACAATACTTAATCTAACATTCCCGATACATGCATCGTCAGTTAAATACAATCCACATTCATCCGGTCCACGATGATGAATACGCGTAAGCATTGCATTTAATGTACGCTTTGAGTCTATTGTTCTATTTTGAGATGTAAATCCGGCGATACCACACATAGTTCCTGTTTTAAAAAAATAATAGTCTAGTATAGATTTTCAATTACTGGCTTAAATAAAACTTAATCGCAAAAACATCCTAAATCAATTCAATATTTCAAATTAATATGCTTCCTCCTGTCTCTATTAACCTGAGTTCTAAAGTTTTAATGAGTTCTAAAATTTTAATCGAACTCAGGTTATTATTAAAACCGGATTCTCAGATAGGTATTTCAGGTGAGTTTTCCGGTTCAATTCAAACCATATTGAAACTAAATAATAGCCATTGCTTTTATAGGTGGTAAGTCAAACATAAGTACAGTTAAAATGTAGTAATCAGGAAATGTCATGAACAAATTATGAAAGAGAGAGGGACTTAAGATACTCCTTACATAATGTTTCTGTATACCATATAATTCAACGACGTAGCTCCAACAAATCTAATAATAACTTAATCATAAATGATCACTGGGCAACAACCAGTTTTCTTTCTACAAATGCAGCAATACGTTCTACACTACCGAAATTTTCCTCCTGAAGTTCCGTATCTTCAGTAACAACATTATATTCGCTCTCCAAAAAATTAATTAAACCCAATAAACCCATTGAATCAAATAACCCTTCGTCAAAAATTAAGGTATCATCTTTAATAATTTCAGGATCAATAAAAGTTGTCTCCGCAATAAAATTTCTAATTTGATTTTTCATACCATTAAATAATTAATTTCTAATAGATTTTGATCCGAATCTTTTTAATAAATCTATGCCTTTTTCATTTTAAATGCATGAAGACTTTGTCGAACAGACTTATTTCATTGATAAATGCTAAGTATTTTTAGAAAAACAAATTGTAAAAAAACCGGACATTACAATTTTTACACTGTTAAAAAAAACAACATCAATAAAACATAGCAACATCCAATTATTCAAAGGCTTCCGCAACCAAAAATCCGAAAAAATGTTTAATGGGCTGACGATTTTTTTTATATTTTCTCATACTAAATCTGCATCCGATTATTCTACATCAAAATCCTGAACCTCTCAAATCTGACATGTTCAGGTATGTTAATCAGTGTCAGCAAGAAAACTCCATTTTTTTCCCCGAAATAACCGGGGCAGGCTGTGACTCTTGCTCTCAAAATATAAATACAAGGCGTGTAAAAAACTCAAACCACAGTATACCAGGGTATATGAGGATCTGGATTTTGAGCAACAAAGAAGTTGTTGGACTTTATAGACGAACACTAATTAATTTGAAATGTTTTTTATTGCACCGGAGGAACAAATTCGAATAATTAAGCTTCGTGAAATTTGAACGATGCTCTATTTCATTTTCTGATAAAACCGAAAATAATGATAACAATATTTGAAACATTCCGTAATAGATATAGGTACAATATTTTGGTAATAATTAATATAGATTGTAACTTACAGAACACCACACATAAAAAAATCAGCCTAGGAGAACCAGCTTTCACCGGTAGCAATAAATATAAATTCTAAAATCATGATGTCATGAAAAATTTATCATTATTGTTATTTTTAAATTTGCTGCCAGCCCTTCTTCATTGCTCATCAAATGCAAAAGCTGCTGATATTATTACGAGCAAGGCTAATGAAATTGAATATCCCACAAATTCATTTCCAGCAACATTTGAATCTAACAAGGAAATTTCACTTTATAGTAATGCAGCAATATTTGCTGATAACTCTACTATCAGGAGTACTTTAATAGGTAATGATGGTCATAATGACGATGTAAGACCAATGGGTGTTGGCGTATATGACAGGGAAAGCAATAAAACCTACATGGTATATATGAACACAACAGGAAAAGGTAATGCTTATGTTGTAACCTGCGACCATAACAATAACAACACCTGGGACAATGGAAACACGGTAGGAATAGCCGATCAGGACGACAACCACAATTACCCTCAGATCGTCCTTCCGGATGATGGAAGACCGATTGTTGTTTACGGAGCACATAATATCCCGCTAAAGATTGCAAAAATGGATGTTGCAGGAGATCCAACCTCCTGGACTTCAAAAGAGTTAACTCAGGCTGATGATGGTTCATATCCTATGCCCATTAAAACCAGAAACGGAGATATTTATATATTCTACAGGGTTACCGTTGCCAATGTTATAAGGCCAATGTATTACGTTAAATCCGTAGACAACGGAGTTACCTGGAGTCAACCGGTGATGGCAATACAAAGAGCTGTTGATGCAGAAGGTTTTAGAGAAATATATGTAGGTATGATTTCTGAGGAACCATACAGAGAAGGAGTTCCACAGCGATTTCATTTTTCATGGACACTAGCCGGAGCAAGTATTCCTGCCAATAATCATGACTGGGCAAGAGAAGGACTATACCATGCTTACTTTGAACCGGAAAACGAACAGTTTTACAGTGCAGATGGCACTTCATTAGGTAGTTCAATCAATGAAACTGATATGGACAATTATTGTGAAATTGTTCCTCCGCAAAGAGACCCATTAAGGCAGGGTTATATGGGTTACGCCCCCATGAATGCAGTTAGCGGAACGGGTGAAATATTAATTTGGGAATTTCATGACGATGGTGATTGGGAGGATGTTGTTCACTATTTTAACGGATCGTCCTGGCAAGTACAAGCTGGAAGTGGTTTATCCGTATACCCTAAAGGAATTGACTATTTTAATGGGAAGCACTATTTTATTGGAAATTCAAGAAATAATATTTTTCAAGGCACCTCAAACAATGGAGTTTCCTTTTCAAACGACTTTTATTATTCTATGACAGGAGCCCAATCCGGTGCTCCTACAACCACTATCCCCATTCGAGAGGGGCATCCTGCAGCCAGATTCTGGTCAAAAGAAACCGCTGGTGAACCAACCAATGTATGGGCAGGAGCCGTCAGCGGAGATGGAAGTGGTATTGCATCAAACTTAAAAGCCAATACCTCCGATGCTACAATTGCCGCCAAGGAAACTACTACTATAAAAGTATTTGTATGTGATGAAGTTGCAGGAGGGTATGGTAGAATTACTAATGCAACAAATTCTATTTCTTTAAGTATTGAAAGTGGAGATGGAAAAATCACATCTTCGAACCCGGTTAATGCAGTAAACGGGAAAGCTGAATTTACAGTTGAAGGTGGTTATGATAATATGGTAATAAGAGCAGATGCAAGTGGATTAGCTTCAACAAGAATTAATATATTTTCATCGTCGGAAGCACCTGATTTACTTGAAATAACAAATTATACAGCGAACACTACTGATGGCATTGGAACAGTTACCTATTATTCTCCAGATACAAATACTGTAAACGTTACAGTAAATGATGCATCCAATACTGAAGTAATAACTATGTCGGATACACCTCAGACCGGAGGAGGCAATCAGCTAAATATTAATTTGAGCGAACAGCCAAATGGACAATATCATGTTATACTTAATAATGGATCAACTACCCAAAGTTGTAATATTACCAAAGAAGAAACAATAATTGTTGAAGTATTGGAAATTACTAATTTCACAACCAGTACTACAGATGGATTCGCTACAATTACTTATTTTTCACCAGATACAAATCCTGTTGATGTTACGGTTTTTGATGATTCCAATAACGAGATATTAACAACAACTGACAGTCCTCAATATGGGGCAGACAATCAACTGACAGTTGATTTAAATGATGAGCCTGCAGGACAATATATTATCACATTAAATAATGGTACCACAAATGTGAGCTGTAATGTCACAAAACCTGAGGATATTGTTTTAAGAGATCTGGAGATACTTAGTAAATCTCCTAATCCGGTTATTGACGATTTTAGCTTTACCTTTTATTCACCGGAAGATGGCAATGTAACGGCGAAAATTACAGACGATTCAAATCTGACCATTTTAGAACAAACAATTTCGGCTAAGAGTGGAGAAGACAATGCAAATACATTTCATTTTAATTTTTCTGAGATCGCATCTGGGAGCTACACTTGTGAATTAAGTAATGGCATTACAACAGACACATGGGTTATTATAAAGAATGAAATACCCAATATTATCATTCTTGAAAAAAGCTATCCAAATCCAACAAAAGGATTATTTGCTGTTGAAATACAATGCTCTCAGAAATTATCCATACCAATTGAAATTGTTAATGAATCAAATGAGGTAGTTTTAACTAAAAATTATTCTGCAAAAGTCGGCAGAAATAAAATTGTATTGAATTTATCAAAACTACCTGATGGTGTCTTTAAAGTTGATATAGGATCAGGTTCCGATATGGTTCATACGATGGTAACAAAGGATAGTCCGAAGCTATAATAAATCAGATAACTCATAACCTGAGTTCGATTAAAATTAGCAAGCTCAAAATTCAGTAAATGATTGATTTACAATATATTTTTTTGAGACATAGCGAGCTATGGTGATAAAATTTAGAGCCGTAAATCGATTATTTAATGAAAAGCTATGAATGTCACTTATAAATACCGATTTTCTGCGTCATATTTGCTTACCATAGCCCGCTATGCTTTCGCAAACA
>JBNKRV010000008.1:0-15046 GCA_050296935.1 Marinilabiliaceae bacterium | reverse complement strand
CTATGGTAAGCAAATATGACGCAGAAAATCGGTATTTATAAGTGACATTCATAGCTTTTCAGTAAATAATCGATTTACGGCTCTAAATTTTATCACCATAGCTCGCTATGTCTCAAAAATTTATATTGTAAATCAATCATTTACTGAATTTTGAGCTGGCTAATTTTAATCGAACTCAGGTTACTATAACATGGCGATAAATCAGTCCTTAGATTACTTGTGTATTTAATTAATGGCGGATTGATTTTTTTTAATAAAACGAAGCGTTTCACAAATACCTTCCTCATAACTAACAGGCTGATATTTAAAATAATCGTTGAATTTGGTGGAATCAAAATAGTAGTCATTCTCATACTGATATAACATTTCATAAGTTTCTGCCACTGCCTTATTGAAAAATCCAAATGACTTAATCATCCATTTTTTTAATACAGAATAATTAGCCTCTACACCCAATTCTTTTGCCGTCAGGTTTATGAGTGTTTCAGCATTGATCCCCGGATTATAAGTCGGAAGGTGCCAAACCTGATTTACAGATTCCTCATCTTTGGAGAGTAAATAAAGTCCTTTTGCACAATCGACAGTATAAGTAAATGAATGTGATTTTTTTACATCTACAATCCATTGAGCCTTACTTCTATTTATTAATTTATCAAACACGAAGATATAGGGTAAACTTGTTTTTGTGGCATAAGGGCCATACAAATCTGCGGCTCTGGCTATTATTGCATTTATATTTTTTTGTTTTATTTCGCTTTCTAAAATCGAAGCCACCTTTGCTCTTATCTCTCCTTTTTTACTGCATGGATTGTATGGTGTTGTTTCCGTCATTTTACCATCAACCATACCATACATATACACATTATCAAAAAAAATCAACTTTGCATTTACTGTTTTACAGGCATTTATGGCATTATACATTATCCGGGGCCATGATTCAGCCCATATTTTAGAATCATAAGGTAAACCCACACATAAGTATACAACACCGGAACCTTTTACGCTAGCTAAGGTCTCCTGATAAGAAGTAATATCCGCTTTAAAAGATTCCGTGCCGGGTATTGAATAATTACTTCTGGAAACAAGCCTCACTTTTTCATTAGCTTTTAACAACTCATAAGTCAAGGCATTACCGATAGAACCTCCTGCTCCTAAAATTGTATGTCTCATCATTTTGTGTAGTATTTTAAGTTATTAAAGATCTATTGAATATCGAAAGTTATTACAATTTAATCACAAAAATCATAATTATTGCAATAAGATATTTTTAACTGACATATGTATTAAAAAGTATATTACACATTGAAAATTACTTCAAATCAATACACTTCGCTGCTTCACTTCCAGAAAATTTAGGGAACGGTTCTAATTCCCTTGATGGTTATATAGAACCGTTCCTTTAGTTAAACTGCAATGATGTGGCATCTCAAATGCCGGAAATCCGGAACGGTTCTCTATAAGCAAGCTGCTCATCAGAACCGTTCCTTTAGTTAAACTGCAGTGATGTGGCTCATCAAATGCCTACTGAAGACTAAATATTTTTCATTACATTTAACCAATATTTTACCCAACTTTCGATATTATATGTCAGATAATAGAATAAACCAGCTTCAGGAGAAGTTAGAATCCCTGACGCAGAAACAGATGGATTTTTTTAGGGAGATCAATGCTTTAAAAGAAGAAATCAAATCACTTAAAAAAAACAAAGAAGTACCCCAGTCTCCATACACTTCTGAAGAAGAAACCAGAATTCACACCAGTCAGGTTATTACAGAAAAGCCAAAGGAAAATATCATTACTACACCTCCAGTTATAAAAGAGCATTCCATTGAGCCTAAAATTAAAAAGCCGGTTAATGACATTTTTAAAGCCAAAGGCAAGTCGAATCTGGAAAAGTTTATTGGAGAAAACTTATTGAACAAGATAGGAATAGCCATTACAGTCATTGGGCTCGCTATTGGCACTAAATATTCAATCGATCATAACTTAATATCTCCTACCTTAAGAATTATTTTAGGATACTTATTTGGTACTGGCTTATTATTGGTGGGAATGAAACTTCGTGCCAAATACGAAAACTACAGTGCCGTTTTGGTCAGTGGTGCCATGGCATCTATGTATTTTATTACCTACTCAGCTTACAGCATTTTTGAGCTAATACCTCAGCTGGCTGCATTTTTAATCATGGTACTATTTACCATTTTTACCGTAATAGCAGCACTCAGTTATAACAGACAAGTTATTGCACATATTGGATTGGTAGGCGCCTATGCTGTTCCTTTTTTATTAAGTACCGAAAGTGGAGATGTATTTACATTATTTACATACATGTCAATCATCAATGCCGGTATTCTGGTTATATCCTTTAAAAAATACTGGAAACCGCTTTACTATGTGTCCTTCGCCTTAAGTTGGGTTATATATTTTAGCTGGTACTTTGCCGATTATGAATACATCCAGCATTTTGGCATTGCCTTTTCTTTTTTAACCTTATTTTTTGCATCCTTTTACATCACCTTTCTGGCATACAAACTACGCACAAAGGAAAAATTCAACTGGGTAGATATTGTCCTTTTGCTTATCAACTCCTTTATATTTTATGGTGTGGGTTATGCCCTGTTAGCCAACGAGAGTAAATATGAACAAATATTAGGTTTGTATACCCTGATAAATGCGATTATTCACTTTATAATTGGTAGTATTATTTATAAACAAAAACTGGCAGACAGAAACCTGTTTTACTTTGTTATCGGGTTGGTATTGCTATTTATTACCATTGCTATTCCTGTTCAACTCGATGGCAATTGGGTTACACTATTGTGGGTTGGTCAGGCTGCGTTACTTTATTGGATAGGCAAAACCAAAAAAGTACCTGCCTACGAAATCTTATCCTACCCGTTAATGATACTGGCTTTTTTCAGTTTAATGCAGGACTGGATGTTCAACTATAACTTGTATCAATTTTCAGATGATACAGATAGCATGACGACTATCTTTAACATCAGCTTTTTGAGTTCGTTGCTTTTTATTGCTGCCTTTTCGTTTATTACCTATATACAAAACAGCCCCAAATATGTAGCTGAAAAACCTCTCAGTGAGGTGCTAAAATCCATTACTAACATTGCCATTCCTGCTATCCTGTTACTGTCCGTTTACTATGCATTCTGGGTTGAGATATCGTATTATTGGGACAAGTTATACTATGCCTCTGAAATAACCGTAAAACAGGCAGGAGATCAATACTCCGGTTCGATGTATGATAACGATCTTCATCGTTTTAAATCTATCTGGACGTTTAACTATACCTTCGTTTTTTTATCGATACTTTCATTGGTAAATTTTCGTAAAATCAAAAATACCAAACTTGCTATTACAACATTATCTTTAAACACTTTTGCTGTAGCTGTATTTCTGTTTGCGGGTATTTATACTTTGGGCGAGTTGCGCGATAGTTATGTACTTCAAACTAATGCTCAATATTATAATGTGGGATTTTTTAACGTAGGCATCCGGTATATTTCTTTCGCCTCTTTAGCCATAATGCTATTTGTCAGCCATCTGTACATAAAAAAAATGTTTATGCAAGCTGAAATACATAAAGCCTTTGACCTGATATTACATGTGGTTATTGTAACTGCAATAAGCAACGAGTTAATAACCTGGCTATCCATTAACGAATCCACATCTGCCTACAAAACAACACTAAGTATTATTTGGGGAGTATATGCCCTGTTTTTAATTACTTTGGGAATCATCCAGAAAAAGCAATACTTAAGAATTGCGGCAATTTCGTTTTTTGGACTCACGTTAGTTAAGCTTTTCTTTTATGATTTAACAGAATTGAGTACCATTCAGAAAACAATTGTATTTGTATCGTTGGGCGTTCTCCTTTTAATCATCTCCTTTTTATACAACAAATTCAAGGTGAATATTAACGAAGGAAAAGAATAAAATCAAGCTGATTGAAAACTGTAATGAACTGTGGATATTAAACAAGTGCTCATTTCATAGAAACAGCTCATCTGCATTTGAATAAATGCCTTAAGAAATTAAAATATGAACAATACTGATTCTATATATAAAATCAATACCAGCATATTAATCCTGTTGGTACTTGCTATTTATACCCCTGCCAAAGGACAAATAAACGACTACACATACCAACGAGAACTTTTAAATATAGAAAATCAATGGCATTCTATTGAATTACCCGATGATATATACGGAAAGACATCCAACAACATGACCGATATCAGAATTTATGGCATCACTCAAAGCAATGATACCATAGAAGCACCGTATGTTTTACAAGTGAACGCCCCTAAAACAACAAACACAGAAATACCTTTTGAAACCATCAACAAATCGCACAATCAAAAGGGGTATTACTATACTTTTAAAAATAAACAACAGAGAAAGGTTAATGAGTTAACATTGGATTTTGATGATAAAAACTTTGACTGGAAGATTCAACTGGAAGGAAGTATGAACCAGAATGAGTGGTTCTCCATTTTGAATAATTACCGCATTGTTTCCATTAAAAACGAGCAAACCGACTATCAGTTTACCAAACTCATATTTCCGGCATCGCAATATACTTACCTTCGCTTATTAATACCATCTGATAAAAATCCAAACCTGAATCATGCCAGCTTAAAGCAACTTACTACAAGTAATGGACATCTTAACACATATATTGTTGAAGAGATGGCGGTTCTGGAAATGAAAAAACACAAACAAACTGAAGTTGTTGTATCGCTTAACACCCCCGTACCTGTCAGCAAGATAACAATTCATGTGAGTGACACTATTGATTACTACCGGCCTGTTACTCTAAAATATTTAAGTGATAGCATAAAAACAGAAAAAGGATGGAAATATAATTATGTCTCCCTCAGAACGGGAACACTTTCTTCATTGGAGAAAAATGAATTCAACATCCAAAGCACGGTGCTTAAGAGGTTAAAAATCATTATTTACAATCATGATAACCAGCCTCTACATGTCAGTACAATAGACTTAAACGGATATCAACACCTTTTAAAAGCCAGGTTTAGTCAACCAGCCAGTTATTACCTGTGTTACAGTAATAGCAAGGCTCCGAAACCAAATTACGACATACGTAAATTCACTGATAAGATACCTGAAAAGCTTTATAAACTAGAGCTGGGCAAAGAGAAGAAAATACTCAGAATACAACCCAAACCACCAACACCTTTGATCAATAAAGCATGGCTTTGGGTTATTATGCTAGTTGTTATTGCCATATTAGCCTGGTTTTCGGTAAAAATGTTGAAAGGTTCAAAATGACAGGATATTAGAACCGTTACTCATTTTTCAGGAGACCTATGCCCCATTTCACTCCATATAAGATCCATGGCTGTATGTTATTCAATCCCTTCCCCTCCTATCATTTAACTCATCCACATGTATATTCAAACAATTATATTATTTTTGTTTTTATACATATTATTTTACCAATTGCAAAAATAACCGAATGCGCTCTTACTTGCTTATCTTACTCATTACCACTACAATACCCACATTCTGTCAAAACTACGATGCTGAAATAATCAATTACAACACTTATATCTCTTTCAATGGCAGGTCGGTTAAGGAAAACATCGAATACGAAATACAAATTAATAATGCTGCCGGAACCAATTATGCTGAGATACAAATACCATACAGGGTTGACAATCCACCAAAAAACCTGAAGGCTGGCATTTACGATATCTTTGGTAATGAGATCCGACAACTTAAAAAGAAACAAATAGAAACGAAAACACCATGGTCAAACATTGAATTCCATTCCGATGACAGGATGCTCTGTTTTAAATTAATACACACTTCATACCCATATATTCTAAAGTACAGTTACTCCATTAGCATCAATACTTTTATAACACTCGCCTGGTGGAATCCAGATAAAAACAACAAAATAAAAACACACAATGCTACCCTGTCTATTGAAATTCCCATCCAATCATCCATCAATATTTATCAGCAGCATATTGATTCTGCTACAATAATTGAAAATGAAGATTCTAAACTATATCAATGGGAACTCCATGATTATGTTGCTCCCCAAAAGGAATCCTATTCACCGGATATGAATGAATTGATTCCGAATGTACGAGTGATGCCCGAAACTTTTCATTATGGAATTGATGGTAATAGTCAATCCTGGAAAGATTATGGAAACTGGAATTATCAATTAATAGAAGATCTGGATCAATTGACCGCTGAGGAAAAAACAAAAGTCCATCAGTTAACGGATAGCCTTAGCAATGATATAGAAAAGATAAAAACCTTGTACCATTACCTGCAGGATAATACCCGTTACATATGCATCACCCTGGAAAACGGAGGATTGATACCCTACCCCGCAACGTATGTATGCACCAATCGTTATGGCGATTGCAAAGCGCTATCCAATTACATGAAAGCATTATTAAAGGAAATTAATATTGAATCCTGTTACAGCACCATATATTCTGGTATTAAACCCATAAAAGTCAAAGATCAGTTCCCTTCACCCCAAGCCAATCATGCCATCCTCTGTGTTCCTCTAAAAAAAGACACTATCTGGTTAGAATGCACCGATAAAACCGCTCCATTCAATTACTTGGGCTCTCATACACAGGATCGCAAAGTACTGCTCTACAAAAAAGATTCAAGTGAATTTGCCAGCACTCCCAAACATACTCTTAATGATGCGTTACAGTTGTATAAAACAACGATCACAGTCAACGAAAATCAGGATGCCACATTTTCATCAGAAGGTATATTAAAAGGAAGAGCTTTTGACTATATGAAATCATTTGATACAGATTTATCTGAAAACGATAAACAACAATACATTGATTACATAGGATTTTCCGATAAAACTGACATCACCAATTTTACCATTAACAGACCTCATCGCGACTCCTTGTTTCTTAACCTATATCTGACAGGAAATGTTAACAGACTGATCCAGAAGCTAGGATCAAAAACATTGATTAATCCATTTAAATCGATAGCTTTTGATATGGAAACACCTGAAAAAAGAAAGAGTGACCTGTTTATTTATTATCCGTTAAACCGACGTGATACTCTTGTGTACTCTTTTAATAATATGGTAACGAAGGTGGATGGCTTAGCCAATACTGAACTGATTTCTGATTTTGGTTCTTACCACAAAGAATATAGTTTTAGCGATCATACCCTAACAATTGTTAGATCTCTGCAATTGAATCAAAACCAGTATGTACTAGAGAAATATGAAGACTTTTATGAATTTATTGAAAAAGTGAATGCTCAGGAAAATCAAAAGATAATTATAACACATTAACCTGCTCAAACATGAAGAAATTTTTATTTATTGGTATCTGTATTTTACTAATTGGTACTAATTTAATATCTCAGCAAAAAGAATCCTGGGAATCTGCTACAAAATGTGATTTTGAACCAGATGCACCTGCCGTAGTTATCTTCGACAAAGGAGAAACTATGTTTGTTAGAGATGAGAACGGATACTCACTACTGTTTAAACGTCACAAACGAGTTAAGATTTTTAAAGAATCAGCTTTTGATCAGGGTGAAGTTTCAATTCCATTGTATATTGGTGAAAATGATATGGAAATGGTTCGTGACATTAAAGCAACTACATACTTTTACAACAAATCAACTGTTGAGAAAACTGAATTAGATCCCAAGCAGATTTATAAAGAGCCAATTAACAAATACTGGTATCGTAAAAAATTTGCCTTACCCAATTTAAAAGAAGGATGTATTATTGAATATAGCTATACCGTTAATACGCCCTATTTTACGCATCTGCCTGATTGGGAATTTCAGTCGGAGATACCCACCGTTTACAGTGAATACAAAACAGCTATGATACCATTTTTCAGCTATAGATACAGGGCACAAGGATTCAGCAACTTTGATGTATTCAACGAAAAGGAAAAGAGAGGACTGGACAGACAATTTATGGGTTTAACCTTTCATGATATGGTATATACTTTTGGGATGAAAAACCTGCCATCATTTAATGATGAAAGTTTCATTTCATCCAAAGATGATTACATAAAAAAAATAGACTTTCAATTATCTGAGATAAACTACCCATCGGGATATTCAAAGAAATACATGACCACCTGGCCCGATCTGGCTAAAGAATTTATAGCCTCTAATGATTTTGGGAAGTATATTAAAAAGGCAGAAAAATACGGAGCTAAAGAATGTATCCAAATTGCCAGCCTTCCTGCTTCTGAAAGAGTAGATGCCGTTATTAACTACGTTAAGAAAAACTTTAAACCCAATGGATATACCAACAAGTGGGCATCAAAAAGCATTAAGGAGTTCATCACAGAAAAAACCGGGAATACCGCCAATATAAACCTGATGGCTTTAGGCATATTAAAAGCTGTTGGCATTGATGCTAAACCAGTTATCATCAGTACACGCGATCACGGAAAAGTTACCGACAGTTTCCCTTTTTCCGATTTATTTAATCATGTTTTGATATTGGTTGATATTAATGACTCTCCACTTCTTTTAGATGCCACTAACCTTTATTGTCCGAATAATATAATTCCTGCTAATTATTGTAATGACCGGGGATTTATTATTGAAAAGGATAATGAAAGGTGGGTAAACATTTATAACAAAACACCCTCTTATGAAAAAGTCAGCTTAAATTATTCTTTAAATCCGGAAACCAATCAAATAACAGGTACTGCCGATGTAAAGTGTACTGGTCATATATCGGTGGCTGAGAAACAAAAATTCGAGGCTGATTCAAAAAAATATACAGAGCAACTGGAAGATAAAGGCTTAATACTTAAAGATTCTATTGAGTTAGCTGATTTTGAAAAAGAGCACGCTTTTAAATATAATATCAACTTTGAAAGTAATGTTGATCAGATTGGTGATCAGATTATACTGGCTCCATTTCTGAAACTTCCTATTCAGGAGAATCCTTTTAAGCAGGAAAAAAGGGACTATGGTATTGATTTTATTTATCCAATGGTAAAAAGTTATCATGCACAAATCAACATACCAGATGGATATATTGTTGATGAATTACCCAAAGCCTACACCAAAGACTCTCAGAATGTTGCAATAACATTTAAAGCCATTAATAAGGATAATAAAACTATCATCTTAACCGCTTCCTATCACATCAAACAACCTAACTACCAAGCTTCAGATTACAAAGAATTGAAACAATTCTATAAAGAAATAACGCAACGATTTAATGAGAATATTGTGATCACCAGAACAGGTGATTTAACGCAGGAATAGTTGAGTAAAGCATACTCCGGTAACGGTGTTCATCTGTCCGGTACAAATGAACACCGTTATTTTATAGCTGTTTCAGTTTATCGTTCACTAGTAAAGCCTCACCAAATCCTGTTTTTAATGAACCTGAAATTCGATATTGCTTAGTAATACTTTTCATATAACCTAACCAAAATCCATCACATCCGACCTTTAATTTATAATCATTAATATTCGATTCAGCAGTAATCAAATCACTTATTTCCATTCCAAATCACCCTGATATGGCCAATTTACTCTTCAATACTTAGTTATTTGACAAATTCTTAACTTGAAAAACTCCCATCAAGAATTTCATCTGCTTGTATTCTTTTTTAATTTCTTTACGTGTTTTCATTGTGATTAAAATCCTAGTTGCTTCATCACAGTTGTCCTGTCGAAAACCTGAGAATGACCGCTTATTAAACCATCTTTAAAATAGTACATGCTCATTCCTTTGGTTTCAATACGGTTATTAGTAGCCTGATACTCTGCAATGGGTCCACTATTTGTTCCGGTTAAAATCCATGTTATAGCCACCTGATTTCCATCCTCAATGGCAGAGGTTATTTCAAAATGCATATCCGGAAAGGAATCGAATGAAAATCTCAATCTTTCTTTAAATTGATTATGATCTATTGTCTTTCCCTCCCATGGATCTGCATTATCCACATGTACTGTATATTTTGGATGGATATATTTTTCAACTTTATCATATCCTTGATTATTCCAAACTTCATCTATAAAGTCTCTTAAAATATCTTCTTTATTCATGTTCAGTGTTTTTTAAAATTAGTGCTCATGTGATAGAGAAATTTCAATTATTACTGAATCAGAATTTTATTAAGCCAGTTAAAATCTCTCTACCACTTTAGATTTTTCTGTCCTATTAATTCATTCTATAAGCTGTCATTAATTGCTGGTCTGAGGAACCTGCCAATCGATATCAAATTTCTCCTTTAAATAAGGACCTAAGGGGCCTAATCCAATTTTAGCCCGGCGCTGATCTACGTGTTTCGAATCTGCTATCGGATAAAGTACAGGAGTCATATTCTCGAATTTAGTCTGGGTTCCATAGATTTGCTCTTTTCCTTCTTCTACTAATATTCGATCCTTCATCTTAGCATATCTTAATGGCTGCGCTTCTCCTTTCTTAAATACCTCTTCCAGCATGGGGAAATACCCAGATCGCAGTTCATGACTTGCATGATTGATGATAAGTGCGGCTCCTGCAGCTGCATATTCAGTAACTTCTGATGCAGTCGGCCATCCATATTTATCAAGAAGATTCAGCAACATATCCTCATTTTCTTCCTTATTTTTTTCTTCCATTGCCAGAACAGGGAAAATTGCAGGTGTGCTAAAATAACCACCGTTTTGCATATATTTTTTTCTTTCAATATTTCCAGCATACATCAATCCCTGATCTTTAATAATCATTCGGAAAAGTGCTCTGGCAAATGCTTCATTTCTTACTGCACCATTTTTAGCTTCATATTTTTTAATTTGAGCATCATTAATCTTTTCCCATCTTGGGTCATCAATTAAACTTAAGAACTCAGGATTGTATAATACCTCTAATGTTGAATCATCCTGGAGTGCATAGTTTAGGAAATAGAAAGCAGTATCTCTCATATGAGAAGTCCATAAAAGTGCGGACGTTGATGCTAATTTATATGATATTTCAGCAGAAGGATTCTGCATCATTGCTCCTCCGTATTCCATTAATGCAGGCATAAGAAGCCCTATGTTTTTCAGGCTGTCTCCTTTAGTTATATGGTTTTGTCCATAGCTTGCTTGCAAAAAGACAAGAATTAATAAAAGTGTGATTATTTTTTTCATAATTAATTGATTTTAAATTTTACAAACTATAATTAATTCAATACTATAAATTTCTCTGTTGCCTGATTATTTTTGGGTTTTATTTTCTTTAAACCTATATATATCAGCCAAAAGGCCAACAACATTTCACCCAAAGCCATGGGTAAGGCCAATCCATTTTCTAAACTCTGAACTGTTTTGATATCCAATAATGAGCTTTGCTTTACGGCATGGATAATGATATAGATAACACCTCCAAGGTAAAGTAAGTACCCTAAGACATTGGGGACATGCGCTGACTTTATTGACAAATAAGCTAAACCGATCAAGTGCAGGCCAAAAAGAATAAGCCCAAACGACCATATCTGTTCAAAGTATCCCAATAATTCTGCAATATCATTCGCAAAAACAGTTGGCTGTTCAATGAAATGAATAGCTACCAGTTGATATACTGCCAAAATCAAAAAGACGGTATAAATCAAACGTATACCAGCCGTTATCATCGATATTTTTTGATTAGTAGATTTAAAAAATGTACAAAGTGAGAAGGCTACAATTAAATCTGTACTAATAATTACGATCCATCCTGCTATTCCGGCTAAAAACAATTCACTATTGTCAGCCAGATTTTGAGCGGTTGCCAATGGCGTTTCTGCCACCAGGCTAGTGTGAACAAATCCATATGAGAATCCTGCTGCTATTGCCATTATAATAAGAGAAATACCAGCAACTAATCCAGCATTTTTTTCTTTTTTATTCATGATCTCCTGTTTTTATGATTCCACTATAATTACCACGTTTCCTTTTTTATGCCCTGTTGCAATATACTGATGTGCATGAGCTACCTTCTCAAGAGGAAACTGACGATCAATAACTGTTTTAAGGTTTCCTGATTTAAAAATCTCCAATAATTCTGAAAGCAATACACGAAGTTCGTCCTTTGATTTTAAGCCTGATGCACCAAATTTTGCTTTTCTACTGCCAGGTATTGAAGTACGAATCACTTGTAAAAGCAGTGAGAATTTCAGTACCGGTGATATGTATACTCCTTTATTCGTTAATATGCGTTTAGATTTTCTGAATGAGCTACTTCCAATGGTATCGTAAATTATGTTGTAGCGATTTTCAGATTTTGTAAAGTCATTCTTTTTATAATCGATGGTATGGTTGGCTCCTAAGGATTTTACCAAACTTACATTTGCAGTACTGCAAACACCCGTTACTTCAGCTCCAAAATATTTTGCCAGTTGAACAGCTGCCATTCCCAGACTTCCAGAAGCTCCGTTAATCAGAACTTTTTGTCCGGGTTTAACATTCCCTATTTCTTTAAGGAAATTAATGGAGGTCAGGTGGCCATCACAAAATGGAGCTGCATCGGCATAAGATAAATTCTCTGGTTTATGAAGAATTACACCATCTTCCGGAACAGTTACATATTCGGCATTTGTGCTAAACCCTAATGTAGTCTCACCCAATACAGTGTCTCCTATAGTGAATTTTAGAACCTTTGAACCTACTTCAACTACCTCTCCTGCAAATCCGGTTCCGGGAATGGAATGTTTTGGCTTTCTGATTCCAACAAACAAACGGCTAATGTAGGGTTTTCCAGAGAGCATCATAACATCAGCTCTGGTAGCTGAACAGGCATGAACTTTTACCAGAACTTCGTTTTCTTTTGGTTCTGGAATTGCAATATTTTTTAATTTTAATACATCATGATTACCGTATCTCTCTGCTATAATTGCTTTCATTGTATTTGCTTCCATAATTTTCGTTGTAAAAATGTATTCAAAAGCAAATCTACGCGCAAGCAATGGTTAAGAAGTTCTGAAAAACTAAAAATGAATTCGGATTTATAAATGCGAACTGTTTTTTTCTTGATCTGAGTTTTTCAGATACTCTAAAGGCGTTATTCCTAACTCTTTTTTGAAGAAGGTATTAAAAACGGTTTTCGAATTGAAACCGCTTTCATAAGCAAGTCCGATAATGGAAATATGTGCGTTTTCAGGATTTTTTGCCAGTTCTTTAAAATGTTCCAAACGGTAATAGTTTATAAATTCGTTGAACTTTTTCCCAACATATTCATTCAACAACCATGAAAGTTGATTTGGATGAATTTCAACTTGATTGGCTAAATCCCGCAAGGAAACAGATGGATTTAAATATGGCTTTTCGGTTTCCACAAAATCCAGTACTTTACTGGCAAATTCAGTTGCGGTTTTTTTATTGAGTAAGGGCTTTTTTTTCGTTACTATTTTTGGGAGAGGTAGGTGTCCGTACATTTTTTTGTGATAACGTACATATCGTTTATCGTCTACCAAACCATTTACAAGCGGATCGGAATAACTTAAAAGCAATACCGAAGATTTCATTTTTAACGAACGTTCCAATAACTCAAAAGCCTCATCAAACTTTCGAAGATTTGCATAAGCCAGAAACAGGTATGAGTGTGCCTGGAAAGCTGCCGGGTTTTCAGCTTCTTTCTCTAACTTTTTTAATTGAACACCAGCATTTATTCTATCCCCTTTTAATATGTTAGTAAGGCAACGGATTCCCAGTTGCTCATGCGGAATTAATATTTTTTCAGGCACATTTTCAATTCTCTGCAGTAGTTCATCATACTTTTTTTGAAAAAGCATACAATAGCAATGAACTACAAAAGCAGGAATATTTTTGGGATTTTTTTTCAGTAATTCCTCTAAAACAGTCATTGCTTTTTCAAATTCCCCAGTCCGATAATTAAAATAAGCCTTGTAAAAAAGTGTTTCCTGGTTTAAAGGATCAATACCAAGGGCGAATTGCAAATGATGATGAGCCTTTTCCATTTCCCCAGAAAGAATGTACAGAAAAGCTATGTATTGTTGCGCCTCCGGGTAACTTGGCTTTAGTTGGAGAGATTTTAAAATATGCTGATGTGAATCCGCAAAATTACAATCAGTAAAAAAGGATAGGTTTGCCAACAGATAATGTACACCAGCATTTTCAGGATTTAATGTATATGCTTTATGTGTGTACTCGACTGTCTTTTTCCATGCTTTTTCGGGGGGCATAAATTGTGTTGTTGCCATAAAGCTGTAAGCATCAGCAAGTTCGACATAGGCGTCTGTATAATCTGGATCAAATTCAATGGCTCGATTAAATATCTCAATAGAAGTTTTTACATCCTCAGGGTTCCACTTATTGAAATGATATCTTGCCTTCAGATAATTATTGTAAGCATCCAGATTAACGGTTTTACTTTCTATTAAATGTTCTTTAATTTCCAGGTGTCCCAGCTCCTCCCTGAGCTTGTCCGCAATTATAAGGCTGATTTCATCCTGAATTTCCAGGATATTTTCCAGCTTTCTGTCCCATGATTCCGCCCAGAAATGAATGTCATCAGCTGCCTGAATTAATTGAGCCGTAATTCTCAATTTATCGGATGCAATTTGCACACTACCTTCAAGTATGACTTCAACATTCAACTGATCAGCAATCTGCTTTAGCGTTATTTCTTTGTTTTTAAAATAGAAAGACGATGTTCGGGAAATGACTTTTAATTGTTCGATTCTGGCTAGTGCATTGATAATTTCTTCAGTAATGCCATCGCAAAAATATTCATTCTCAACGTTTGCACTAATATTTACAAATGGAAGTACTGCTATGGTTTTACCTTTTAGGTTTATTTCCATCATAGACTCAATATTTTAGTAAGAAACAATATGTTTGCCAATTGGGATAAAATACCGGATTACTACGTCTATCCCCACGCAGATCCGGACATACAGATTTACTCGTAATAACCTGAGTTCGATATAAAATTAATGGCTCAAATCGCTTATAAATATTGAGTTTCAAGGAATGTTTGCGAAAGCATAGCGGGCTATGGTAAGCAAATATGACGCAGAAAATCGGTATTTATAAGTGAAATTCATAG
>JBNKRV010000007.1:0-2110 GCA_050296935.1 Marinilabiliaceae bacterium | reverse complement strand
GTTTGAACGCAGTGAGTTCTTTTCTTTTAGTGAAGTGCACTGATTTTTAGGTTTTTCATGTCAGCGGTGGCTCTTTTTGTTTACTTTTTCGAGCTGTAGCGAAAAAGTAAAAGCCTGTCTGGCTCGAAGACAAAGGTTAACTAATAATTAAAATCGAATATTTACCGGACAATAGTGAAAAAAAATCAAAAATCTATTTAATGTACTAGTTTTGTCATATACTGTAATTTTTTATCCTGAAAAAATATAATAACACTATTCAAATCACAAGTGTATGGTAAACATAAACGGGCAGAAAACCGGAGTTGTTACATTTATCAGAACAATCGGTTGAGCTAAATGCAATTAGTTTAGCAGGTTATGAAAAAGGAAGCGTGGTGTGCTGTATATGTCAGAACCATTCAGAAATGAATCAGACAACAGGAATATCCTACAAAATATGAGAAGAAAGAAGAATGGATGGAGTATCGCTATGGCCGAAATCTTCTTCATGATACTGAAATCCAAACCTGTTTATCACAGGCATTACCATTGTTGCTTTCATGCAAAAGTGGAAACATTTAAGTTCATAGAATCTCGTACAACAGAAAAAGGAAACACTCATATTGGGGAAATATGAAACCAGAAGAATACAGTCAATATTACATTAAAAAAGTTGCTCAATCTTTTTTAATATTTTTTGTTGCAGATCCAGGCGAACGCATCTCCCGATTCTGTTAACATTAAGAATATAATGAATCACTTTAAATGTCTGCAGAGATGCTTTTGTACGACTAGTGATTAATTATACTCTTAGTGTTATGGGCTGGCTGTATTACACCAAATACCCCAATGATATTAGCGCTATAATACATGCTATAAATTCATACTGCGTTACAAAATATCGTCGTAACTAAGGCTATGCATCATTTTGTCTGATGATTATTGCTTCATTTAGTATAGCTCAAGCAAATAAGCTAAGCTCTGCTCTTGTTTATCGCAATAATTTGTGTCTTATATAAACTTAATATCTCTATAATTAGTTAACGCTAATCTCATAGGGAAATGGGTATTATTCTCAAATTAAAATCTTGTCATTTTTCTTTAACCATTCAATTGCACCTTCAACACTAGAACCATTTAGTACTTTTACACCGTGGGGGCCAGCGGAGGCACTATACTGTGATATAGACAAATTAGTGAGTGCACTTTCAGAATTTATTGTCATAAAATATTTCACGCCAATTTTTGCAAAAGTTGAGAAACCCTGTGTTTCAATTAATTGCTGAATTTCCTGACTCAAAGCACCTTTAGCTTCGTGTGAATCAACTATCCACGCCCTTACACCATTATTTTTTGCATAATTAACCCCTTTAATAAGAACAGCTTCTTTATACTCTTCCAGTGAAACAGAATAAGTTTTCCAGGTGTCAATCATTACTTTTGCATCAGAATCCCATTCACCCAATAGTATACCAGGGATCTCATAAATTTTTGTTCTCATAATACTGCTATTATTTTTCCTTACTCATATGGCTTTTCAGTTACGCCCCGTTTTTTATGTGATTTCCGGACTTCACATATTGGGCAACAAATTTAGATCATATCATAATATTGAACCAAAATTAAAAGTGGTACAAATCTAGTACAGCACAAATTATCATCAGATTCCCCAATACTCAGGAGTGATTGACAAAATAACTGGTAATGAATGTTGCTGCTGAACTGATCTATTAAGCACTTATCTGAACAACAGGTATAATTTAAAAACATTGTGGCAAGCTTTCCTTGTGGACTAATTTATACACAATAGCCCTTTGGTTTATTTCATGATTATTATACCAAAAAACAATAAATGCACCGGTATTACTTTACCAGGCATGGCTCAATCAAGCTTGGTTCTGCTCCTGTTTATCGCAATAATTTACACATTGCATTAACTAAGTATTTCTATAATTAATTAACACAAACCCCATAGTGGAATAGGTATTACTAACCTGAGTTCGATATAAAATTAATGGCTCAAATCGCTTATAAATATTGAGTTTCAAGGAATGTTTGCGAAAGCATAGCGGGCTATGGTAAGCAAATATGACGCAGAAAATCGGTATTTATAAGTGACATTCATAGC
>JBNKRV010000006.1:0-2101 GCA_050296935.1 Marinilabiliaceae bacterium | reverse complement strand
AACTATTATTTCGCCCTATTTTCCTTTATGCTTCGTTAAGTATTTTCGCCGTAGCTACGGCTATGCCTGTAACACTTGCCTTGCATAAAGAAAAATATAATCAAAATCTTTAATTCGCTAAATTAACACTCTTCACACTAGGTAGCAATATGCTCCATCGATAAGTGGTTTCAACAAGAGAATTTGCAATATTAATTTGAGTTGCGCCAGCACTTAATGCACTAATACCCCATAGAATATCTGATTCAGGACTACCATATCTATAACCACGATCCCCACCTGATGAAGTTTCTTCTACTATATCATCTTTTTCAATCTCAGGATTACCTTTCAAACTTAATTTTATGGCCTCATCAGAAGTATCTAAACACTGCACTTTAAGATGCTGGTAATGATCCATACCATGAGGTACAAACTTAGGAGGGTTTAAAATATCCATTGTGGCAGGAGGAATTACAGCAGTGGTAATATATGCATAACCTACTCCAATAACAAAGCCTTTTTATTTTAGTAACGTGGTGTATTTTTTATCTGTTATCCTCGCAGTTACAAACCGTGAGGTGTTGAGGTCAATTAGTTAAAATCCCATATAATACACCAGATATATAAGCTCCTAATATCATAGATATAGAATATATTGATCCGTATCTTGCTCGTAAATTTTTATATCGATCTAATATTTTCTCGTATCTATTTTTGTAAAAGATCAAAATATAATTCAATAATCCTATAGGTAATGCAAATTCAATAATAAAACTGGACAAACTATCTATCATATCCCACGAAAACAAATCTAGTTCTATTAATGGTATATTTATCCCAAAGTATTTCATCCAAATAAATATTATCCAAAAGTTTAACGCATTCATCCACGTAACAAATATGAATATTGCAGTTTTCCAATCCTTTTTTTGGGGGTGATGCTTTCTAATACTTTGGATAGAATCGACCCAAATTAAATAATAAATATTTCTCATTCTAATTTAATATTTTCTATATAATTCAGGATGCCAGTAATATCCATGCAAAGGTCCATACTTTTTCCCCATCATACATCCAAAATCCCATCCAAGACGTGCGGTTCCATATATTGCTACAAATTCACCAACTAGTGGTATTTCTAAACCATAATAATAAGAAGCAAAATCAATCCCTAAACCAACTGTTCCCACTTCTGTATCTATATAGTCCAATGTTTGTGCATCTCCCTTAGCAATTTTATAATACCCATAACCTGTTGTAAGAACACTTGCTGAAGTATTAGCATAATAACCTACTTTCGAAATGTTTTTCAGAATTGGATTAGCAGAAGTCCAACCAGTTTCAACCGTTCCATAAAACGTTTCAGCGTAAAGCCAATTTGCCGCCTGCTTGTTATACGCAGATCCAGCAATCCATTCTGTAATTTTACCAATAGATCCTAATCCAGAAGCCACCATCAAGCCTTGGTTCTCACCTGATTTGCCTTCTTCTACCTCTTCCTTTTTGTTAGGTTTAACATTGCCTTTCAAACTTAATTCTATGGCCTCATCAGAAGTGTTCAAGCACTGCACTTTAAGATGCTGGTAATGATCCATGCCATGAGGAACAAACTTAGGAGGGTTTAAAATATCCATTGTGGGAGGTGTCATTTATCTCAACTCGTTTCCGTACTTTTTTACAAGAAAAGTATTTAGTTGATAGCAAGAAAAAAAAACCTATGCTAAACCAATAACTATAACTAACAAAATTTTCTTTAATAAAGAATTCTAGTAAATATTCATTAACTGGATGAAATATAATATTAAACACCAATAACCCCCATACAATCCTGTCAAAATATTTAAGTATATTCATTTATCTTTTTTTTTCAAAACATACAAAACTAATGAAGAAATAATTAAAATAGTTAAAGAAATTACTTCTAACACTGTTAAAAAGGAAAAAAAACCTATTCCTTCAAAAAAGAATGTATCTAAAATCACTAGTGTCCGGTAAAAAGTAACCGGGTCGAACATTTTCATACCCAACCCGGTTTGTCTACTTTTGAGTTACCACACTAAAAAGTTAGACATGGGCAAAAGTACAAATTTTAGCGGACAGCCAATATTTAATCAGTTGT
>JBNKRV010000005.1:0-1810 GCA_050296935.1 Marinilabiliaceae bacterium | reverse complement strand
CTATGAATGTCACTTATAAATACCGATTTTCTGCGTCATATTTGCTTACCATAGCCCGCTATGCTTTCGCAAACATTCCTTGAAACTCAATATTTATAAGCGATTTGAGCCATTAATTTTATATCGAACTCAGGTTATTAATATTTTAAAGATGCCAAGAAGAACTGAAAAGACAGTGAACAACGAACCTACCATTAAAGATATCAGTCAATTATACGATGTTCTTACCGATGAGGAAAAAGAAATGGTTGAAAAGAATCATAAAATTCTTCATTTCAAAAAGAATGACGTTATCTATAATGAAGGAGATGTTCCAGAAGGATTGTTATGTTTGGGCTCAGGGAAAGTTAAGGTGTATAAAGTTGGTTTTGGAGGCCGGGATCAAATAGTTCGTATGGCTAACCCAACTGGTTTTATTGGTTACCGGGCATTTTTTGCTGAAGGTCCACATGTTGCATCAGCCGTGGTTATTGAACCTTGTGTTATATTTTACATTCCTAAAGCTGTTGTTTATGAATTGTTAGAAAGCAATCACCAGTTTAGCTTAAATATCATTCGTTCCCTGTCGAAAGAACTTGGATTTTCCAGATACAGAACAGTAACACTTACCCAAAAACACATCAGAGGCAGACTTGCTGAAAGTTTATTAGTATTAAGAGATATTTATGGGTTTGAAGATGATGGACTTACCCTAAATGTATATTTATCCCGCGAAGATTTAGCTAACTTTTCAAACATGACTACTTCTAATGCTATCAGAACTTTATCAACATTCGTCAATGAAAACGTAATTACTGTAGATGGTAGAATCATAAAGATTCTTGATGCCGAAAGGCTAGAGAAAATATCAAAGTTAGGTTAAGGTTAAATTGAATTAATAAGAGGGTGCGTTAACAATTGGTAATTTACGGATTCAATTTGGATATTACTTCTTTATAAACATCAGCAAGCATAGATTCAATTACTACTTGTTTAAACTTTGTATACGACAGAATGCCATAATATTTGAAACTACCTGAAAATTTTATATCACCATTAATATCCTTTTCGAAGATAACCAAATCCACATTACTATTATGTTTGTAAGTAACTGATTTTGAAAAATTTGTATGAGCTGTCTTGCAAAATGGTAAATACATAAAATTCAGATCTACATCTGATAAATCAACTACAATTGGATTCTCTGCCTCTAAATCACCATATTGAATAGACTTATATTTTAAGACTGCATGCATTGGAGGCCTTTGAAGATCATCCTTACTGCTTCCAACAAACCTTAGGTTTTCATTGATCTTCCAGTTAATATGAATATTATTGGATCGATAACTTTTATAATAGTTTATATTAATGGGTAAAAATTCCGCTCCCAGAATCAAAGTAACTGGAATCAGAATGAAGATGAGTTTGTAGATGCTGATTTTCATGCTTTCAGGTTAGTTTGGTATAAATAAAGCATAAAAATACTATCTACAAATTAAAGAACAAATAATTATTGTTAATTATAGAAGAATTATTAAAACTTTATTTTCTTTTATAAAATTGCACACAAAAAACCTTATTCAAATAAAATATTAATGGATATCAATATCCGTTATAATTTCATTCTATTAAATTCATACTGCGTCACAAAACATTGTCGCAACCAACTACATCTCAATTTATTTCATGATTATTAACCTGAGTTCGATTAAAATTAGCGAGCTCAAATTTCAGTAAATGATTGATTTACAATATAAATTTTTGAGACATAGCGAGCTATGGTGATAAAATTTAGAGCCGTAAATCGATTATTTAATGAAAAGCTATGAAT
>JBNKRV010000004.1:0-4538 GCA_050296935.1 Marinilabiliaceae bacterium | reverse complement strand
AACTTTGCTTCTACATTCACTTATCGCAATAATTATAAGCGGAAACTCTCATGCTTTGCATAAAAAACTGATCTACTTCGTTAAATTTATCGAGCTAGCCCTGCAAAATTTGCCTTGTATATCAGCCTTTTATGTCAATCTGAAACATTGTTCTATCGAATACCTTATAAATAAATATTTAATGAGGTAAATTCTAAAATTTTAATCGAACTCAGGTTAATAAAAAGGAAGTGTTAGTTGGTGACTGAGAGAAGAAAAAAACCTCCTTGCATCCGGCAAGGAGGTTTCTGAGATTTTAATTATCGGGAAATAGTAACTGGCTTGTTAGATTCTACGCTAATAGTTTTTCCGTAAACAAATAATTCAATCGTATTATTTGCATGTGAAATTACTTCTACTTCTTTTGCGCTTACTCTTACTTCCAAATCATTTCCTTTAAAGGTAATTCGGAAGGCATATTCTTCCCATTGTTCAGGAATATCCGGATTTAGATAAAGCTTTTCATCATAGGCTCTTTTTCCACCAAATCCTTCCACAATTGACATCCAGGTACCCGCCATACTGGTGATATGTAATCCTTCATGTACTTCGGCATTATAATCATCTAAATCTAATCGGGAAGTACGAAGATACATTTCGTAGGCTTTTTCAATACTGCCAATTTTAGTGGCTAATATGGAGTGAACACATGGTGATAAAGATGATTCATGCACAGTTCTTGGTTCATAGAAGTTAAAGTTTCTTTCGATTTCTTCTTTCGAAAACTCTTCTTCTAAAACATACATTCCTTGCAATGTATCTGCTTGTTTAATAAAGTTCGATCGCAATATTCTATCCCATGACCAATGTTGATTAATTGGACGTTCAGATGGATTCAAGTCATCGGCCATCAGTTGCTCCTTATCCATAAATCCATCTTGCTGCATATGAACCTGTAGCTCTTCATTATACGGAAAGTGCATGTTGTTTACAATATCATCCCATCGTTTGGTCTCCTCTTCTTCTTTGAATTTAAGTTTAGAAACCAGTTCTTGGTATCTTCCCGGATTAGAAGATTTGATGTAATTCAATGAGTCGTGTGTGTATTTTAAACACCAGGTAGCCATTTTGTTGGTATACCAGTTGTTATTGATGTTGTTTTCATATTCATTTGGACCTGTAACGCCAAGCATTACGTATTTTTTCCTAGCTTCAGAAAACGTGATTCTCTGACTCCAGAATCTGGAAATACCAACCAATACCTCAATTCCATATTCTTCCAGGTATTTTTTGTCACCCGTATGTCGGATGTAATTATGGATGGCAAAAGCAATGGCTCCATTACGGTGAATCTCTTCAAATGTAATTTCCCATTCGTTATGGCATTCTTCACCATTAGCAGTAACCATGGGGTAAAGCGCAGCTCCATCTTTAAAACCTAATTTGGCTGCATTTTCAATAGCCTTTGATAAATGTTTGTATCGGTAAATAAGTAATTGACGAGTTACATCAGAAGGAGAAGTCATTAAAAAGAATGGAATGCAATATGCCTCAGTATCCCAATACGTTGTGCCGCCATATTTTTCGCCGGTAAAACCTTTGGGGCCAACATTTAATCTTTCATCTTCTCCGGTATATGTCTGGTTCAAATGGAAAATGTTGAAACGGATACCTTGTTGTGCAGCAACGTCACCTTTTATTCTAATATCACTATGTATCCATCTTTCATTCCATTTTTTTTTGTGATCATCAAATAGGTTGTCAAAACCTTTTTCCGCGTCATGTTGAGCTAATTTTTCAGCATTGCTTTTTAATGTATCAGGTGAGTAGTTTAATGAAGATGTTACGCCAACATACTTTTCAATAGAAGCAGTTTCTCCTTTGGAAACTTCTATTTCAACATGGTTTCCAACCCATTTGTTTTTTTGAATTACTCCGGGAGTTGGTTTTATTACCTGATTATTCAGCTTTGTAATGTACCTCATGGCAAAACCACATCTGAAATCAAGCTTTTTAGTCTGCGATTCCAGATATGCTGATTCTTCAGAAGCCTCTGTATTTAGTATATTCCAAAATTTCTCATCATAATTTGAATCTTCATTTTCTACATCACCATCAATGTATGGTGTAAAGCATATGTTACCAGAAAAATTTATGGGGGTCACCTCATAACGTATTGCTCCGTTTTCAGTATCAGCTAAACTTACGAAACGTTTGGACTTTACGTGTATTTTCTTGCTTCCATCAATAATAGCATCGAATTCCCTCTCAAGGTAACCCTCCTGCATATTAAGTGTACGCTTAAAATTTTCAACGGTGCACTTGTAAAGATCAAGTTCGAAGCCTTCAATTGTAACATTGATGCCTATCCAGTTGGGAGAATTCAGCACTTTTGCAAAATACTCCGGATATCCGTTTTTCCACCAACCCACTCTTGTTTTGTCAGGATAGTATACGCCAGCTATATAGCTCCCTTGCAATGTTGAACCTGAATATTTCTCCTCGAAATTGGCTCTTTGTCCCATTTTTCCGTTGCCGATACTAAATATACTTTCAGATGCTTTATGGTTTTCGGGGTCGAAGCCCTCTTCAATTACCGACCATTCGTCATATTTAAGATATTTCTTCATAATGTCTTTTTTTAATTATTAAGAAGTTCAAGAACATTAAGATTCATTTTGTGAAGTCCATCAACCACAAAATTTGCTTTTCCTAAAACTTCAGGATTGCCAATGCCCACACATTTCATACCTCCGGCAATAGCAGCTTCAATACCTGCTTCAGCATCTTCAAAAACAACACATTCTTCCGGAGTCATATTTAAAGCTTCTGCTCCTTTTAAAAATACTTCAGGATCAGGCTTGGCTTTTGCTACTTTTGTACCATCTATAATTGCATCAAAGTAAGATGTAAGATTTAACCTTTCAAGGATAGTCATGGCATTTTTACTGGCTGAACCCAAGGCTATTTTAATTCCTTGTTTTTTTAACTGATCTAAAAATTCTTTTGTTCCGGGAAGAATTTCCTCAGGACCCATTTTTAGAATATATGACAAGTAATTTTCGTTTTTTCTGGAGGCTAATTCCGTCTTTTCCTCTTCGCTTTTTTTTACATTCCCAATCGATAATAAAATATCCAAAGAAGTCATCCTGCTCACTCCTTTTAACTTTTCATTATCTTCCAGGGTAAAATCGAACCCTAATTCGTTTGCGATTTCCTTCCAGGCGATGTAATGGTATTTTGCAGTATCAACAATTACACCATCTAAGTCGAAGAGACATGCTTTTATTTTCCCCATCTTAGTTAATTTATAATTATAAAAAATCAATAATCAGATTATAAAGTTTTAGTCTGATAAACAGTTTCGTTCAAAGATCTATTTTCATGATTTACCTTTTCGGTTTTTACAGAACCAACAGAAAAAGATCCGGGAATCATTATAACATTAGCAAGAATTAAAATGTAAATACCCTGATTTTCGAAAAAAAGATCTTAAAATAGGTTCACCGAATAGTCTGCACAGAATTTGAGGAATGACTACTGAAAGATTAAAAAGTCCCATAATACCAGATGAAATTGCATTTGGTATTGATTGTGTGATAGTTATAACCACTTCTCCTCCTGCCATAGATAATAATAAGCAATATTGATTTGAGAATAAATAAATGCAGATAAAACATATCACTCCCAATAGTAGTGATAAGCTATAAACCGTTTTTCTGCTGGTAAGCGAAATTAACCTGGGAATTACAATGGAAACAATAGCTCCACCTGTAATATATGGAGATTTACGCCCAATGCGTGTCCTGGTTTTATCGCTTGCAGCACCTATTACAGTTTGAACAGCCGCTCCCATAGTTGTAACAACTAACCCCAAAAACAACAAATAATGAGGGGCGGCTCCCGGACTTGTTAAAATTCTACTGGCATTTGAACTTTGAAGCGCAAAACCCAATTGAACTACCAGTAGACCACAACTCACATTCCAGATTTGCCAAAACGATAAACGAGGCACCTTTTTCATATGGACAAATAAATTTTAAATATTCACATCTAATAATGTCATTCAATATAAGATGTTATTATAATTTCTTCAAGACAATTAGTAATAATTAAGATAAAACATTTCCAGAATGTATTGGTAAAAGTTCTTGTCCGATAAAAGATTGAAAAGGAAAGCCATCCTGAATTCAGGATGTTTTAAAATGTGATAACCTGAGTTCGATATAAAATTAATGGCTCAAATCGCTTATAAATATTGAGTTTTAAGGAATGTTTGCGAAATCATAGCGGGCTATGGTAAGCAAATATGACGCAGAAAATCGGTATTTATAAGTGACATTCATAGCTTTTCAGTAAATAATCGATTTACGGCTCTAAATTTTATCACCATAGCTCGCTATGTCTCAAAAAATTATATTGTAAATCAATCATTTACTGAATTTTGAGCTCGCTAATTTTAATCGAACTCAGGTTGATAGTAAAAACTAAATTGTCAATAACTACCTTATCTGCTTCGATCTCTTCCGGAGTTCTGTCAAAAATCACCACAGGAATAC
>JBNKRV010000003.1:0-11676 GCA_050296935.1 Marinilabiliaceae bacterium | reverse complement strand
ATCATAATACTGACTCATATCCCAGTCATATCTTGGGTATAAACCATATTCATCTACAAAACTTAATGGGTTATTAAAGCAATAGGAGTAAGGACTCACATTACTCATTGACTCACCTAATGGGTCTTTTACATGCCACCTCCCCAAACTAGCATCATACATTCGGAAACCGTAGTCGTGCCAATCCAGGCTGGCTCCTTCAAACTCGTTAGCCTGAAGTTCTTTACCGTTGTAAAGATATTTATTTAGTTGGTAACTATTACCTCCTGAGTTATAGTTTTGTTGTGTCATTACCATACCAAATGGATAATATGAGCTGGTTTGTACTATATCTGCAGCTCCGGCAATAGAACTGCCTCCAAAGGTTACACGCGTATTACCCAGGTGGTCTTTAAGGTTGTACTCAAAATGCCAGTGGGTTTTCCCGTTTTCTACAATAGGTATAGCACGGCCTTCTTCGGTTGAGAAAAAGCTCTTTTTACCATTGGTATATACCAGGTTGGCAATATACTCTGTGGTAGTATTTTCTGAGCTACTACTGTTTTCGGTATACTTGGCCAACTTGTTTCCTGCTGCATCGTAATGGTAAAAAATAGTTCCCTTATTACCCAGTACCACACGCTCCGGCAAGTTTAAAAAGTTATAATAAACGGTTCCTTCTTTGGCTGGGTCACTAGTCATATTACCATTGTCATCGTAAGCATAATTACCGGGCTTTTGCACGTAATCAGCTAAGCCGGCTTTATCACCACTGGGGTCTGACACCTTTAATAACTGGTTACTTTTATTATTGTTTTTATAAGTATAGTTAAGGTTATCGGCTAAACTTCCATTATGGAAACGTTGCAAGTTTTTAATATTCCCATTTTTATCGTATCGTATTCCGTTATCATTACCTGTAACATTGTACTTATTGTGGCCACTGGCCAATGAAATACCCTCGCCGTACTTTGCTGTTTTTAATCGGTTTAATCCATCATAGGTAAAAGCATAACCTCGGTTTTTAACATCATCACCAGCTGTACCATATACAATAGCTGAAATATTACCATTATACTGAACCTCGCTACCAGGAGCTACGCTTGTATTTAAACCTGCATTGGTATTATAATAAAGTTTCATTCCAAATAAGTCTCCATCCTTGCTTAAGCCGGGATCGTTAATGGAAGTTATCCAGCCACGTACATTGTAGGTGTAATCAACTTTTTGCACAAAAGATTTATTACTGCCAGACACGTCTTCCGAATGAAGACCTTTACTCACTAACTCGCCCAACTCGTTATATTTATTGGCACTAAGAACAACCGTGGGCTCATCATTCACTTTACAACTGGTTTCTAACAAACGTCCTGCATGATCGTACTTGTATTGTTTTATCGTACTCAAATCTATTGTTGATATATTTGTTTTGTGCTGTAGGGTGGTTTCTGATAACTCATATGTAAAATCCTGGTATTTGCTATGCAACACATCATACCCACCCTTGTGATTCTTGCTAACAGTTTTAATTACGTTACCATATTTATCGTAATATACAACATCAATAAGCTCTTTATTTGGAAAACTAAAACCACTATTATTTACCTCTAAAGCCTTAACAAGACTACCTGTTGTAGCGCTTTTTATTTTATTAGAAAATTCTGAAGCATAACCTTTACCTGTAGGTGATTTATGACTTGAAAACGCCATATCATTAATACCTAAGTCTGAGATAAAATTATAATTATCATACCATATTACAGATAATACATCTGCCTTATTTATATCATAACCAGATGGAAAACTGTTGTTTTTACTGTAACCGTAACAATCTTTAGAACCATTATACTTTTCGTAATTATTCCCTGTGTATTTTTCAAAATCATCCCGAATCTGAGTGATCGATTTTGAAGTTTCTAAAAAACCGTTTATAATTGGCCGGTTGAGTATATCATATTTATAGAATAGATACTTACCCGGGTTCTTTGCCCTCATATTACCATCCTGCGTTAATACTAATTGGTCGTGCTTATTGTATACCAAATAAACAACCTTAGCACCCGGAGTAGTTTTAGTAATCAACCTTCCGTATCGATCATAGGTATAATAATAGCAAAGCTCTTTATCTGCCGGAGATGTGGCTAACGGAGGCACTACAGTTCGTAATAAGCCATAGTCATCGTAAATGTAATACGTTTTTAAGGTCTCCGTTCCGTTAAGTGATTCCTTTAAAACTACCTGCTCCATTTTATCTTTATACTCCCGGCTTATATGACCATTTTCATCGGTTACCTGGGTAATATGTAGGGATTTTGCCGGATAAGAAATAGCGGTGCCATTTTCATTCCACGAAGATATAGCGCTGGTATTTGTACTATAACTAATAACCGATCCTTTGCCTTTACTATGCCAATCTTTACCTGCTCCATATTGTTTAGTTAACCTATTTAACGGCGAATTTTCAAATACAGTAACACCATAAGGAGCCTCATCCGAATCTTTTCCGGGCACATTTCCTTTGTAATAATTTTTACAGGCAACAGTATCATTTTTCTGATACTCACCTTTGGTACTTGCAACATATGGCAGGAAGTGACGTGCCTTGCGACCAAATTCATCATAGGCTATTGGTTGAACAATATCTTTCCCTAGCGGGGTAGCTCCAACAAGTACTGTTTGTATCGGTCTTCCTAAATCATCATAATACTGTATAGATTCCAGGTGTTTATAGGCTCCTGTGGGTTCGGAGCTATGCGCTTCTCTATAAGTAATAGAACGTACATAATTCATTCCATCTGTAGCTGAGCCTTCTTCTGTATCTCCAATAATAGCAGGAGTGGCCATGCTTGGTGTATGATCCACTGCATTGGCATCAATATGTGCATGAAAGTTAGATCCTGCCACGGCATGAAAACCGTCGGTTAGCCGAATGCTTTTTGTGGCGGATACTTCCGCCTTTCCGGTGACAATATCGTCCACCTCTACGTTTTCCTGGGCATGGAGTCGTAAAGCTCCAAAGCTCATCAGCAAAACAAGTATGATATATATTTTTTGTTTCATTGTTTAACGTTTTAGTACATGAGTATAAAGCCTTTTTGTTTATGCCACACGAGAGGACTTGTGCGGCAGCTGAGGGAGAAAATCCACGTAGTATATTTGTAGTAACCTGCATCATTTCCTTCATCTTTTGTCTTTATACTTTTGTCTAATTTTTAATAAACTTTTTACTGATTCGTTTGCCATTACTGATAATGCTGAAGTAATAGGCTCCGGCACTTAAGTGACTCACTGGTATATGCATTTTTTGCATAGGTATATACCTGGCTATGTTTTCGTGATGTTTCACGTGTCCGGCCACGTCAGCTATCTCTACCGTCATTTGAGCTTCTTGCCGGGTTTCAAAAGTCCAGTAGAAATCCTCTTTTACAGGGTTAGGGTATATGGTAATCAGCTTCTCTCCCTGGCTGAGATCAGCATTTTCAGGTGTTTTATAAAACTCAATACTTACCTCACTGTTCCATGCACACCCCAATGAATCGGTAACGGTTAGTTCATACTTTTTATGTCCTATTCTACCTTCGTTGTTGTATACCAGCAGGTTTTGAAGATTACTTCCATCCTGCCATTCATATTCGTAAAAGTTGTCTGGCCCCAGTAGTTCCAATTGAGCATCTACCAATATAGCCGTGTCTTTACCCAGGCTAAATTCAAAGGCTGGCACTTCTGCTATTTCAATGGAATCAGTGATTACACAACCTCGTTTATCTACCATGGCTACATGATAGGATCCGGGTGAACAGATGGTCATTTCGTTTACATCCCTGAGGGTATCATTCCATACCACATGACTGTAGTTTTTATCTACATACAATAAGGTTTCAGCTCCCTGGCATAATACATCAGGTGCTTGAATAGCATTAAGTACTGGAGGACAGTTATAATACTTGGCCACAAAAATATCTTCGCCTCCCATGGATTCTATCTCTTCGTTTCCGGCAGAAAGTGAACCGTTAAAACTTCCCACCAGGTAAAGGTTACCTTTGCTATCCAAGGCTACGCCACTGGCACTGTTTCTGCTATCTCCTTGCAGGGTTCCGGCCCAGGTAACCATTCCGGCCGTATCCAGCTGAGCAATAAAAGCATCACTACGGAAATGCTTGGTTTTAACAACCAGGCTATCCATCTTTAATGAATCATTAAAACTACCAGATACCATAGCTCCACCCAGTTTGTTTAACTCAAGGCTATTGCTAAGGTCAGAATATTTACCTCCAAAGCTTTTTAACCATTGGATATTACCCATGCTATCTGTACGGGCCACAAAAAAGTCGGTGAGTCCCTGCGTTTCGTATTGAAGGGTATCTACCTGTAGGGTATGATTAAAGTTACCACTCAATAATACCTGGTTTAGTTTATCGCAAGCCAGGCCGGTAATCTCTGCATACGACGGACTATAAAAAGGCTTTACCCATGTTGTAGTAAGCGTACTATCCATCTGCATTAAAAAGCTGTTGGATGACTTTTTATCCATTGGTTTCATGGAGATACCATTATTTACCAATTCTCGGCTATAGTTCCCGCTCAGGTAAATATGTCCCAGGCTATCGGTACTTAAGGCAGTCAGCTTTTCTTTACCCTTGCTGCCTATGGTTTTTATTTCTTCCACTAAGCCTTCCCGTGAAATACGAGCCACAAACATATCATTATGTCCTTTGCTGAGTAGTTCTTTTCCTTCGCAGATTAAGGTGTCTGTAAACATACCGCCTACAATCAGCTGGCCTATGTTGTTCGTTTCTAACAAGTAAGCAGAAGCAGAACCGGAATAGGGAAAGGTTTGTACCCAATCACTTTTACCGCGCTTATTAATGCGGGCTACAAATAACTTTTTGCCTTCTCCTTCCAGTTTTTGCTTACCAAACTTAATTTCTCCTTCCAGTAGTCCGGTAACATATAAATCGTTATCTGGCGCTGTTTTAATGGCAGATATTTTATCCAGCTTTTCGCCTCCGGCCTGCCATAACCATTGCAGTTTACCTTTGCTGTTAAAACGAGCTACATATACATCGCGGTTTCCTTCGCTTTTAATGGCTTTTTTGCTGCCCTGAAGTGCCTCGGTAAAACCTCCTGCTATATACACATTGTCCTTACTATCTATGGCTATTCCATTGGGCATATCCCATCCCGGACCGCCCAGCTGCTGCATCCAGTGCCATATCTTTTGTTCTTCCTGCGCTTGTAGAGTGGTGCATAATATCACCAATAAACTCAAGCCTATTGTTTTTATTGTATGATTCATAACTATTGAGTTTCTATTGGTAAAGCTTATGGTATTATTGGATTTCCATCACCAACAATTACCCAAAATAAAAATTTCTGCGGGTGGCAACCTTCACATGTATTAAACCCCCTATAAGCGTAACAAGCATATTTACCCCAGGGGGTATCTTCAGGAATTCTTATTTCAACTTTTAGATTAGTTGGGATAATATAATTGTGTTGCCAATCATAACCAGGCTCTTGTAAACTAATACTTAAGCCTTCTGGAACATCCCACATTATTGGAGTGCTATCTGTTTCGTCTTTAACAGTAACCTTTGCTGTTATGACGGATCTGGGAGTTACATATACCTCAAAAGGAAATACTCTTGTTCGAAAATTACTACCTTCAAAAACTATATTTTCAATGTCATGGTCAATTTCACAAGGCTGAGCATCAGCTGATATTTGCACACTATTCCCATTTGAATTACGAGCTGCCACATATACTTTAGAATTTCTAAGCCGCTTATTGTACTTTACTTTTATATAATTCGTTGATCCTCCATCGGTTATCTCTCCATCAGAGGGTATTGTCCACTGATAGTTTTCTGCACCGGGAACAGGATCCACCTGATAGGTATATACAATAGAAGGATAAGGATCTGCCCCTCTGGTTACATTAATAGATATTGGTTGTGGAACTATTTCTGTAGGCTGTTCATTAAAACTATATTCATATGAAGTGATAATATCTTTGTTGTCATTCAGATTACATTTCGGTCTACCCCATTCGTCATACGTATTATAAACCGAGATCCCATTAGCATCTGTACTAGAAATAAGACCAACACCCGGTTGGTACTTATATGTGGTAACATAGGCTTCAGGCAAACTTGACCTTAGTTCATCTTCATCTATAACTAACTGACTATTGTTAGAAGCTACATTTCCTATTGTATTTAGTTTATTTGTATCAAACTCAGATGATGTAGGTTCTCCAATAACACCTTTTAAGTTTTCATATGAACAATTAATAACATGAACCATAGGATGTAAATATGGCTTATCCCAGAAATAAGATTCCAGAGGCATACCTCTTTGCCAATGTTCATTTACTCTTAGCCTTTCCGGTTCATAAGAAAATCGTTCCATTTCAACGTAAGAATCATCATCTGGGAGTAAGATATCAGAGTTGTGAGAAGAGCTGCTCTCAGTGGTTCCCGAAGGAAAATAAGCATGCTTTGATGTAGGTAAACCATATTTATTATATATAGTAATACTACCACTTGTTTTCTTACTACCTTTATATTGTTCTACCTTAATTGGAACATCAATAATATTTCTATCAACTAATTCCTTACAACTTATAATATCTGTGGAATAATCAAAAGGATAGTAATACCTCATAACCATATTTGCTCCGAGACTATTGCGGGTAGATTTTTCTCTTACCTTATAGTAACTATCCTCATAAAGTAAGCTTTGCTCTGTGGTCATTCCATCTATGGTAGTATAGGTTTTATCCAATTGAGACCAATACTGAAATTCGGGATACTCAAAAAATAAATAATACAGTAATCCCCATTTATGGGTTGGAGGAGCCTCTGCTATTGAACCATCTTCACCTGCCAATACATGTTGCTTAATAGAAGTTACGTCTGTACTTCCTAATCCTTCCACAGGCATAACCCTGATATTTTTGTATTCTGAAATTAATTGAGTTGAGTAGTCAAATTCTGTCTTTTTTACTTCTTTAAATGTATTTCCTTCTTTTTTATAGTCAATAACCTTTTTAGGTAACCCTGCACTGCTGGCAGGTTCATCTGATTGATTATTCTGAGTAAAGGATAGAAAGTTGATTACAGGCATTAACTCATAATCTCCGCAATTCCATTCCCATGGAGCATATTTAGTGATAACAGAACCGGGGATATTCCAGATTGGGTACTTATCGTTTGATTTATTATAAAAGTAAAACTCTTTTTTCCCGTTTTTATCTCCATTAATATACTCTGTTACTTTACTATAACCAACTACAACGCCATTAGCACTTTGTCCTTTAAATCCATTAGAAGATCGAATAATCAGACGCTTTTCACTCACATTTCCATTGCGTCCTCTTTTTCTTGTGTAAATCATATTATGATATACAATACCTCCATGAAAGATACCTGATGATTGTCCCTTGTCGTTTTTATATTCGTATTGCCTTGTTATTTGCTTGCCTGATCCGGATGTAGTTATTCTTTTTATTCTGACTCCACCACCAATAGTGTTTTCTTCAAAACTATTAACCGGCTTAGTTGAACCAATTGGTTTTATATAAGTAGCATTCTCCCTGTAATAATCATTAGGTTCATACTCAAATGTAGTTGTATACCCCAACGGAAAGGTAATTGACTTGAGCATGCATGCATGCATATAGGCTCCATCCGCCTCCCTGTTTGCCCCTTTAAAATCGTCAAAGATACCCGGTATATCAGGAATAAGGGTGCTATTCTGGTCATTTATAGATTTACCATTATAATACCCCCAATGATCTTGCATCAGTGAGTTTTTTTGTGGTAACCTTAACTTCAAATCTGGATCATTCTCATCCCCATAATATTTCATGTTCCATTTAATACTTTTATCAGCTCCGACTACCTGCTTAACTATTTCCTGAAGTTTAAGCCGCTTAGTAGTATAATCCGTATTAACATTATCTGATTTAAAGTAATTATATTGAAGATTGTAGGTCTGATTAATTCCATTGACAATACTTATCTGACTAAGTTTCTTACCCAATCCATCAATCAAATCTTCTCTGCTACTAGTAATAAACTGAATGTACCCTGTAGAAAAAGTAATTTTCCGTAAATGCGTATCATTTACATATAGGTTTGATGATTCAATAGGTTCCTTTTTATTCTCCACATATATTTCTTGCGGGATATCAGACGTTTTGACACTACCGCTACTATATTCGAACCCTATCGTAAAATTAGTAGAAGATACTATCTTAGTCATATACCAATCAGTAACCTGAGACTCACGAAAGGAACTTCCTACTTCGGACTGTTCCCCTTCTTTATCAAAATAATACTTTGTTCCTTTTGTATCAGTAATTATAAAACCTGTACAGGTTTCCAGGTCATTACTGTCTTCTGTAATGATGTCAATTTTTATATTACTTTTAGACAATAACCTAACTTTACCATCGTGAATAATGAACTTTCCAGAAATTCCATTGGCATTGTAGTAGAATATATCATGTTGTTCATTATTTCCTAAATATTCCGTTATCCCGATCGGACTGCCATAATTGTTATAAAACTTACAACCAAACTTTTGAAAATCTGAAGCTGAATTAGTTGGGTCAACAAAGTTGGTACAGTATTGATCACCCCTACTATATCTACCACTCGGAATCGATAATTTTTTAAGGTCATCATATCCTCTAATCTGTCTTGTTATGGCACCTCCAGCCTTTAAAGACCAACCTAAACCCACCCAGGAAGCTTCTTCGTACACTTTAAATCCACCAGAGTGATAATTTAAAGAAACGGGTACTGAAATATCTCCTTCGTTAATAGTATATATTGGAATTGAAATATTAGACACCCCAGTATAATGGCTCACAGGAATATCTATAAACTTATTGTATGATGATGTGCTGGGATTAGCGTTTGTTTTTTGTCCATTAGATACGCCGGGTTTTATTATCAATAAGGCAACAATAATAAACAATCGCCAACCAGAATCACATAAATTGCTTTTAGTAGTTTTTTTAAAACTCATAATCAATTTGTTATTTTTTTATTACTAGTTTTTCTAATTCTTCCAACCTTTTTAATAAAGCTTCGGTTTCCTTTTCCCTTTCCACCTTCTGCTTTTTAACTTCTTCCTTTTGCTGTATGGCATAAAGTGTCAACTCCTCCACCTTCTGCAGTAACAATTTATTCATCTCCGCCAAGTTCACGCCTTGCTTTTCCATGTCTTCTGCACTTGGTATGTTGGGTAAGTGTTTGTTGGTTTTAATAAAGTTTTCTACTTCGGTGAGGTCTTTGAGATGGTAGGTATCGGCGAAAACGAAGTCGGCTGTGTTACCGTTGGCTTCCACAAGAATTTCTTCCGCGCGGATTGTTCCGGCAACGTCGAGTTTATAATTACTTTCTGCTGTTTTTCCAATACCTAGATTTTTGTTGACATAAGCAGCACCATCACCTCTTACCCAAAAGCGTTTCGTTTTTGTATCAGGCTCCCCAACTATAAAATAATCATTAGTTGCACCAGCATCAAAATCATCTGAAGGGTCAATCCATAACTCTGCAGAATTATTATTCTCAATATGTCTTATCTCCCCGGGATCATTTGTCTGTCCAGAAAAAAGAATCTTACTTATATTTCCTGTTTTACGTATTTTAATATCAGAAGAAATTACTGTTCCATTTATATCAAGCCTATAATTACTATTTGGATTTGATGTACCTATACCCACTTTCCCAGAAGTATTTACTAAAAACCTGTTCCCACCAGACCCAACTTGAAAAGTTCCATCTGTACGCATAATACCTGTGTTGTGATAAAAGTTCTTATTACCCCATGTTCTGATCCAACTATTATCTTTCATACAAAAACCACCTCCGTAGTCTTGAAAATAAAGACCTTTCTGACCTTTCACCCGAAGCCAACCGTTTTGTATTAGAATATTCCCATTCACATCAAGTGCCTCTTTTGGATTAGCTTGATTAATTCCAACACGACCACTTCCTTCGTTATTAATCGATAAAATTTCTCTTCCACTGTAGCTATCAGTTCTTAAAGCCCACTGCCATTTTTTAGTTGAAGCATCTCCTCGCATTTTCACGGTTTGCGCTCCTAAATCAAAATCGGAACTATTTCCCCATTCATGAGAAAAAATAAAACTGTTGGCCGGAGTTGTAGTTCCGTTACCAACCGTTCCGCCATATTTAAAACTCCGATGAATATCTCTAACATAAATATCATTTGAGTAACATTGAACCCAAAGATCAAAAGGATCTCCTATAAATCTATATCCATTTGTATCATTTGTAAATGATAACTTATTGTTAAATGTCCATGATCCTGAGATTTTTTCATCTTTTGTTTTATCAGCATATTGGGCAAATACATTTATACCCAAATTCATCACCACAAATAGCATAATTAATTTTCTCATATTCGTTTTTCTTTATTTGATTATTTATATTAAAATAGTTAGTTATTCATCAACTCTACACTGCCTCTGCCCCCTAAAGGAGAACTCCGGCTGCACATTCTTACCAAGTGGCAAATCAATGTCCCATTAAGGATCCAGCGTGGTTTGGTCTGTAAGTGAACACTTTCACGAAAAATTGCTCAATTATCCTAGACGCTTGGGGTAAATGATACTCAAATTCCATTTTCAGCAGAATATCATCTACATGGGGGGAGCATAATCTGTTACTATATCCTTGGTGAACCATGATTCGGTTTTTATGTGTGGGTTGTAATGTTTTAGTAGGGTGTGTTGTAATACGCACTGTAAATGATGTAAATATATTTTGTAAAGGGCGGAGATTATCCTTCACGCCTTTATAATAATGAGTTGTTTTATTTCTAATCTACAGGGAAAAGTGAAGGTATTCGGAGTTGATTTTACTTGAATAACTTGTGTTTTTCTCATAGTTGTTTGCATTTGGTTTTTGGATTAATAGTTGTGATCAATTTTCATGATGCACATTATATTATGTATACTATAATTATTTCGCGTGCAAATATAAAACAATTTTCTACTTAACAAATACATGTACAATCATCGGAATGTAAAGAGAGTATTAAAATGTCATGTTCAATAAGTAAGGTTGTGTGCATGCTGTTAGTAGGTCATTAACACCTGTTTAGGTCATTTAAAATGAACCTGAAATGTGCTTAAGGCTTGCTTATTATAATTCCAAAGGTCGATTGGTTGATCTATTTCTGCTTCTGTTTTTAGTATTTATTAAGAGTAATTAACAAAGGATTCACTTCTCAAGGGGGCTAATGAAATGATAATGCCGGCTCATTTATTGTTTTAATTGGTATAACAGGAAGTAAAAGGGAATAGAAAGAATTCAGTATATGGATAAAAGAAGTAGTTGGTTTTTTGTTGTGCTGATGGTTGTGTTGTTATCAAAAATGGCAAATGACCTCAGCATCATTGTCAGCCGTTGAAGTGCTGGAAAATGTACCGTCGAATTGTGTGGATATTGAAGGTGACAGCTATAGGATCAATAACCTCATGCCAAAGCGTAATAACCTGAGTTCGATATAAAATAATGGCTCAAATCGCTTATAAATATTGAGTTTTAAGGAATGTTTGCGAAAGCATAGCGGGCTATGGTAAGCAAATATGACGCAGAAAATCGGTATTTATAAGTGACATTCATAGCTTTTCAGTAAATAATCGATTTACGG
>JBNKRV010000002.1:0-39355 GCA_050296935.1 Marinilabiliaceae bacterium | reverse complement strand
CAGGTTTTAAATGTAGGTTTTAAAAGTGAACTCCCTGGCAATACACGGAAACTCGCCAACAGTGTACGGAAGAATTATATCAAAGAACCTCATTTTTAGCCTTTTTTTAACAACCAAACAATTAGCTTTGAATACAAAAAGCACCGTATTAATTTGTGATTATGGCAGTTACACCTCATTTTAAAGCAATCCCCATATAATAAGGTGTAATTTCTCCCGGTTCCGTTCAACAACGAAACAAGGTTCTTAATGCCCATTAAAAAACATACCTTACATTAAAATATATTTAATCATTTTGAGTCCTTGCAGGGACTTTTGAGGGCAGTTATTGATTAATTATATTCTTATTGTTAGCACCAGTTTTATTCACATTCAATTTCAATAAAATCTTCTTTTTCTTCATCGTATTCCAAGCATTTTTTTTCAACCAAAATCATTTCATTGTTGACTACTTTATAGGTGGCATTCATATAACTTCTCCCAGCACAACATTGATTGTGTTCGTATACGAGTTTTGAGTCGTTGTCAAATTCTAAAGAGGTTCCACTAAAATTACTTTTTAAATATTTGTCAGAATTAGGATTTCTCAAAATGTAAATGCTTGAAGTATTTGGGCCTGCGTAACTAGCTTCAAAGACCGAAAAATCCTCAATTCCATCAAAATTATAATCTCCTATGCTTACGTTATCTATTCCAAATAGTTGACAGTCTAATTCAATAGTCTGAATTAATTTATCTGTCTTTTTTTCAAATATTTTCACACCTGATATTTTTGCATAAAAGTCACCCTTGTCTTTATCTATTATGGTTTTAAAATAATGTTCTTTTGTAGATTTTGACTGAAGTAATTCCTTATTTGTCCACTCCAAATTATCTCCGTAGCCTATGTCAAAATCTTTATGCAATAAAATTGGATAAGTTTTTGAGTTATCAGATTTAACCCATCTTCCTTTAATTTCTTCGTTATTTTCTTTAAAATTTTCAAAAATTAATGTTGCGGTAATATTTCCTGAATTGTCTTTTTCAAAAAGTTTCAATTCCCCATTATTAAAGTTCCCATTTATTGTTATTGGACTATCATAATTATCATAAGCGTAATAAGCTAATGACACTCCGTCACTATAATGGTACATAATTAATGTAATTGGAAATTTACCTAAATAACCAGAATAGCTCGATTGGCTTTTCCCAGCTATTGAAAACAGCAATAACGTCATTAATAGATACAGTCTCATTTTTCGTCTAATTGGTACTAACGGATGGCGGTGTGAAACGTTGCGCATTTTGAAACACAAACTTATCAGCCCACTAACCCGTTGATTAAATATTATTTCGTTCAAATATAGCACTATCTGCGCAATGTTTTATGACCGCGTGTTGGGTGGTCGTACTTATTCTTTCTTCACTAAATTATATGCACCTTCAAGTGTATTATCATGCTTATTCATTTTTCGAGGAGTTTTACTTCCCACTATTGTTTTCTCAACATGATACTTTCCTTTCGATTTAAATAGTCGATATGTTGTTCCGTTGCTTTTTGTGGCAAAATAATCCTCGTCCCTTTGTAACCAATCTTTTGACTTATTTTTATATTGATATATCGCATTCATAAATTCAGCTGTAGACTTATATCGATTATTTAACTCAGGTCGTGTTGCTTTCCTCAGAATAGATTTCAATGTATCATCAATATAAAATGGTAATGTTTCAAATTTTAGTAGTTTATTCTTTGATATTAAATTATCGAAAGCCTTTTCAATAAATTGATGCTGTTCAAAAATGTCCGAAATATTCTTTAACTTTTTCTTTTGTGTCGGACTTAGCCAATCTGCCATTGCATCAGGAAAGTAACCACCAAGCAATTGAAAAAGTATTAATCCAATCTGATAAACATCAGATTGAAAGTTATATTCATTTGAATCTATAGTCTCCTTTGGTCTATATACTAATGAATTTTTTGAAGCAGGAATACTAGTTTTCTTTTTGGGTAGTTGCTTTATTGAACCAAAGTCAGCAATACATGCTTTTAAAGTTTCCTGTTCAATCAAGATATTGTTTGGTTTCAAGTCTCTATGAAGTAATCGGTGTGGATTCTTATGCATTTCTGTTACACCTTTTAAAATATCATGAACGATATTAAGAGCTTGATGTGTTGAAAGAGAATTCTCTTTCATGAATTTGTCCAAGTCACCTCCGCTAAACTCGGAGGTTAAGAAATATGCATAGTTATCACTTATCTTTTTTGCTTCATGAACTTTCAAAATATTGTCATGGTCAATACCCCTAAGAATTTGTGGTTCTTTATGAGATAAACCTTTATTGTCCAGATAGTAAAACTTTAATGCTACACGCTCATTGAATATTTTATGATTTCCAAAATATAAATCCCCATTACAACCTACGTCACTATACTTATCAATTTCTATATCTTCTTGACTTGTAACAAAATCTCTAATTTCTTGGTCTACATTCTCATCTCCGAGTTCCATAATTACTTCGAGATTAGGTAAAATGCTGCTTTTAAAGCATTTTCTTGATATTTATATTTTGCCTTAATTGACATTGGGTTCTTTTTTATGAAAGCCTTAATAGTTGGTAATGGGATTAATTCTACTTCAACATCACTATAACATTGAATTAATGCTTCAATTTTAAAGGACAAACCACCTGCTGCAAATTGGCCTTTCATTTGTCTTTTGATAATACAGATTGAATCTGCACCAATAGTATCCAATTGTGAATGAAGGATATCTACAAATTCTTTTACAGCTGTAGAATCCTCATGTTCTGCTAAGCTTAATTTTGTCGAATGCTCACAAATCTCAATTGTACCATCATCGTATTTTTCAAGACTTACAAGTATCGCTGTGTTATTATCAATTTCAATTCCACATGTTTTCATTATTATCTTGCTTTAAGTTTGTTCGTATGCCACCCAACGTTCACCTGTATATTTTAGTGGCAGATTTTGCGGACAGCGTCTTTGTCCACCAGACAAAGACAACATGCGGGATGCAAAACTCCCCAATCATCACCTACCTGCCATTAAATATTACAGACTGTTGGCGGTAGTTATTCCTTCATTTAATTTCTTATAAATCTTATTAATTCTTGGTTGTATGAACCAAATTCCTATTGGAAATGCAAACATTAATAATGAATCCAGAATAAATTCGGTAAAGGTCACTTTTCGACCAAGTTCTAATGTCTTTAATGATTTTGGAACATTATAGAAGGTATATAAAACTCCAAACATGCCCAATGGTCCTGCAAGCATAGAAAAACTAGTAGGCATTTGAAGCGATTCATTTCCAAGTCTACTTAAGTTCAATTCAATATAAATGAACATTCCTAAAAACGAAGCTATCAATAAAACCCATTTATTAAACTTATGGGCATTCCCTTTAATCGAATTCAAAGATATACCCAACAAGAACACCCAACTAAAGAATAAAAACAAAGTTATGACTGAAAAAGCAACTGATAAATATGAAGTTTTAATTCCTAATATTTCATGGTCTCCATTCCACAAAGCTATTCCCAAAATATATGTGGTACAGAGCAATAAAAATAATTGCCAGTTTTTGATAGTAAAAATTCTGTCTGAACTCATAGTTAATTTAATTATTTGCTTTTATTAGTGCTTGGGTGTCTTAATTACCGCCAACATATCTATATCGTCATTGTCGTTTATATACCAATATGGCTGCATAACGACAATGTCTAAATAATACAATATATTTAATCACTTTGTCAGTTAAATGTAACAATTAATTTTTTCTATAAAAATTTTTCAGGAAATCGTTTTTTGAAAATAGCTATAAATGAGTCACATTGAAAGTAAAGTAAGAATCCAACTAACTGCTCCAGCCATAATGCTTCTTACTCTTTAAAATAATGTATACTTTATTTTGTATGGCTCAAGTAAACTTAACTCTGTGCATACATAGTGTCATAATTCTTCAGTCAATATAGTGGGTCACAAGTCCACTTAAAGCAGGCATACCCTTTTTTATACTCCAATTGCATATAAAGCATAACTCAGAACAATCAATATTAAGTTTGAGACGTAATTAGGACATGATAAACATTCAGTTATTTCGGATTATACGAGTAGTAAATACGATAATAATCGATGAACCACTCATTTTATAAAATGACGGAAAGGAAATCAGCAATACCTTATAATACAGATCTTAATTATTAGTTAAGCCAGTGGCTTTTCTTCAAAAAGTCTATAACTCACAAAGTGGTTTTACAATTCGTTTAATTCGCATAATTCATGGTGGAAAAGAAAACCTGACTTATACCAATTAAAACTATAAATGCGCCGGTATAATGCCGAGCTGAATTCATGCTACTTTAGGAACGAAGTGAACCAGAAGTTCCAAATTAAATCATATTCGGTATTATTCCTCTGCAATAATTATTTAACCCACAATTAATATTCAAATAATATACAGGTGAATAATTCACTATACTTTTACAAATGTAAAGCAAAAGGTTTTTACCCGGTCAGGAGTAAGTCATCTCGTTGGATAGATGATAACTATCGATGGTAAACAACCTTTTTTTGCTTATGCATTAAAAAGCATAATACACACTGAAATCAAATCAGGGCAATTCATATTGAACCATAGAACTTAAATTTTATTTCTTTGGTGGCATCAACACCAATACTAGCTAAATAGTGTTCGTCTATAAAGTCCAACAACTGCGTTGTTGCTCAAAATCCAGATCCTCATATACGCTGGTAAACTGCGGTTTGAATTTTTCACACGCCTTGTATTTATACTTTATAGTTCAAACATCCGACTTATGGACAGGCACTAAATAACAAGCATTGCCCCTGCCAACTCCTTTAAATATAAAACCTCATCATATGCAAAATACCCTCAAATGATAGTATAAAGCTACTATCATTGGAATATGCGTATAACCTTCATATTTCGATTTATATAAAAATCAACAACTGCATAAAAAACAAAAGAGCCATGAATTCACATGACTCTATCTTAAAAATGAAATTGAAAGCTTTAATAATAGGTCTGACTACCTGAAGTACTATTCCCTGTAATAAGTATACTTCCTTTACCAACCTTTAAAGATTTCTTTTTTGATTTCCCCATAGCTCTCAGATAAGAATTATCCGATTTCAGTTCAAACGCTAAATCACTTTTAGTATTCATTTGCATTTTAATATTGCCTTCGGTTGAAGTAATAGCTGAGGAACTTAAAAACTTCACCCTGTTACCTGTGATTGAACCCGTTGAACTCTGCACTTGATAAGCCCCTTCTGTTTGAAACAGCTTTTGATTTCCATCAAATGTTCGGGTAACAATATTTCCTTTGACTAAGGATAACTTAATATCACCACTAGTGGATTTAACAGCAATATCACCTTCGATATTTTCATAAACCTGTGATCCGGAACCTCCTGTAATCTTTAAAGTTCCTTTGCAATTAGTGACATTGAATTCCCCGTTATCGCAGCTACAATCTAAATTACCATTAACATTACTAACAATAACCTTTCCTGTTTTTGATTTACTGACTAATTCACCATCAAAATCCTCAACAATAAGATCGCCTGCAGGAGAAAAACTTTTAACATCCCCTTTTATCCGGGTCAGATTCACATGACCTGATTTTGATTTAATATCAATCTGACATTCAGATAGGGATTCAATGGAAACTTTGCCTGACATCGTATTCACAGACACAGCTAATCCATCTGGAATTAACAGGTTAATCGCACCCCAATGAGAACTCCATTTTTCAGGCTTACTGACTTCAACTGTTAAAACGTTATCTACTACCGTTGTGGTTATTTTATATGATTCCTGGTTTTCATTTGTTTTAATAATTCCATCATATACAACACTATCACCTTCATAACCTTTTATATTAATACTACAGAAATCTCCGGAAATATGGATTGCAGATATATCATGGAAGTTATTCTTTTCCTGAACTACAATTTCTTGTGCATTCAAATAAGAGGGTAGTGGCAATAACTGGATAAATAAAAGAGTAAGGCCAAAAAGTAAATTTCTATTCATAATTATTTTCTATTTCATTAAAGATGTTACTTAAGGAATAATTAAAACAATGAATTCATCAAAGGTTAACAAATTAAGATCACACACATCACTGGGTATCTACCTGTTAAATAGTACTATTCTATGTATACATCAAAGTGAAAACATTAATCCCGATTTAAAAACAGCATTCATTGTAGTAATAAGATTAACATCTTTTAGTACGGCAAGTGTTTTTTTAAGTTTCAACTTTTACTTTATTTGTAGTAATAATGTGTTGAGAACTATTTATTTTGAAATGTATTTAATAATTTGCTGCATGAACTAATCATGCAGGATAACTTTTGTATGCTTAAAAAATCTTAAAAGCACATAAAATCAATAAGTTAATCAGCAATTATTTAAGAATATCAGTTATTTTTAAAATACATCAAATAAAACGTATAGTGGTTAAAAGCAATATTAAAGTATTATTTGTATATAGCAGTCAGGGATTATTTGCTCGCAAACACTTAGTTTCCACCCAGGGAGCCTCCCTTGAAAAAGCCGGCATTTCGGTTCAGTATTATGATATTCCCGGCACTGGACTATCAAGGTATATTAAGCATGTGAGCCTCCTGAGAAAATTTATTAAAAACAATACCTTTGATATTATTCATGCTCAGTTTGGTTATAGTGGATTTACCTGTGCTTTTGCAGGTTGCAGACCTCTGATTGTTTCTTTAATGGGGACGAACTTTAAACTTGAGATTATTGCTTCACTTCTGACCAGAGCATTTGCTAATTTATTCTGGAACTTTACCATAGTTAAGTCTCCCAAAATGTTTAGTTCTCTTAAAATTAAAAAATCCAGTATTATTCCCAATGGCATCGACTTTTCCAGATTTAAACCAATAGACCGGGAAATTGCCCGCAGGCAGGTTGGGTTTAGTTCCGCTGCTCATGTACTATGGGTTTCAGATCCCAACAGAAAAGAAAAAAACTTTGAGCTGGCCCGTGAAGCTTTAGCTCATTTAGATACCGACGATGTTGAACTCACTGTGGTTAATAACGTTGAACTGGATCAGGTTCCATTTTACTACTACGCTGCTGATGTTTTGCTTGTAACCTCGAAATGGGAAGGATCACCAAACGTAGTGAAAGAAGCGATGGCCTGCTGTTTACCAATAGTATCAACCGATGTAGGTGATGTTTCAGATATTACACAGGATATTGATGGTTGCTATATTACAGATGCCAATCCGGAAGCGGTAGCAGAGGCTGTTGATACTGCTTTAAATTTTGGGAAAAGGACAACGGGACGAGAAAAAATTAAAGAACTTGATGTGGATAAAATATCTGATAGATTAATCGATATTTATCAACATGTACTCAATCAAAAATCATAAAGTCGTTACTGTATTTCTTTTCTTTCATTCCAGATGAGAGTATGGTGGTTACTTCGCTATAGCTAAATAAAGTCATATCAAATATTCAGCCGAATGGTTTTATTTCAAATATTTTTTCCCTTTATCGGAATGATATTTAAAAAAATGATTCTATCTTCATAAATCTAACACTCAGATATTTAATACAATTTTAACCTGATAACGGGGCAACAGATAAGAATTTGTCATGCTATATTTCTATATTTAATCCATTAAAATCATGCTTATTACAAGTCCTTATATTGCAAAAAAACAGTTCTTTGGATAAAAAAACATAAAGCTGATTCAATAAAATATTACAATTAACAAACCGGCATGGTCAAAGCAGATTGTTGGGCACACAGGAGTATGAGAGAAATTTGCATTGGTTATCAAGGTTTTGCTAAACTATAAACATATGAAAAAAAACTTCATCCCTGGTCTTATCTTAATTACTCTCCTTTTTTCATTTTATCAGGATAACTTTTTTGCCCAGAGCATTCCATACCATACCGACAATGAACCCTTATATGATTTCATTGATGAATTAGCCAACATGGGGGCTATAGAAGTAAATACAGCTATAAAACCCTATTCCCGACTGCAAATAGCCCATTTTTTAGTAACAGCTATAAATAACCCGGAACTCACATCCCGACAGAGAAACGAAATTACATTTTACCTTAAGGATTTTAACAAGGAACTAACAACCGGAAAAGACTTTGACAAACGCTTTGACATTTTTTATTACAGTGATTCCGTTTTTAAAATATCAGTAAACGGCATTTTTGGCGGACGAGGATACTACAATTCAAATGGATTTGAACAACATAGATGGAATGGAGGGGAGTTTTTTGCTCATATTGGCAAAAACATTGGAATATATGGCAGCTTGCGGGATAATTTTGAAAGTGCTCAGTTTGGGGCTCCTGCATATCTTACAAAGCATAAGGGTGCTGTTTATAAATTAGGTGCAGACAGTAAAGATTATAGCGATTCAAGAGGTGGTATTACCTATGCCTGGAAATGGGGAAATATTGGTTTAATAAAAGATCATATTGAATGGGGAAATAACTACAACGGATCAAATATTATCAGTGGTCATAATCCATCTGTTGCTCAGTTAAAATTAAAAATGAAGCCTGTTGATTGGTTTGAATTAAACTACACCCATCAATGGTTAGTATCTGAGGTTGTTGACAGTGCCAAAACATATAGTTTGTACAATGATTCAAGACGTGTTTATACCAACAAATTCATGGCCGCAAACATGTTTACTATCAAACCCTGGAAAAAACTACATTTTTCATTCGGGAATAGTATTATTTATAGTGATGGAGAAGTCAATCCGGCCTTTTTAATTCCGTTTTTATTCTATAAATCTGTTGATCATACTTACAATGCCTCACGAAATAGTGTAGGCCATAATGCTCAAATGTTTTTTGATATCAGCTCAAGGCAGATCAATAACTGGCACCTTTATACATCCGTCTTCATTGATGAGATATCTCTATCCAATGCCTTCAATAAAGAAAAACAATCAAACCTGGTAAGTATTAAACTGGGCGCCAGAGCTACTAATCTATTGCCTGACGTAAGCTTAACAGCTGAATACACAAGAACAAATCCGTTTACTTACACCCACTTTATTCCTTCATTAACCTATGAAAGCAACCGGTATAACATGGGACATTATTTAAAAGACAATGCGGATGAAATCTATATTGCAGCCCGATATAAACCCATCAGAGGTCTTGATATTTTACTATCCTATTGTCAGATAAGAAAAGGGCGGGACAATCAAAAAATATTAGAAGAAACCAATAGCATTACAAACCTGTGGGGAGATGACAAAAAAGGATATCCTTTTATGGAGGAAGAAAGGTATAGTAAATCAACAACACGCCTTAGGGTGCTATATCAACTCATCAACGATGCTTACATTTTTGCAGAATATGAGAACTATTCCATTTCAGGAGTTGATGCGGATATATATACACCAACACCTTATATTAACGGAAATAATATGTTTGCCTTTGGATTAAACTTTGGTTTCTAAACCTGATTTACTGAACTTTACCAGAATTGTATCTATTGTTTTAAAGGTGAAAACTAATGTCGGACTCTGTAAGTCCTTAACAATTAAAATTTCAAGGATTTATCTCAGATATTAAAATCACTTTTCTGCACACAGATCAAACTTTTTAGTTCAACAATCAAAAAAATATATTTCAAAGCATAAAATTCATCAATTTACTATTCAAAAACTATTAAAAAAATAATCTAAACACACATAACTGATGCTGAAAAAACTATATGACAAACAAACAAAACTATCATTAATCGGACTGGGTTACGTTGGACTACCTATTGCACTTGAGTTTGCCCGAAAAATGAAAGTCATTGGGTTTGATATAAAAGAGGATCGACTGGAGTTGATGAGAAAAGGCATTGATCCGAGCAAAGAACTTGATAAAAGTGCCTTCGATGGTTGTGATATTAAATTCACATCAAGCATTGAGGATCTTAAAGAGGCAAGTTTTCATGTTGTTGCCGTTCCAACACCAATAAACGAACACAACTTACCGGATTTAAGACCTTTACTTGGAGCCACAAGAACGGTTGGGAAGGCTCTTAAAAAAGGAGACATCGTGGTTTTTGAATCTACGGTTTATCCAGGATGCACTGAGGATGATTGTATTCCCATTTTAGAAGAAGAATCAGGTTTAAAATTCGGAACCGATTTTAAAGTTGGTTATTCTCCTGAAAGAATTAATCCGGGTGATAAGGAACATACACTTACCCGGATTCTGAAAATTGTATCGGGCAGCGACCAGGAGGCTCTGCACATTATTGCGGAAGTATACGAGTCAATTATTAAAGCAGGGATATATAAAGCCAGTTCCATTAAGGTAGCAGAAGCTGCAAAGATTATTGAAAACACACAACGTGATGTAAATATCGCCTTAATGAATGAACTTTCATTAATATTTAACCGATTAGATATTAACACCTATGAGGTACTTGAAGCTGCAGGTACTAAGTGGAATTTCCTGAAATTCTTCCCTGGCTTAGTCGGCGGTCACTGTATAGGTGTGGACCCATACTACCTAACCTACAAGGCAAATGCACTGGGCTATCATACAAAAATAATTGATGGTGGAAGGGTAATTAATGACTCCATAGGTAGTTATATTGCAGAAACGACTATTAAAAAATTAATTAAAAAAGGTCACAAAGTTAACGGGGCAAAAATTCTTATTATGGGTGCCACCTTTAAAGAAAACGTGAGCGATATCAGGAATTCTAAAGTGGCTGACGTATACAATGAGTTGATTTCATTTAGTGCCAATGTTGATGTTATTGATCCCTATGCTTCTTCCGAAGAAGTGAAGGAAGAATATGGTTATGAACTTATCTCTGAAATTAAAGATAAATACGAGGCTGTAATTGTTGCCGTAAACCACAAAGAATACATCGACTTAACGGAGGACTACTTTAAAGAAATAACTCTTGACAATGCACTTTTCGTGGACATTAAAGGCATATACAGAGGCAAAATAAAAGAGCTTGAATACTGGAGCTTGTAATAATTCTATCAAACAAAAAAATAAAAACCTATCAATCTGATTTCTAAATTTTAATTGAACTTAGGTTATTAAACCCGGTTGTTTTAACATCCGGGTTTTTTTGACAAAAAATGTCACTCATGATTTGTTTATACCTCAATTTAGGGATAAAATTACGATACTACTTGCTATAACAAACTGAACAAAAATACCCATATCCCCCTCTATTTCTGATACATACACCCGCAAAGCATGTATTTACAGAAAGTTTAATCCTCACAACTCATATTACTATGGAGTATTTTCGGCACTCCTTTACCTATTTATTGGTATTTCAGCACACATAACAGGCAGGTATTTTTGTATCAAAATAAATCACAATAAATATTCAAGGAGGCATCACTGATAACAGACTTCCTGAATATGAAGATGATCTTATAAATATCAATAATACGTAAGAAACATAAACACATCATGATTAATCAAGATTAAAAACTCAGCGTCTATACGTCTCTGTATTCATCTTGATACCTGATGCCTGATACTTGATACTAATTTTTAAAACCATGAAAAACAGATTTTTACTATTTGCATTTTTAGCTGCTACTTTTTCAATTTCAGCACAGGAGGCTGAGACAACAAACCAGTACTCCAATGCGGCAGAAAAATTACTGAATACAGAAGGAAACCTGACCATTGGAGGTTATGCCGAAGCCCATTACAATCAGGCGTTAAGCAGCGATGTAAGAAATAACGGAACACTTGATGTTCATAGAGTAGTATTACTTTTTGGATATCAATTTAATAAACGTACACAGTTTATCTCCGAAATAGAGTATGAGCATGTAAGTGAAGTATATATTGAGCAAGCTTTTCTTCAATATAAATTAAACAACAACCTGAATCTTAGAGCCGGATTAATGTTAACACCAATGGGTATTACTAACGAGTATCACGAACCCAATACCTTTAATGGAGTTGAACGACCACATATTGATAAACTCATTGCTCCAACAACATGGCGTGAAGTAGGAATAGGGATTGTTGGTAATTACCTTCCTGCCAGTATTCGTTACCAGGCATATATCATGAATGGATTTAATGGCTATGATGGAGCAGGTAAACTAAGTGGGAAAAACGGACTAAGAAAAGGACGTCAAAAAGGTGCTGAGTCGTATATCAGCTCGCCGGATTTAGCTGCTAAAGTGGAGTACTTCGGCATCAGAGGATTGAATGTTGGATTATCCGGATATTTCGGAAAAACCCAAAGTACCCTTTATGATGGCATCGATAAAGATGATAAAACTGCGGAAGCCATTGCAGATTCATCAACTGTGAATATTGCCATGATTGGTGCCGATTTCAGATATTCAAACAGTGGCTTACAGTTAAAAGGTCAGTTATATTATAATAAACTAGGCAATACTAAAGAGTATAACAAATTTACAGGTAGCGATTTAGGTAGCTCCATGATAGGCTATTATGTTGAAGCAGGATATAATATTCTTAAAAGTGTAGCTTCAACAGATAATGAACTCATTCCTTTTGCCAGAATTGAAAAATACAATACTCAAAACACTGTTGAAAGTGGTATTTCGAAAAATAACGCTAATGATGTAAATGTTTTTACAACAGGATTAACATGGAAGATGGCTAAAAATGTAGCTATTAAAACAGATATTCAATTTGTTAAAACAGCTGCTGATGATAAAGCTAAAAAAACTTTCAACGCTGGTTTTGGTCTGATGTTTTAATTGGATGACTATCCATAATGTCGGGTGTCTGGACTATAAAGTTTAAATGCAAGGCGTGTGAAAAATTCAATCCGCAGTATACTTGTGTATATGAGGATCCGGATGTTGAGCAACAACTCAGTAGCTGGACTTTATAGACGAACACTAAGTTAGCTAATAAATTATTTCATACAATGGCCTGTATAAAGCATAACAACTTTATGCAGGCTTAAAACAGTTATAAATATGAGGATAAAATGGTTGTTTATTTTGCTATTCGCCTATTTTCCGGCAAAGGCGCAAATGGATGTTGATTATACACATAAATCGATTATAAAGGGGGTGGAAAAAACCTGGGAAATTGACTTCCTGCGGTGTCAGCCAGTTACTATTCATTCAAACAATCCGCTTCCGGGTCAGTTTTTCAGCACACCAACAACTCACAAGAAGTACATCTATGTGGGACGGGTAAACAGTTGCAGAGCCGGTGGATGCTCTATTAATAACGATTCCAATAATGGCCCAAGTGAGTATTTTGACTATTTTGTACTCTTCAATGAAAAAGGTGAGGTGGAGTTGGTGAAAATATATAATTATGCGGCTACTCACGGTCAGGAGGTTACTTCCAGGGGTTGGCTTAAGCAGTTCTACGGGCACAGCCCGGAAGAAAATCTTGAAGTTGGAAAAGATATCGATTCCATCTCCGGAGCCACCATATCGGTTCATTCATTAACCAAAGATGTAAATGAAAAAACCAGACTTCTATACGAATATTTAACACAAGAGACATTGTCCGGCCAACTATAAAGAACTTATACAAAGTTTACAACAACACAATACCGTAAGCACAAAACCCATCACAATCACCTTACTTTGGCTTTATAGTATTTTTACAGTTTTCACATTTATAGAAAAACTGACATGAGTTTGATTTCATTGCTTCTTCCTTCTGGAATCCGCATGTTGGACAAGTATTTACTGCCTGTCCATAAAGTCAGGTGTTTGGATTATAAAGTTTAAATACAAGGCATGTGAAAAATTCAAACCGCAGTATACCTGCGTATATGAGGATCTGGATTTTGAGCAACAACCCGGTAGTTGTACTTTACAGACGAATACTAATTACTGATTTCAGTTTAATGGCAGTAATAACCTGAGTTCGATTAAAATTAGCGAGCTCAGGTTAATACTTTCAGATTTGAATTTTCTCCCCTGGATATATCATTATAAAACAACCTGATCCGAGATTTATCGCCATGCTTGTCAATTCCTATCACACATGCATACCATTCCCCTTTTTAATATGGGAATAGTAAAATTAATGATTCAATTCAGGATGAATTATGTACGATATCAACCTAAAGTGTGATATTATAAAACAGGTATAATAATGTTGTTCCGATTGTTGTTTTTTCAATAAATCATTCCATTTTTCCATTCGTCAATAGAATTAAGCAATTCCTCAATCATTCAAAAATCTTTGAAACATTTTTAAAGAAATCGATGTTTAATAAATCATAAAACCAAGCAACTGTTATTGACTGTTAATACTCTGTTAAATATTTCAAATGGCTAAGATTACAGAGGTTTTATTAATATTTTTGAAAAATAGACTAATAAGAAAAAACATATTTACTAACCATTTAATTGAGGCAAACTATGACAAAAAAAGATGAAAAAAGAATTGAAGACAAGATCATTCACTTCGTAAGCGAGAAACAACCAGTTCACATTGGAGAAATTTTAAAAACCCTGAGATTATCTCAAACCAAAGGATTGAATTATGTAATTTCGTTGATTAACAATGGTAAATTAAATTATGCTTCTCACAATCAGGTACATGTCATGTAACAAAGTGTCACAGGAGAGAATAATTTCAATGTTCTCAGTATAAGCTTCCCTCATATCAGAATAATGGGAAGCTTTTTTTTGTCTTTTCATTTTAAAAGATTTCATTTACTACAACCACTTATCTGCAATCATCTACCCTAAAAGGCAAAGCCCCTACCTCATCTGCAAACAATTCACTCCTCTATCCAAGTCATAATCAACAATTAACACAGGTTTAACATCTGGCTGATCACCGAATTCCACAAACATGCTTGTTAATCATTAAGTTTGTATTTATAGTATTGATTTGTTACCTTAACACGCATAGATAAAGGATTTCATAAGGATTGAATAAGAAGTTCAATTATTACATGAAATAACAAAGTGTACGATTGAATTATTCTTTTTATATCAGTTAAATAAATGCGCCGGTATAATACCGAGGTTAAATCAAGCTACTTCAGGAACGATGTGAACCAGAAGTAGCATTTTGAATTTTATCCGGCATTATTCAAAAACTGTACAAATTTGAAATAAGACGACTAACCAACCTTAAGAAAAGTTCTACAACTACCTGTTTATTGATTAATAAGGGTGCTCTGAAAGACATTGTGAATGCTAAAATCAGGATTATATATACTTCTGAAATATTGACTGGTACTATAAAAACAATACTCAATTATTGATTTAGGCATCATGATCAATTAATACGGCTATTCTTTGTCTGTCCGAAATAAACAGAAAGTTGGATCTGTAAGAAATATGAAAGCTGATCATGTGGAATCTGAATTGAAAAACGTAATTATGAAAACATAAAATAAGCATATATTAATCTGGCATTAACAACCTGAATTCAATTATTATTCTAGAACTCAGGTTATTAGAAAGAGGCTCAATGTATATATTCACAAATGCGATTGTTACCGGACCGGTAAATTACTCAAATTCAATGCTACTTATACGGCATACAACACAAATCCATTCCATAACGGAATGGATATAGAGATACAGAGTCTCATTTAATCCCGTCCTCCCAAATAAATCATTATATAATACAAAAGGGTAACGAGTGATGATAAAGCAGCCACAACATAGGTATAGGATGCCCACTTTAAGGCATCTTTTGCTTTGGCATGAACTTCTCCGGTTGCAATTCCACTATTATTTAACCATACAAGAGCACGTTGTGATGCATTTACTTCAACAGGAAGTGTGATAAACGCGAATAATGTAAATACAGCATAACATCCAATTATAATCTGAAGAGCCAGATTATAAGGAATAATACCCGGTAACATAAATCCACCAACCATTAATACAATAAAAATAGTATTTAACACTTTTGCGCTAACATTCTGAATGGGAACTAAAGCAGAACGCATCTCTAATGGTGCATACCCATTGGCATGCTGCAATGCATGTCCGCATTCATGCGCAGCCACAGCTGCAGCAGAAACACTTTGCCCTGAATAAACTTCCGGACTTAAATTAACCGTTCTTGTTGATGGATTATAGTGGTCTGATAATTGACCTGGTACGGAAACAATTTTAACATCATAAATACCATTATCTTTCAACATCTTTTCAGCCACCTCTCGTCCTGACATCACATAATTCAACGGTATTTTAGAATACGCATTAAATTTAGATTTTAATGTTGAGCTTACAATCCAGCTCAAAAGCAAAAAGCCTAAAAAAATCACTATCAATTCCATATCAATAATTATTAACAGTTATAAACCTTAAACTAATATCACTCAATTGATAGTCAAAAACTTTGCCAGTTAATTAATCCGCCTTTATGTCAGTGGAAATTCTACAATAAAAGTAGTGCCTACGCCTTCAATACTCTGACAACGAACCGAACCATTCATTTTTGTTACATATTTGTAAACAATATACAAACCTAATCCTGAAGATATAATATCCTGATTTTCACCTTTATCAAACTGGCTGTATTTCTCAAATATTTTACTTTGCTCATCATCTGTTAATCCGGGGCCCTGATCCCGAACTTCCAAACGAATCGCATTATTTACAATTGATGAAACAACCCAGACATCGGCTTTTTCAGGCGAAAATTTAATGGCATTTGAAATCAGATTTTCAAATATGCGAATGAATAAACTCAGATCAATATCAATTATTGAATCTTTTGCATTCAGTTTAATACTGACATCCTTTTTAAATGCATCATCATTCAATTTTTCTATGATATCAACTAATACTTCGCGCACATCTATTTTTTGTGGTTGATACTCATAAAAATCCATTTCAATATTATGAATTTCCAATACATTATTTACAACCTCATTTTGCTTATTAAGAATCTGCAGTATATCAGTAATGAATTCCTTTTGAGTATCACTACAATTTTGCTGACTGGCTATAAATTCACCTAGTTCTCCAATGGCAAGGTTTAATGGTTCCTGAATTCCTTTCACAAATAAGGAAATCAATTGATTTTTTTCATTGTTTAAATTCTCAAGTTGTTGTTTTTTAATATTCAGGAGATCTTTTTCACCTACTACATTTTCATGAATGTTCTTCAACTCGCGTTGCTGATAAACCAGATCCTGATATTTCAAGGCATTACTTATAGCAATGGAGGCATATATGGCAATGTTCTGTAAAAAATTAAGATGGTAATTAGTATAGGCATTCTTTTTCAGACTCTGAACTGAAATAACCCCGATAACTTCTTTTGATGTTCGTAATGGTATATATATTATTGATTGAGATTCTGCACCTTCGGGTACCGGACGTATTTCATTCAGGTACTTTTGATATTCATTATAAAAGTCGTTTACAAAAACCGCTTGATTATGAGTAAAACAATAAATAGCCAATCGTTCCTTATCTTCAACCAGATACCTTATAAATGGTTGTCTTTCGCCGTGCAAATAGGAATAAGTAAAATCGATAGATTTATCCTGATCATTATAAAGTCCCACAGAAAAAACTTCTGTACTCATCACTTTTGATACGGATTGGTGTAATAACTCAGATATTTTATCAACAGACAAATTTGCAGTCACCAACTGACCGATTTGAGTAAGACGTTCCAAATTAACATTAGCACTCTTCAAAGATTCAGCTTGTGTTTGCAACTGACTCTTCTGAGTTTCAAGCAATTCATTTTTCCTTTGTATCTCGGATTGCTGTTTTTGGATTTCAATTTTCTTAATGGATAATCTTGTTTCTAATGCTGTTTTAAGAAGTCTCTCTTTTTGTATGCGTTGACGAACCAGATAAATAACTAATCCTATGACTAAAATAAACCCTATAACCTTAATAAATGCATATTGATACCATGCCGGAACAATCTCAAATGAATAAGAGGTACCTTCTTCATTCCATATTTCATCATTATTACTAGCTATAACTTTAAATGTATAATTACCAGGAGGTAAAGATGGATAAAATGCCTTATTTAATGTATTTTCTGGTGACCATTCCTGTTCAATGGGTTCAAGTTTCCATTTGTACTTTGTTTTTTCAGGAACGGTATAACACAAACCATCAAATACAAAAGCAACGTGATTTCTGTTATGCGGCAATTTTAAATTCTCAGGGATGTGAAACCATGGAATTAAGGAATCATACTTTACCCCGGGAGATAATTCACTCCAATTAGGATTTTTAAAATTGAGCAGAACATTTTTAATATAAACTGGTGGTTCCAAATAGTTTTTCTTCTCTTCATCCGGATCATACATCATGGCACCTTTAATAGTACCAAACCAGATACGCCCTTTACTATCTAACAGATTACAACCTCCATTATTCTCTATTCCAATAAACCCGTCATCCTTATCGAAATTTCTAATTGACGATACCTCACCATCTGCTCCAATCGTTATTTTGTCCACTCCATTTTGTGTCCCTGCCCAGATATTTCCTTCTGTATCAGCAATTACAGAGTAAATATTATCTGATTTTACTCCTTGTGTAGTATCATAATATGTAAATTTTTCTCCATCAAACCTGTTAAGTCCGCCGGTAAATGTAGCAAGCCATATATTTCCAGTTTTATCCTCTGCACATTGAAGAACCCATGCTGCATTCAAATGATCCTTATCTGAATAATGCGTAAATGTAGTATCCTGTAAAACAAATACTCCATTGGTTGTAGATATCCACATTCTGTCTTTGGAATCTTTAAAGATATCTGTAATAAACGGAGATTTTAATGTTGAATTATCCGGCCTGTACCATTTTTTTCCTTCTTCTTTATTATATTTCAGAAGCCCCCTTCCATAAACCCCAAACCAGTAATTATCTTTATCCTCAAACAAGGCAATTATCGGAGATTGTTGATTCAAACCATATTTTTCAGAAACATTTACAATCTTCTTATGATCATATTCATACGCTCCGCTTAAGGTACCAATTAACAGATTATTGTCTGGCAGTTCAATAATCCCTCTGGCCTGACCCATATTTAAATTATTTAACGGATCAACAGGTTCAATACTTTTTCCATCGTAAACAGAGATCATATTATTATCATCTCCAAAGTAGATATCGCCTTTATGATCCTCAAAAATTACTCGTACAATATCTCCACCCAGACCACTTTCACGGTTAAAGGCAACAAATTTATCTCCACCATATTTTAAAAGTCCCGAACCACTGGATCCAAACCACATATTCCCTTCTCTATCCTGCCATAAACTAGTAATTATTGAAGCTTTTAATCCGTTACTTTTATTGTAAATCTTAATCTTCCCGTCGCTGAAACGTACAATTCCATGGGTTGCAACCGCAATCCAAACATCCCCGCTTCTATCTTCATATACTCTAAATATTCTTTGTAAAGGAATATTTCCGGGCCAATCCATTTCCTGAACTTCACCTGTAAACTTTACCTGCAATAGTTTTACGCTATTATCCGGATTAAAGGAGAGCAACCATGTATTCCGGAATTTATCCTGCAGAATACTTATATACATCCCATTACTTAAATCAAAATCTCCAATAAAATTGATCTTTTGAATAGAATCCCCTTCAATTTTATAAATACCATTAATTGTAGATACATAAATCTGCTTAGGACCTGCATTGGTCATAAAAAAAATGTTATTATCCTTAAATATTTCTGAATGTCGGGTTGTAAAATCGGTAAGACTATCATTAAAAAACCGATAAATTTTCCGAATACCTGAAACCTCACGAACAAGAGCCCAAACAGAACCATCCACTGTTTCTAAAAATTGTGTCCGATCTTGAAAAAGCGTAGTATCTGATTGAATATAGTGATGAAAATTAATACCATCATATTTAGATATCCCACGTTGACTACAAATCCATAAATCGTAATTATTATCACTATGAAGACCCATTACGATGTCCTCCTGTAGCCCATCTTTTTTAGTTAGTACCTCAAAATCCACCCCGTTAAACCGACAAAGTCCTCCTCCATTGGTTCCTAACCATAAATATCCGAACTTATCTTCAGCAATATCATTCACCTCAGACTGAGGTAATCCATCCTCTAATGAATATTGACGAAAGAAATGATGCTGCCCCCGAACATTAAATGTTGATAATAAGAATATTGCTAAACCATATAAAATTATTCTACCCATAAACGCCCTCATTATATATCGTAATATACAAAATACCAACCAATTAAAACCTAAAATAGATAAACGGTTTCACATCAAATAAACTAAACTGATAGATTATTAAACTAAAAGTTACAAGTATTATTAGTTTTATAAAGATTGGAGCTTTTATTAAACTGACTTTAGAAATTCTTTTCAGTTCAACAGGCAACCAATGCAACATATACCCCAATAATAGTAATCCTAAAACGTTTGAATACGAATAAAACAATTCCTGAGGAGAATAAATACTAAAAGCAGTTTTAATTCGGATTAAAAACAAACTGAACAAGTTAAAATCAGGAGCTCTGAATACTATCCATGTAAATACTACGAAATGAAAAGTCAATAGAAATCCAATAAACTTAGGTATTTTCAGATTATAATGACTTAAAAACCGAACAATTGATTTTTCTATTAAGAGCCCCATACCATGCAATCCCCCCCAAATTACAAATAACCAACCATCACCATGCCAAAGACCACCCAACAACATAGTTATCATCAGATTAATCCCCTGCCTGCCTTTACCCATACGGTTTCCTCCTAAAGGAATATACAGATAATCTCTAAGCCATGAAGAAAGTGAGATATGCCATCTTCTCCAAAAAGAGGTGAGAGAGGTGGCCATATATGGTCGATTAAAATTTTCTGGCAAACGAAACCCTAGTAAAAGAGCAATTCCAATAGCGATATCTGTATAACCTGAGAAATCACAATAAATCTGTAAGGCATAAGCATATGCACCTACCAAAAGCTCAACACCACTGTACATCAAAGGTGCCTCAAACACTCTATCAACCAAATTAACAGACAGATAATCGGAGATTACCATTTTTTTAAAAAGACCACCTATAATTAACCAAACTGCCCACCAGAACCACCTGTTTGAAAGTATATGTTTATGATAAAGCTGAGGAATAAACTCCCGGGCACGCACAATGGGACCAGCAACCAACTGCGGAAAAAAGGAGACGTAAAAACCGAAATCAATAATATTGGTAACTGGTTTCAATCTTTCTCGATATACATCAATTGAATAACTAATCGTTTGAAAAGTAAAAAAGGAGATTCCGACTGGTAATATTATTGTACTTACATCATATGAAGTATTAAACAATGCATTGGTAAATACACTGAAATAATTAACAACATGAACTTGAGTATGAGAAATCTGAGAAATAACATCAGCTAAAAAATAGTAATATTTAAAATAAGCCAACATTCCTAAATTAACGAAAAGACTTAAGATTAACAGTCCCTTTCTTATCGCTTTTTTTTGAAAGAACCCCAAGCCCAAACCAATAAAAAAATCAACAAAAGTGGAGATCAACAGTAGAAAGAAATACAAACCTCCTGCCTTATAATAGAAAAACAAACTAGCTAAAAGCAAAAAGGAGTTTCTTAAAATGCATTTTTTGTATAAAACAGCATTGCCTAGTAATACGACACCAAAAAATAACCAAAATAAATAGTGCGTAAATACAAATTCTGTATTCGGATTATATCTTAGTATTCGTAATAAATTTTCCAATAGTTGCTATTCAAAAGATTTGTTATTAAAAATAATAGTTTCATTCCAGTTATTATAATCGCTCATGATCGCATTATAAATCCATTCAGCCACTTTTTTCCCTCCTTTTTTATTGAAGTGGGTATAATCAGTTAATGCATATCGAGGATCTTCATTAACCCACTTTATCATGGCTCCTTCTCCTCCCATTGCGTCAAAAAGATCAAAAAAAGCGAATCCTGCTTTAAGGGCTGCATTTTTCTGTGCCTCTTTTATTTTTGCAACATGATGATATGACTTCGCTTTACCTTCCTGTACGGTAGCCACATCGCCAACCCCCACCACAACCACTGGAACATCAGGCATGGTTTGTTTTAATATGCTTAATTGCTGATAAAAAGTATGGCTATAAAATTCATAATTATCCGTAATAGTAGGAACCATGTTGGTTCCATATTGAAGTATAACCATCCCAATATTCATATAATCAGCCATTGACTTTAACAATTCTTTGTTTGTTTTATCCAAACGAGGAGTAGACTGACCTCTCATAGAAATATTATCAACAGCTATTCCTGCCAGACTATCTAAACTCATCCCCAGAAAAATGGGACTTTCATCCGATTCAAAGTATAAGCTGAAATACTTTGGAGATTCCTTAAATGTCCAATTAATTTCAGTCAGGTTCTCATCTTTCAACAAAGTATCACTACTGATTTTATTTCCTTCCCAATAGGCATCTAATACAACCGGCTTAACGATATTTTCTATAAACAACCTGGATTTATAATACGACCCCGCTTTAGGTTCTGCCAATATTGATTTTGATATTTTAACAGCTGAAACTCCTACTGAATCAATTAAAGAAACCCGTCCAAGGAGTCCGTATTGATTATCTTTTATTAACCTTGGATACTTATAAACAACATGTTCTGCCCATTTACCTTTATTCGTTATCCAGACAGATGGAAATTGCTTGTGCGGATCAAACACCGGAATCAAACCGGGTCCACAGCCGCCAAACTTCTCTTGAAATCGTTCTCTGATATACTTAGTGATTCTATCACCCTCTATTTGAGAATCGCCCATGTGTAGCACTCGGATTACCTTACCTAAACTATCCGCACTGGAAATTTCCCGATAAAAATTATAAAGCAATCGTTGAAAATTCGAGGAATAACTTAAATGAACAGACCTGGCTCTTTTTAGCCTTTGTAAAGTATCAATTTCTATGAAATCTTTCCGGGGGGAAATGGTATCAACAATGGAGAGAAGGGCTGAATCAGAAATGAATGTAACACTGTCTTTATTCTCTAATTCTGCATCCATCTCCTCTAAAGATGACTGAAAATGGAGCTTTGTAAATGGAAACCATTTTATTCTGTAGGGAAATGATCCTATTTGTATTCCTTTTTCAGGAATAACATAACTTAAGCCTCCAAAAATCAGGGCTATCGTTAAATAATAGACAAATATTCTGGGTGGTTTTATCATTACTTATTGCTATTAACACTCCACGCAAAGCTAAATGGAGCGTTAAAATAGCAAAATGATATTACAATTTAACTTTTAGGTCGGATTTTCAATCGTTGTCCCGGATTTATTTTTCTGGCATCAGTAATTCCATTTAATCTCATTATGTCTGTATTAGAAATCCCGGGATATTTCTTAGCTATTGACCATAGATTATCTCCACTTCTAACAGTATAATACTCATAATTAGATGAATTATCCACTCCTGTATCTGAAGTAGTACTTCTGGTATTTGAAGCCAGTGATTTACCCGGAACAACTTTACCGCTTAAAGCCTGCTTCTGCGCATATGACATACTGTTAATCTGCTTATAATGTCCCACTTTATTTTCAGGTACATAAACAACCAATTTCTGACCAGCTCTTATTAAGTTACGCCTGATATTATTCCAATATCTTAAATCAGAAGAATACACATCAAACCAATCTGCAATTAAACCAACAGCATCTCCGGATTTTACTGTATAGTATACCTTTGACTTATTTTTAGGAGCCGACGGCGTATGATAACTATTGGCTGGATTAACAATCAGACGATCAGATGCAAAATATTTTTCTCTTTGATAGGAAAAAATGGAATCTTCAAAAGTTATAAACTCCTCTGTAATTTTAGCAGGAATAGTTAACGCATAAGTTTTCTTCTGAGCAGGTATTATATCTAATCTATATTGTGGATTTAAACTTCTTAATTGATCTATTGACACTCCTGTTACTTCTGATACTTGCTTAAAATGAAGCGGATCGGATATCATTATTGTATCAGTACTCATGACAATATCTGCTGCTTTAGGTGATATTAAATGCTCATTATGATAGGTCATTGTATAAGCTGCGGCTATAAAAGCGGGTACGTAACCTCTTGTTTCACGTGGCAATCGATAATATATTTGCCAGAAATCGCGCTTGCCACCTGTTCTGTATATAGCCTTATTAACATTTCCGGGACCACAATTATAGGCAGCAATCACCAGATACCAATCACCATATTGTTTGTATAAATCTTTCAGGTATTTAACAGCAGCCTGAGTTGATTTAACAGGATCCCGTCTGTCGTCAACATAGGAATCAACTCTTAAACCATACATTTTACCTGTTCCATACATAAACTGCCACAAACCTGAGGCTCCGGCTCTGGAAAATGCACGAGGATTCAGAGCTGATTCAATTATCGGTAAGTATTTTAATTCCAAAGGTAATCCGGCGGCATCCAATGCCTCTTCAAACATAGGGAAATAATATTCAGAAAGACCAAGCATAATTTCAACCTGTTCCCGCTTTTTCTGAGTATAAAGTTCAATATAAGCTTTTATCTTACTATTAAATGGAAATTCTAATGGAGATTCAATACTTTGAAGACGATCAATATAAACTGAATCAGGAATAACCTTTGGAAAAGCTAATGTTTTTTTTCTATTTACACTAACAGATTTTACAGTATCTAAATTTTCTGTGAAATATCCCTCTTCTATATCGTTGCCTAATTTAAGAGAATCATTTTGTACTTTTATAGTATCGACAACCGACGTTTTTTGAGAGTTTATACTCAATACAGAAGCAAAAAGTACTCCTGCAACTAATTTTAACTTTAACATTTACCCATTTTTTTTTAAAACACAATCTTCAACTGCAAACCCACATTGTTTCCAGAATAACCCGGTTGAACAACTGGCTCAAAACGCATGCTCAAATCATCACTAATATCAAATGTTTTAAAGTGGGCATCAACAGTAGCATCTATAATATTCAAAACATATACTAATGCAAATCCCACATAACTAAGATCCCGGTACCTTTTATAATAGTCTTTACCATGAACCAACGTTTGTTCAAACCAATCGGCATACGAACCTCCGCTTAATACTTCCGACTCTTCAAAAGGAGTTCTGGCTAAAATTTTCAGGTAACTTTTATTTCCGGGATCCTGAATCAGAAAATCACGATAACCATTTCTATATTGATTATACATTCGACTATTGAAATCGATAGCATAGATCATTCCAATAAAACCAGCATAAAGAATAGGAATTTTCCAGTACTTTTTATTGTATGCTTGCCCAAGACCAGGTAGTACTGCTGAGTATAGACTGGCTTTATGGGGAGAGTGAGGTTTTACAACCAAAGGCTTATCCTGATTAAAATCTGAAACAAAATCAGTTGTATCTACTCTTTGTGCATAATTAGACTGAAACAAACCCGCTAATATCAAAAATGTTATGATGGGGGCTTTTAATCCTTTTTTCTTCACTAAAAGAAATTCTATTATTTATTATTTATTATTTACTTTATCTAAAATGCTGATTATTCTTTCTAAATCTTCATCTGAGTTAAATGGAATTACAATTTTACCATTTCCATTATTTCCTCTGGTGAACTGTACGTTAGTATCAAACACACTCGATATCTGACTACTAAGCTGTTTGTATTCTTCCGGTATTCCGTTTGTTTTTTTAAGTGGTTGTTTAACTTCTTTTTGAGTATTTAAATCACGAACAACCTCTTCAACTTTTCTTACCGAATAATCGTATTCAAGAATTTCGTCATACACTTTAAGCTGTTTTACATCATCATCAATACTAATGATGGCACGTGCATGCCCCATTCCAATCTTTTTATCCCTTAAACCAAGTTGAATTTCACCAGGTAATTTTAAAAGACGCAGGTAGTTCGTAACAGTAGAACGTTTTTTGCCGACTCTTTCAGACATACTTTCCTGAGTAAGCTTGCACTCTTCCATCAATCTTTGATAACTGATTGCAATTTCTATAGGATCTAAGTCTTCTCTCTGAATATTTTCTACCAATGCCATTTCAAGCATGGTTTCATCATCTGCAGTTCTTACATAAGCCGGCACTTTTTCAAGCCCTACTAATTTGGAAGCTCTGAATCGACGCTCACCAGCAATCAGTTGATATTGATTTCCACTCTTACGCAAAGTCAGTGGTTGAATGACACCAATTTCCTTAATAGAGGCTGCCAACTCTTCCAACTTCTCCTTATCAAAGCGAGTACGAGGCTGCCATGGATTGGCAACAATCTTACTTACCTCAATTTCATCCATACCAGATAAAGATCTATTCCCTCTGGTTACTTCATCAGCATTATCAATAAGAGCACCAAGCCCTCTTCCTAAAGCATTCTTTTTTGCCATTCTAAAATCAATTAACAGATGTAGTAAATTATAACATACATCTATTCATATAAAATATTACTATAATTTCTTCAAAAACCTATTTTATGACTTTGTCTTTATTATCAATTTTGGTCATATTATTTTTTTGTAAAAGTTCTCTTGCCAGATTAAGATAGCTCACCGCACCTTTTGAAGTGGCATCATACTCAACTACGGCCTTTCCATAACTTGGTGCTTCACTCAACTTGATATTTCTGGCGATAAGGGTTTCAAAAACCATATCCTGAAAATGTCGTTGTACTTCCTCAACCACCTGATTAGATAACCTTAAACGAGAATCATACATTGTCAGTAAAAACCCTTCAATTTCCAGATTAGTATTTAACCTGCTTTGAATAATCTTTATCGTATTTAATAACTTCCCTAAACCTTCAAGTGCGAAATACTCACACTGCACTGGAATAATTACAGAATCTGCTGCGGTTAAGGAGTTTACGGTAATCAAACCTAAGGATGGAGAACAGTCAATAAGTACAAAATCATACTGGCCTTTCAATTGATTTAATACTTCTTTAAGCACATTCTCACGATTTGGAAGATTTAGCATCTCAATTTCAGCCCCAACTAAATCAATATGCGATGGTAAAAGATCCAGGCCTTCAATATCTGATTTGAGTATTGCTGTTAAAGGTTCAATCCCATCTACAATGCATTCATATATACTCGCTTCAATTTCTTTTAAATCAAAACCCAATCCTGATGTTGCATTGGCCTGAGGATCTGCATCAACAACCAGCACCTTATACTCCAGTACAGCCAAACTGGCAGCCAGATTAATGGCTGTTGTTGTTTTTCCAACTCCTCCTTTTTGATTTGCTAAAGCTATAATCTTTCCCATAGTATTGTGGTAATTATAATTTTAAAGTGTTTAATATTGATCGCCGAGTTTAAATTTTCACATATACTCGTTCACTTATTCAAAACGTTAGTGTTCAAAAACAGTTTTTTCACAAATGACTGTCAAAGTTAAACTTTTAATTAAAACTTCATATACGAAAATCATTATAAAAGTTTCGCATTTTAAAGAATCATACTATCAGATAATTCAATTACCATCATTTAATTTTCTGCAAACACTCATTCAGCAATAACTCTTTATTTATTGGAACTACGCCAGATTCCTCACACACCAATCCTCCTGCCATATTGGCAATTTGTGCAATTAAGCCCGATTCAATATTTTCAACCAAACACAAAGCACTTACGCTGATAACGGTATCTCCTGCCCCGGAAACATCGGCTATATTCCTTATTTCAGCAGGAACTAATTTTGCTTTTTCACCTTTATTATTGATATATACACCATGCTCTGAAAGTGTAATCATTAAAACATCAATATTCTGAGCATCCTGAAATTCTTTCCCTGCAATAATGAGTTTCTCCTGGTCTCCCTTTCTCAACTCCAGCTTACACCCTTCATTAAACTCTTTAAAATTTGGTTTAAAAAAAGTAACTCCTTTATAATCCATAAAGTTTCTTTTCTTTGGATCAACCAGAGTCGGAATCCCTTTTTCATTAGCCATTGCAACAACTTTCTGAATGACAGAAGGTGTAATTACTCCTTTATCATAGTCTTCAAAAACAATCGCATCAATCCTATGTACCTCCAACAGCATCGACAATTTTGACATTAACTTTTCCTCTGTTTCTTCAGGAATAGGTGTACAAATCTCTTCATCAACTCGTAACAGATGTTGTTGGTGACTAATCACACGCGTTTTAACAGTAGTCATTCTGTTATGGCATGTTACAATACCATCAGGAATCAGCTTTTGTTTTTTCAGTAATTTAAAAAAATCACGACTCATTATGTCATCACCAATCACTGAACACAATATCGGATTAGCGCCTAACGCCTGTATATTTAAAGCCACATTTGCAGCACCCCCCAACCTGTTTTCTCTGCCAATTCCTGATAAAACCGGAACCGGTGCTTCAGGGGAAATCCGGTTCACATCACCCCACAAATAAGAATCAATCATTACGTCACCAAGTACAAGGATATTTTTGTGATTAAAAGATTCAAATAGTTGCTTAAAATTATATTGAGACATGGCGATTATATTTTGCCACAAATATAAAAAAAATGACGAACCTGTATCGTTCTACTGCTCCCATTTGATACGCTATATCAATCCTTGATTTTACATAGTGTCAGCAAGAAAACTCCATTTTTATCGTTACTCTTGCTCTCAAAATGATCATTTACGGTAGTAAACTCTCATTTTCCGAGCTTCGAAAGCCTCAGAAATGAAGCTTTCTTATATGCCACTTGAGTTTTCGTGCAAGTACCACATATAAATACCTCCCTTCATTTATTCAGCACACACATGGAGAAAAACCCTATGCAATCCTTATGAGAATCTTTAAAGTTTACTGCATCTAAATCCAATTAAATCAGTATTATTTGTTATTTTTGCACCTCTTTTTTCACACCAAAGGATGACTTTCATCATATTTGATGGAAGTTTCCGAACAAAAGAACATCATACCAAGAGTTAATTGGAGAGTTGACAAACGCATATGGATAGAACAAATAAGTTATACAAGGCAATACAGGAGAGAATATTGCTCCTTGACGGGGCAATGGGGAGTTTAATACAGACCTATAAACTTGAAGAAGAAGATTACAGGGGAGAAAGGTTTAAAAATTATCACATGCCGATAAAAGGCAATAACGATATTCTTTCAATTACTCAACCTGAAATAATCAGGGAGATTCATGCCAAGTATCTTGAGGCTGGTTCTGATATCATTGAAACAAATACTTTCAATGCAACTTCTATTTCTCAGGCGGATTATGACATGCAGGATGCTGTTTGGGATATTAATTATGAAGCTGCAAGAATAGCACGTGATGTAGCTGATGAATATACACTGAAAACACCTGAAAAGCCCAGATTCGTTTGTGGCTCAATCGGCCCTTTGAATAAGGCATTGTCATTATCTCCGGATGTTAACAATCCAGGATACAGAGCCTCCACATTTGATGAGGTTAAAAACGCTTATAAAGAACAAGTTACCGCTTTAATCAAAGGGGGAAGTAACCTATTGATGATTGAAACGGTATTTGACACTTTGAATGCAAAAGCGGCCTTACTAGCTATTGATGAGGTTTTTGAAGAGTTGGGTAAAAAATTACCCATTATGGTATCTGGCACAATAACCGATGCCAGTGGAAGAACTCTGTCCGGACAAACACTGCAGGCTTTTATTGACTCTGTTTCTCATATGGACATATTAAGTATTGGTCTTAACTGTTCACTTGGAGCTGAAGAACTGGAACCTTATGTTACTGAATTGGCTCAGAAAGCTCCTTTTTACATCAGTACACATCCAAACGCCGGATTACCAAATCAGTTTGGGGAATATGACCAGACACCGGATGAAATGTCGCAGCTAATTAGCAAATGGCTGGAGGATGGCAAAGTAAATATTCTGGGCGGTTGCTGTGGTACAACACCTGAACATATTGCTGCTTTGGCAAAAATGGCTGACAAGTATAATGTACATCAAAAAGTAAAAGCGCCTGAAATAACACATCTTAGTGGTTTAGAATCTTTGCAATTGAGGGAAGAGACCAATTTTGTAAACATTGGCGAGCGTTGTAATGTAGCGGGTTCAAAAAAGTTTTTACGCTTAATTAAAGAAAAAAAATACGAAGAAGCTGTTGACATTGCACGTCATCAGGTTGAGAATGGTGCACAAATCATCGATGTTAACATGGATGATGCCATGCTCGAAGCCAAGGAGGAAATGGTGACCTTCTTAAACATGCTAATGTCCGACCCGGATGTATCCAGAGTTCCGGTAATGGTTGACTCCTCTAAGTTTGAGGTAATTGAGGCCGGCCTGAAATGTCTTCAGGGAAAATCTGTAGTCAACAGCATCAGCTTAAAAGAGGGTGAAGAAGAATTTTTACGTCATGCCAGAACCATTAAGAAGTACGGTGCAGCCGTTGTGGTAATGGCTTTTGATGAAAAAGGACAAGCTGATAATTTTAACAGAAGAAAAGAAATTTGCGGAAGAGCCTATAAGTTATTGACTGAGGTTGTAAACTTCCCACCACAAGATATCATCTTTGATCCGAATGTACTTGCTATTGCAACAGGAATTGAAGAGCACAACAATTATGCAGTTGACTTTATAAAAGCAGCTAAATGGATTAAGGAAAATCTGCCACATACCCACATTAGCGGAGGCATAAGTAACCTCTCCTTTTCTTTCAGAGGCAATAATGTTGTTCGTGAAGCGATCCATTCTGTATTTCTTTATCATGCCATTCAGGAAGGACTGGATATGGGTATTGTAAACCCAGCTATGCTTCAGGTTTACGATGAGATTCCAGAAGAATTACTGGGTTATGTTGAAGATGTTGTATTCAACAAACGACCTGACGCTACCGACAGGTTGGTAGAATATGCAGAAACCATTAAAAACACAAACCCTGCTGAAGGTGAAATTCAACAGGCTGCCTGGAGGGAAGGCACTTTGGAGGAGCGATTAACACATTGCCTGGTTAAAGGAATCAGTGACTTTCTGGATGTTGATGTTGCAGAAGCTTTGGAGAAATATCCTACTGCTTTAGACATCATTGAGCAACCCTTAATGGATGGCATGAATGTAGTTGGAGATCTGTTTGGCAGTGGTAAAATGTTTCTTCCTCAGGTTGTAAAAACGGCTCGTGTCATGAAAAAGGCTGTAGCCATCCTCCAGCCTATTATCGAAAAAGAAAAGGCATCAAGCGGTGCTTCCTCAACTAATGGCAAGATACTTATGGCCACAGTTAAAGGAGACGTACACGATATTGGTAAAAACATTGTAGGAGTTATCCTTGGCTGCAACAACTACGAGGTAATTGATCTGGGAGTAATGGTTCCAACCGAAAAAATATTAAAAGAGGCTATTGAACAAGATGTTGATATCATTGGATTAAGTGGATTGATAACTCCCTCACTTGAGGAAATGGTGAATGTGGCCAAAGAAATGAAAAAAGCCAACTTCAGGATTCCTTTACTGGTTGGCGGTGCAACCACATCAAAAGTACATACTGCGGTTAAAATTGAACCTGAGTATGATGAACCTGTAGTACATGTAAAAGATGCCTCTAAAAGTGCTCAGGTTGTTAGTGCTCTGATGTCAAAAACAGGCAAAACAGCATTTTCGAAAAAGGTTCGTGAAGAATATACTGAACTCAGGGAACGTAATGCCAATAAAAAGGCGATTGTTATTAAGCCTATTGAACAGGCCCGGGAAAACCATTTCAAAATCGACTGGAGTCAGAACGAAGTGGCTACTCCTAAAATGACTGGAATAAAATCATTTGATAATTATTCTATCTCTGAGATCAGAAAATTTATTGACTGGACCTTCTTCTATCAAGCCTGGAATTTAACTGGCAATTACACTGGTATTGAGAAAGTAAACACCGACGAACAAGAAATTGAATGGCTTAAAAAGTTCAGAACAGAGCAAAGTCAAGCTAAAGCCAAAGAAGCATTAAAGCTATGGCGCGATGCACAAAAGATGCTCGATAAAATAGAAACCGACAATATGGTAACTCCCAAAGCTGTTTTCGGTATCTTTCCGGCTAACAGCATTGGTGATGACGTTATTGTTTACACGGATGAAAGCAGATCTGAGGAAAAGACAAGATTTCACCAGATACGTGAACAACAAGATAAAACAGGAAAAAAAGTATTTCATTCATTGTCAGATTTTATTGCTCCTGTAGATAGTGGTGTTAAAGATTATATTGGTGGCTTTGCAGTAACAGCAGGATTGGGAATTGAAAAATGGGAAAAAGCCTACGAAGATGACCATGACGATTACAGTGCCATACTTCTGAAAGCCTTAGCTGACAGACTAGCTGAAGCTTTTGCCGAATTATTACACTTCAGAGTTCGTAAAGAATTCTGGGGATATGTGCCTGATGAAGAATTTAATACTGAAAATTTCATTCGAGAGCGCTATAGAGGCATCAGACCAGCATTAGGATATCCTGCCTGCCCTGATCATTCTGAAAAAAGATCTCTTTTTGATCTGTTGGAAGCGGAAAAAAATGCCAACATCACCCTCACTGAACATTTTAGTATGTATCCGAATGCATCAGTCAGCGGGCTATATTTTGCACATCCAAAAGCCATGTATTTTGGTATTGGAAAAATAGGTAAAGATCAGGTGGAAGATCTGGCAAAAAGAAAAGATATTACAATAGATGAAATGGAAAAATGGATCCCGATTAACCTGAGTTACAAATAAACATCAAAACAATTAACAAGGATCCTCATTAATTTTCTAAAAAAATAAACAAAACAAATATGACAGCTGCAGAGTTAGTTTTAAAAAACAAAGAAACAAAATTCTCATTTGAACTATTACCTCCTCTAAAGGGAAATAATATTGATAAGGTTTTTAAAACCATTGATGCTTTAAAGGAATTTAATCCGCAATTTATTAATATCACTTCTCACAGAGAAGAATATGCTTTTGATACAAACAGCCAAGGTTATATCGAGAAAAAAGTAATAAGAAAACGTCCGGGAACGGTTGCTGTTGCTGCTTCTATTCAAAATAAATATGGAATTAAAGTAATTCCTCATATTATTTCCAGAGGATTTACAAAGAGTGAAACTGAATATGCACTTATTGACTTGAATTTTTTAGGTATACATGATATTCTGGTTTTAAGAGGAGATGATACACACAGAGATAAATACCCTGCACGGGAAGAAAGCTGCAACCAATATGCTATTGAATTAGCCGAGCAGGTAAACAACCTGAATAAAGGAATATTCCTCGACGGAACAAGTGCGGAACCTTTTAGCACTCCATTCGCTTTTGGTGTAGCTGGCTATCCGGAAAAACATGAAGAGGCTCCTAACATGGAATCTGATTTAAAATATTTAAAAGCAAAGGTAGATGCCGGTGCTGAATATGTGATGACACAGATGTTTTTTGACAATCAAAAATATTATGAATTTGTTGATAAATGCCGTGCAGTGGGAATTAATGTACCCATTATTCCTGGTATCAAACCAGTAACAACAGCTAATCAGCTTACTGTGTTACCAAAAATTTTCAGTTGCGAAATACCAGAGGAGTTTGCCTCAGAATTGCGCAAATGCAAAAATAATGATGAGGTTAAACAGGTAGGCGTTGAATGGTGTACACAACAAGCGCTGGATCTCAAAAAGAATGGAGTGCCAATTATTCATTTTTACACTATGATGGCAACCCAAAGCGTACGCAAAATTGCTGAAGCTGTATATTAAGTCAGCATTTGATAAATCTATATATATGATGTCCGACCCATTAAAATGAGTCGGACATTTTTTTAGCTCCATTCGACCAAAGCTTTTTGTTGTTGACCATCCATCAGAATATTAAGAGGCTGATCAAATTCTACATGCGTAAAATACCCGGATTGATTCACAACTTTTTGCTCATTTAACAGATCAAAATTCACAAACTCGTTGGATTTATTATAATGAACGGAAAAGTAGCCCACATTCATTGAAGTAACATTATGAAAAAAATGAGATCCTAAAGAAGCTTCAAGCGGAAAATCCTCTAATCCCATTTCAACAATTACTTTTGCAAAGGATATTTGCGACCATAAAACCGGTATACCCGTATACTTGTCCCGTGTACCCCACCTTCCTGGTCCAATTAACAAATACTCCTTACCGGCTACCTCCATTGCTTTATTTATCATTGATATTTCCTTAGCCATTTCATCGGTTCTGGTGCGACTAAATTTATCCGGATTCATAAAAATCACATCTTTTATATAGTCAATCTTTCCATTGCCCATTCCTTTTTCCGAAGCAATAATAACTTTTGAACTATCAACTTCACCGAAGTCTATCCTGACATTATTTTCAACTCGTATTAATGGTTTAATCTGTAACAAGTAAAGTGTTGGTAATTGATTTTCACCCTTATTTAAGTCCACAGCAAATTCAATCTCCACAGGTGCCCCCATGGCTTGTTTAAAATATTTAAGCAGTAACTCCAGACTCTTCGCCAACGGGATGTATTCATACTTAAGAATATTAGAGAAATTAATAATTCTAGGCCCCTTTTTATTGAGATTATTAACAATACGATCGTAACTATAATCATAAACAGAGGCACAAAATTTCAAATTCCCATCTTCCTCAGCTTCTTTAATGGCAAGCTTTTGTATAAAAGTATCTTCGCTTGCAGTTGTAATATCACAATCGCATTCTTCCAGGTTTAAAGCGTAAAAATAAGTTTGAGAATCTTTCATCTGATCCTGAATAGAGTTCAATTCAAGATTGGGGTATTTAGGACAGAATCGCCAGGCCTTTTCTCCACCAACAACATATTTCCCAAGCCCGACTCCCAAAACAGCAAACCCATCTTCAGGCTTCATATAGGAAAATGGGTAATAGTTATAACTTTGGGCAATACCACTAATATGAGGATAAAATCGATGATGGGCTTTATCTCCAATCATTTTCTGAATGATAACCGCCATCTTCTCCTCTTCAATTTTATAGTTAATGGCCTCAAAATATGCTCTTGCCGATGCAGAGTACATTGATGCATATACCATTTTAACAGCCATAACTAACTGCTCGTATCTCACTTCAACATCCGGATGATTGTTGGGGAGCATAAAAGTACCATAAACACCTGCAAACGGCTGTAATAAAGAATCTTCAAATAAACCGGATGACCGAACAGCCAAAGGTTCTTTTATAATTTCAACGTATCTATACAACTGATTTTTCATCCGCTCCGAAAAAGAAGCCTCTAAAAACAAATCCTTTACTTCATCAAACTGTTTTTTAATATATATCTCGTGGTACAGGTTATTACGCTGAATAAAATTGGTAAACTCATCTGCTCCTATAACAGCAGTAGTTGGAATTTTTATATTTAAGTCGGGTAAAATACTTTCAAAATCAACATTTTCAACAAAATGACTCAAAAAGGCCATACCCCTTCCTTTACCGCCAAAACTACCTTCTCCAATTCGGGTTATATATCGATTACTATCTATTAACGATGATTCAAACCTGACTACCTTACCTTTTATTTGTTCTATTTTAACTTCCTTAAAAACATTAAGAATCGCCTGCCTGAGTTTTGTTGAACTTTCAAAATCCTCAATCCCATAGGGTCGGAGTTTTTTTGCCATGTTAATTTCACCTCTGGCCATAAGCCAGGTACTTATTCCGTTTCGTTTAGCATGATACAATAATGATTCAGGGGGAACCTCCTGTATGCACCGATAGAAATCTTTTAAGTTTCGAGCTGTTTCAATTGATAATCCTCTGGAATTCTTAAAAATAAAATTTCCGAACCCTAGTTTCTGATAAATAAAATCGGAAATATCCTTTGAAAGTGACTCTGAATTTTTATAAACAAAGTCGGCATTGACCATCTTTGCCTTTTCTTTATTATTGTCATCTGAAGACTGTAACAGTGTAGGTATTTTAACCACTGACTGTACATATTTTATCAACTCCACTCCCGCATTGTCATCCAGCTCTCCATTATGCATATATCTTACATCTGAGATTACACATATCAGATATTCTTTATATTTTTCTACAACATCAACAGCATCTTCATAATTACTTACCAGCAGAATTTTAGGACGTGCCCGCATTTTTAAAATTTTATGCAATTGGTCATATCCCTCCTCAGCCAATATATTCTGAGTCTGCTTCATAATAATTGAATACAACATCGGCAGGTATCTGGTATAATATTTCTGTGAATCTTCAACCAGAAGGATCACTCTTACATCACCTACAATTGTATCTTTAGCCACGTTCACCTTATCCTCAACATATTTTATCATGGCCAGAAAAACCTTTGAATCACCATTCCACACAAACACCCTATCAATGTGCTCTGCATTGGGACCTGATTCATCAAAAAACTTTAAATCGCTATTATTATTAACCATGACCAACAAAGGCATATCCGGAGCGTGAGTTTTTATGGCATGGCTATATTCTATAGGTGCTTTTTTATCGAGTCCGGCCATTAATATAACCATTTCAAAATGTCGTTTCCCCATTAATTCAATAGCCTCATCCGCAGTTGTCACTGAGGTAATCCTTGGAGCCGTGTATAAATTTAATTGCAAAAACTCCCCATAAATTCTGTCAAAAAAACGCCCTTCCCTAACTATTGAATAAGCATCATAATAATTAGCGACTAACAGCACTTCCTTCACCTTAAACTCCATTAGTTCAGTGAATATATCCTGATCATTCTTTTTTTGCTTATATATTTGTTTTAACTCAAAATCAATATTCTCATTCATATTATTCAATATTATTCTGGCAATGCATATCTATTTTTAATACTTTCAGGCCACAGTATAACTCCCTTTAGATATCTAAGTTAGTCATTTGACAGCAATAAAGAATGACGGATGTTGCCTAAGGTTTTTTCATGAAATTTACCATTTGAACTATCAGGCAGCTGCAACGTTAAAACAATATATTGCTCATTTAATGGATATGAAAAATAAAATACTGCTATTTGACGGAGAATGCATCTTATGCAGTAGATCTATTCAGTTTATATTAAAACATGAGAGAAATAATTTGATTTATTTTGCAGCTTTAAAATCTGAATATGCAAAAAAACTGATGAGTCATTATCATGTGGATATTCAATATAATAACTCCATTGTGTTTATTACAGATCAAAAAGTATTTACAAAAAGCAAAGCTGTGTTTTCCATATGCCAACATTTAAAAATGCCATTTGCCACTTTTCAGTATTTAAAATTTATTCCTTCAGTATTAAGCAATATTATTTACGACTTTATTGCCAACAACAGATATCGCTTTTTTGATAAACGGGAAACCTGCTTTTACCCACCCGATATTGATAAGAAAAGATTTATTTATTAACCTGATCATCAAACATTATTGCGGGTTTATAGGCATAATATCCACCAAATAAAGATACAAATAAAGAAATCAGATAGAATATAAGACTAAGTGCTACAGCATGATCCTGATTCAATCCAAGATATTGAGATCCGAACATAAACGTCACTTCCCTTAAACCCAATCCGCCCAATGAAATGGGGAGTGCAGACATAATACTTGAAAACATAAAAAGAAACAAATAATCATCTTCATGCCCTGCTATTTCTGTACCCATTGATTTTAATATTAGAATTGCAGAAAGCATCTGTAACCCTTGAATGATTACTGACATAATAATAACCCTGCCTGATGCAGGTGTTAAATGTTTACTAAATAGCCTGAGATAAATGTAATATCCCCCAATTAAAAAAGGGATAAGAAAAATAAAAAACTTAAGAAATGGTGATATCCAGATCAATAACTGATGAACAGACTCAATTCCTTCATCTGGATTTGGCGTCTTAGATAAATCATAATCAATAAAATAAACCAAGGCGCATATATACATTACAATAACAATCAACCCACTTAATCTATCTGCAAATACAGTTCCGATTAGCCTTTTCACTGAGGTTTTGTAATACTTATTTATTAAAAATACTTTATAGCCATCTCCACCAACACCACCTGGAAGAAACAAATTATAAAACATCCCCAACCAATATAGTTTAAGGTTAACAATACTACTTATTTTAACCGGAATGTATTTATAAAAGGTATTGAGTCTAAATGATGAAATTACCTGAGAACAAGCATACAATAAAATAGCCAAAACAAGAAACCAACCATTAACGCCTTTTATTGCATTAATGGTTTGTGAAAAATCTATTTTATTAAAAACATAATATAAAGCTGCTGCAGATAATAAAATCTTTGCAACCAATTTAATAGCTTTGGAATACTTCTTAAAAAACATCAATTATTAAGCTTAAAAATTAGGAGATAAAAGTAGTGTAATTATTGTAAACAAGTTACTCTGTTACTTATAATATCCATTCTATTTATGTCAATCTATATTCAAAATATTAAAAACCGCAATAAGTACCAGAAAACCGATTACATATTGAAAGCAATTTAGTTGGGTTGAGTTTGCCTGATATAGCTAAATACAAATAATACACGGACAATGGAAATTAAATGTTGTGGTAAAATGAATTTTTCTTGCCGCAGGGATTTCAACGGACACATTGAAACAATGTATGTAATACCGTCGAAAAGATTTGATCAAGAGAACTTGTATAAAGTCAGGGTTATCAGATGACCATACGCAAAAATGAAGTGTCAATACAAAAAATATGCAAGAGTGCAGACTTCTAAGTGAGTAATTTTACTACGACAAATACCGCCCGGATAAATGATTTTAAGCAAAAGTCTGAGTTTGTTCCTTTATTCAAATTAAACAGCATGAATACTTATCTATAAGCATGAATAACAGGAAGGTTGGTGCTTTATTCGGGATGTGAATTATGAGGAATTACTATGCATGTGAACCAGACTTACGGTTTGAAAGATTGATACAGAAAATAGCATCGTTTTTCAATCCGATCCGCCATCTGATTTATAGCAGATTTTTATTGTATCTATAATCGTAAGTATAATATCTATAATCATAAGTATTTCCCTGCTAAAGAGTTTACTTTTAGATTTAGCAATTATAGTGTTAAGAAGGATGTGTCGATTTGATGGTTATATAATCGGCTAGTGTTGATTGTTAATTGAGGAATTTCTTTCACTTAGTATGGATTTTGAGGCTAGGTGTATAATGTTTATAAACGAGCGTGTAATTAATTTACTAATAACCTGAGTTCGATTAAAATTAGCGAGCTCAAAATTCAGTAAATGATTGATTTACAATATAATTTTTTGAGACATAGCGAGCTATGGTGATAAAATTTAGAGCCGTAAATCGATTATTTAATGAAAAGCTATGAATGTCACTTATAAATACCGATTTTCTGCGTCATATTTGCTTACCATAGCCCGCTATGCTTTCGCAAACA
>JBNKRV010000001.1:0-20675 GCA_050296935.1 Marinilabiliaceae bacterium | reverse complement strand
TGAGAGTTTCCGCTTATAAACAGCGATCTTCTTCCTGAAAATTATTCAAAATAGCCCGCTATTCTTTCATAATTTTCAGTTGAATCTCACTATTTATAGGCGGTCTGAATCCAAAATTTTATGTCGAACTCAGGTTAATAGTATTGTGCTGACTATTATAGTTTCTCGTATTACCATTTAAATCTGTAAATGCGCCGGTATAATGCCGAGCTGAATTCAAGCAACTTTAGGAACGAAGTGAACTAGAAGTAGCATTTTGAATTTTAATCGTTATAACTTTCTTAAGTTACAAAATGATCATGCAAATATCAGTTAGTTTCTAAGATGATTCACTTATAAAAGTTTTTTTCGAAAGCTGTAAATTCTTCTTTACGCAGTAAATTACGTTTGATAAAAGCACTTAAAAAACCAGTGCCATATCCTGTTAATTGAGTTAAAGAAGTACATATTGCTAATATAGAAGCCTTAATATCTCTGGTTTTATATAGTGCATCAATAAAAAAAACGAATAGAGGAATTATAAGTAGCCATCCAATTGTAGGGATAAAAAGGGATGCTAATATCCATATGAAATAGCCTATGGAAAATAATGCAGGCATCCAGTGAACTAATTTGATGGTTCCGGGATGACGAAAATTAAGATTTATTCTTGCAATGCCGGAGTTGTGTACTTGTTTGAAAAAGGATTTTAGATTGTTTCTTCTTTTGTGATAAACCCAGGCTTCATCAATGAGTATTGTTGTAAAACCATTTTCAAGTATCCGCATACTGAAATCCAGGTCTTCTCCAAACCTTAGCTTAGCAAAACCATTTAATTTATCAAAAACGTCTTTTTTTATTCCTAAATTAAAACTTCTGGGATAAAATTTATCTAATTTTTTTTTTCCTCCTCTTATGCCACCTGTGGTAATGGTTGAGGTCATTGAATAATTGATTGCTTTTTGAATAGAATTAAATGAAGTGTGCGCTCTATCGGGACCTCCATAACAGTCTGCTTTGTATATGTTTTTCTCAACTTCCCGGAAATAATTAGTTGGGATGATGCAGTCGGAATCGAAAAACACCAAGATATCTCCTTTAGCAAGTTCAGCACCTTTATTTCGTGCTGGTCCGGGACCGGTATTCGTCTGGTGGTAATATGTGAGGTTTAAATTGTCCTTATATCCTTCACATATATGTTCAGATAGTAGCTTTGAGCCATCTTCGACAATGATAACTTCAAAATCTTTATAATTTAATTCAACTAAACTACTTAATAGTTCATCGACCTCTTGTGGACGATTATATACAGGGATTATTATTGAGAACCTTGGCATTCATTTAATTTTGCCTCAAAGTTAAAATTATACCTTTTAAAAGCAAATGGGTTAAAATCTATAATTGAAATTAATGATATAGTACTCTCATTATTAAAATAGGATCATGAAAATATACTTGTGTAAAAAGTATAAATGATTGGAGATATGAAGGAGGGAGGTACGGCAATTGTAAATTATAGCATTAAGCAGTCCGGGAAATGTTTCCCGGACTGCTTGAAATTATAAACTATTGTAATCAGCTGTTAAAAACATCATAGGATCACCAATTATATTATAGTAAATAGGTCTGTATCTGTTGGTGTCGTAAAATTTCGAAACATTTACTTTTTTGATACTTTCTCCTCTGGTATCCTTTTTTACAGCTTCAATTGAAACGTAATCAAATTTTCCATTTTTGATACAAACCATATGACCAGATTCTCCTTTTTTAATTAAATCCAATGCCATATTTCCGTATGTGGTAGGAATAATAGAATCCAAAGCATCAGGTTGCCCCGAACGAACAAGGTATCCTAACTTTTGATTAATTACATTAATTTCGTTTCCGTTATTGTACTTCAGGGAATGACGCCTAAGTTCTTTTCCAATCTGTTCTCCAATTCCACCTAGTTTCTTATGGCCAAAAGCATCAGTTTCAGAATCAGCATAAAAGATGTCCTGTCCATCAAAAGTAGCACCTTCTGAAACTAAAACTACGGAATAGTTACTTGGGTTATTTCTTCTGTCTTCCACCATGAGTTCAGTAAGGTGTTCAGTATTAATTGAATACTCAGGTATCACGCAGCGATCAGCAGCACCACCAATAGTTGGTAAAAGTGCAGAAAAGCCTGCATTTCGACCAAATACTTCAAGAACTAAAAAGCGTTCGTGTGAGCCAGCACAAGTCCTTAATTCATGAGTGAGTTCAATAGTACGTGTGATGCATGTGCTAAAGCCAATACAATATTCAGTACCAGGAACATCGCCGTCCATTGTTTTAGGAATCCCTATTACTTTAATTCCTTCTTTATGGAGGCGAACAGCATAGCTTAATGTATCATCTCCTCCAATGGGTATCAGATAGTCTATCCCAATATGATTTAAGTTTGCAACAGCTTCGTTTGTTAAATCATTATGCTCATCTTTATAAATGCTTTTTAAGTGGTCAGGAATGTCTTTAAGTGCTACTTTTGTTGCCTTTGTTCTGCTGGAATGTAAAAATGTTCCACCAGTTCTGCCTATTCTGTTCACTGTAATTTCTTTAAGAGGAATGCAATATGGTTGTTCTTCAAGTGGTTTGGATCTATCAATACTAATTACACCTTTCCATCCACTTTTAATTCCGATAACTTCATATCCCTCACGTATTGCCCGAAGCGTAATTGCCCTGATGGCCGGGTTTAATCCTGGTACATCGCCACCTCCGGTTAAAATACCAATAGTTATTTTCTTTTTGTTCATTTTGCTCATTTGAAAAGATTTAGTTACAACAATGTATATGGTAGATTTTCACATTAAAGTATTCGTTAAATTACTCCTACATAGACTTAGCCTATGCTTTAAGGTAAATGATAACCGAAATGTGTTTCTATAAAGATATAAAAAGCTTGAAAGAAAAGATTTAGTAAAATATGAATATTTGAATAAATAGTATTCATTTGTTTAAAATACTAAAGATATCAAGTTTAAATTAGTGTTAAATTGTAAATAAACCGGGTATTTTTTTTCTAATTTGAAAAAATATGGACATTTTTGCAGCGCTTTAAATCAATATATTGAGTTGATTTCAAATTGAGTATTTAATTGCCTGTTCTTTAAGTTTATACGATTTAAAGATTTAACAACGGAATTTTCTAAAAACTATTTAATAATATTTGGATAAGATGATTAAAAGTCCACTTCAAATCGCACGTGAGAGTTACTCTCCAAAATTACCTGCAGCACTAAAAGGTTCTGTTAAAATTGTAGAAGGAAAAAATACAGAGTCAGTAGCAGATCAAGCTGATATCGAAAAACTTTTTCCGAATACGTATGGAATGCCTGTTTTAACTATAGAGCCAGGTGAATCAAATGTAGCAACTGAACCAATTGCTGTTGGTTTGATTTTATCTGGAGGTCAGGCTCCCGGAGGTCACAATGTAATTTCTGGTATCTATGATGGATTGAAAAAAATTAATCCTGCTAACAAAGTATATGGTTTCTTAGGTGGACCAGGAGGTTTAGTAGATAACGAATATAAAGAGCTTACAGATGACATTATAGATCATTATAGAAATACCGGAGGTTTTGATATCATTGGTTCCGGAAGAACAAAGCTGGAAGAAGAAGCTCAATTTGATAAAGGGTTAGAAAACTGTAAGGCTTTAGGAATTAATGCTTTAGTTATAATTGGAGGAGATGACTCAAATACTAATGCTTGTGTTTTAGCTGAGTACTTTTTAAAGATAAAAGCTGGAGTTCAGGTTATTGGGGTGCCAAAAACAATTGATGGAGATCTTAAGAACGAAATGATTGAGACTTCATTTGGATTCGATACAGCATGTAAAGTATATAGTGAGTTAATTGGTAATATTCAACGAGATGCCAATTCTGCTAAAAAGTATTGGCACTTTATCAAATTAATGGGACGATCAGCTTCTCATATTGCTTTAGAATGTGCATTGCAAACACAACCAAATGTTACCATTGTTTCAGAAGAGGTTGAAGAAAAGAATTTAACTTTAGACGAAGTGATTACTGATATCGCTGAAAAAGTTGCTGTTCGAGCTGCTAATGGAGAGAATTTCGGTACTGTTCTGATTCCTGAAGGATTGGTTGAGTTTATTCCAGCTATGAAGAAATTAATAGCTGAACTAAACGATTTATTAGCGCATCATGAAGCAGAAGTAAATGTTATTGAAACTAATAAAGAGAAAAGAGAATTTTTAAGTGCAAAACTATCAGCTGATATGGCTGAGATTTTCAAGAGCCTTCCAAATTCAATAGCAAACCAATTAATGCTTGATCGTGATCCGCATGGTAACGTACAGGTTTCAATGATTGAAACAGAGAAGCTATTAATTGATATGGTTAAGGCTAAATTAAAGAAAATGAAAAAGGCTGGTGAGTATAAAGGTAAATTTGCTGCTCAAGGTCACTTCTTTGGTTACGAAGGTCGTTGTGCTGCTCCTTCAAACTTCGATGCAGATTACTGCTATTCTTTAGGTTATACAGCGTCAGTTTTAATTGCAGAAGGAAAATCTGGTTATATGTCTTCAGTGCGTAACCTAACAGCACCAGCTGATCAATGGATTGCAGGTGGAGTGCCTGTAACAATGATGATGAATATGGAGCGCAGACATGGTGAAATGAAACCAGTAATTCAAAAAGCATTAGTAAGATTAGATGGGGCTCCATTTAAAGCTTTAACTGCTAAACGTGAGGATTGGGCTGTGAATACAAAATATGTGTATCCAGGACCAATTCAGTATTTTGGTCCAACTGAAGTTTGTGATTTGCCTACTAAGACATTGATTGAAGAAAGTAAGTAATTACTATATATTTAAATGAAAGCCACGGATTTTTCGTGGCTTTTTTAGTATTTATCCTATTGAGTACTAAAATCTCCAGAAAATTTGCATTTGCAATTAAAAAATAACTTATTTTGTGATTAAATTATTAAAAAATTAAGATGTCAAAAATAATTACTTTGTCAGAAGCTGCTTCTATAGCATTGCACGGTATGGTGTTGATTGCAAAGAATGAACATAAACTGAATGTAAATCAGATTTCAGAAAAGATTGAGAGTTCCCGACATCATGTGGCTAAAGTATTTCAAAGATTAGCAAAGGAAAATTATGTTGCGTCCAATAGAGGACCCAGTGGTGGTTTTGTTTTGAAGAAGGATCCAAAGGAAATTTCTTTACTTGATTTATATGAAGTAATTGAAGGTCCTGTTGAAGTTCAGGGATGTCCTGGAAGTAAAGAAAGATGTCCGTTTGATAAATGTTTAATGGGAAATTTAGCAAATGTTTTAGCTTGCAAATTTAAAGACTTTTTAAAAGAGCAAACCCTGGCTGACTATATGTAATTAAATAATCTGATTCATAATATTAAATGTAGCACAACCCATTATTGCTGCTGTTTCAGTTCTTAATCTTGCTTTACCTAAAGAAATTGCAACATAATCTTTTTTCAAAGCTTTTTCAATTTCAGATAAAGAAAAATCACCTTCAGGTCCTATTAGAATTAAAGCATTTGTATTAGGTTGGTAACAAATATTTAATAATTCTTTTGGAGAATCACTGCAATGAGCAATGTATTTATTATCGTCTGTAAATTCTTTCTCAATAAAATCAGAATAACAAATAACAGGATTAAGAATAGGCCGGTAGGCCTTTAAAGATTGTTTGGTGGCAGCTGTAATTATTTTCTCTAACCGTTCAGGTTTTATTACTTTTCTTTCAGAATGCTCACAAATAATCGGAGTAATTTGTTCAATGCCAATTTCTGTTGATTTTTCAAGAAACCACTCAAATCGATCTATATTTTTTGTGGGAGCAACAGCTATATGTAAAGAATAATTTCTCCTTTCTTCTTTTATTTCTTTAATAATTGCTAGTTTGCAAGCCTTTGGATTGGCATCAGTAATTTCTGCTGAATATATGCTGCCATTTCCATTTAATACAGAAATTTTGTCGCCTTTAGAATGTCGGAGTACTTTTATACAGTGTTTCGATTCTACTGCATTTAAGGTGAAATTATTAAGGTGAAAATCGGGGTCGTAAAATAATTGCATAAGTAATTCTAATGACTCATTAGTTAACAATTCAATAATTGAATGATTCGCATTTTGATTTGAAGAAAATATGTTAATTTTCCTAAGTTTATAAATGCTTCGACTATTTTAGTGTTCGTCCATAAAGTTCAAGTACTGCATTGTTACTCAAAATCCAAATTCTCATATACGCTGGTATACTGTGGCTTGAATTTTTTACATGCCTTGTATTTAAACTATATAGCCCAAACACCAGACTTTATGGACAGGCACAATTCAGGGCAAATATAAACTAATTAAATATTCTATAAAAGCAAGTTAGCTGACAGTATATAACATTTGGAAGATAATTGAAGAAAGATGTGATCCGGGCGTAATGATTTGGATCAATTGAAATCCGGACGACTTTCGATCTTATAAGATTTGATAGGCAGGGTTATGTAAAATGATGTTCCTACATTAACTTTTGATTCAACAGTAATTTTACCTCCCATTAATTCAACAAGACTCTTTGTAATTGAAAGTCCAAGACCTGTACCTGTATTGAGTTTGGATGTCTTTTCAGCCTGTCGAAACCTTTCAAAAATAATATTCAGATCTTGTGGATTTATACCTTCACCTGTATCAATTACATTAAAACGAATTGTATTATTATCTAATAAGGATACTTCTAACCTAATTTCACCTTCTGTAGTGAATTTTATTGCATTAGAGAATAAATTCAGAAGCACCTGCTCTAGTCTGAAAGGATCTGAGTATATGATTATTTCATTATTTTTATTTTGTATATCAATGAAAAAACGGATGTTTTTTTTGCGGGCTTTAATTAAAGCGGTTACGGTGTAATTAATATTATTTAGTAGCTTATGTAAATTTATTTTTTTATTTCTTATTACCAATTGACCCGACTCAATTTTTGAAATATCAATTATATCATTGATAATATTCAACAGGTTTTCTCCACTATTTTTAATCTGTTCTAGATAGGCTTCTTTTTCAGTAGTTTTAAGGTTTTGAGCAAGTAATATGTCTGAAAACCCGAGAATGGCATTCATAGGTGTTCTTATTTCATGACTCATATTGGCAAGAAATGAGGATTTTAGTCTGTCGCTTTCTTCAGCTTTTTCTTTGGCATATTGCAATTGGTGTTCAAATTCTTTTTGAGAAGAAATATCAATAAGGGTACCAGTTAATCGTTTAGGTATTCCATTTATATCTCTTTCTGATATTTTACCATTTATTGTAAACCACTTTAGGTTTTTATCTTTTAAATAGAGTCTTAAATGTATACTATACAGAGGTGTGTTTCCTTCCATGTGAGTGGCTAAATGCCTGTTAAACTTATAAATGTCAGGTTTGTATATATATTCTTTCCAATTATCGGTATTCAAATCTATTTCTGAAGGGTTGTCATAGCCTAATAATTTTGCAAAGTTGTTATTGCAAACAAATGCATTTTTGTCAATCATAATATCCCATAGTCCTTCATTAGCGCTTTCTAATGCTAGTTCCAGTCGTTTTTCACTTTCTATTAACTGTAGTTGAATTTTGTTTCTTCTTATGATATTTGAGATCAACAGAAAATTAGAAAATAAAAGAATAATAAGTGAGGTTAAAACGTAGATAAGTTTCTTCTTATATTTTTGATAGATAGATATGGGTTTGTTGATTATGGTTGCATTGGTGGGTAATAAATTCTGATTTAAACCATATTTCTGTATTACCTTGAAATCGTAAATTTGATTATATCTTGTTTTTTGTACATCAGCTATATTTAAATCTGGCTTAATAATTCTATCTGAAAGGATTTTTGCAGCTTCAAAACCTTGTTGATAACCATAAATTAAGCTACCACCGACAATGATATCGTCAAGCAGGAAATCCCAGTAGCTATAGACAGGGATATTTATATCAGAAAATAAATCGTTGGATAGCGCCTTTATTTGAATTGGAATGTCGTTTATATTGGAAAATAAACAGAGTAATATTATTGCCTTCTTTTGAGGGATTAATTTATTTAATGATGTATGTAATGTTTTGAAATCGGACCCATCTATAGTGATGTAAGGCAAATAACTATAATTAGTAATTAAGGTATTTTTTACTTGTTGATAAAATAATTTTCCAGATAATGTGTTGTCTGTAATAATAACTAAGGTATCAACATCAGGTTGAAGTTTAAGAATATACTTAATAGTGTTTTCTGTATCAATATCTTCTCTTACACCTTTTATTCTGTTTGTATTGTAATTAAAGTTATCTATATTGTTGACTCCACAAAACGTAACAGGAATATTGTTGTCCCATATACTGTCACCTTTTTCAAGGAAAAACTGAAAAGCATAATTATCAGCACATATGATTCCATCAATTTTACTATTCTTGTATTTGTACTTATATAATTTAGAAAGTTCAAAAAAGTGATTTTTGTGTTGAAACCTCTTGAAATCCATATATTCTATAAATACCCTATATTCATCTGTATTCCCTATTCCATCAATTACCCCATTGGTGATGCTGTCTGTCCATGGAAAACCATTGTGATATGAATTTAACAGAACTATTTCTTTTATTTCTTTAGATTCAGCAATTTGATAACTTAGAAAAAACAGGAGGAATATGAGGTGATATTTCATACATTATGGGATTTTAATAGATTTTATTTCAGGTTAATAAGGCTATGTTTATATGCTGAACACTCACTGAATCTACAGCGAATTTTTAATTCTTTATGAATAATCTGTTTAGTTGTGATTAATCTTTATGACCTACTGTATTTATTGGTCATTTTAGTTTTTTTTCACCCTTACAATTATAAGGATCAGTATAAAAATAAAAATAAAAAGAATCTTTAAGTTTGTTAATATGTTGAAATGCATTAAGTTAAAATTTAATATTTATTATTCAATTTATTTTTTAGCAAAGTTGTAATTTGATTGTGAAGGATTTTTTTGAGAATGGCGTCTTATTATTATGAGAATTAGTAAATATGGACATACTCGTTAATGAAGAAATACTAATAGAACGTTGTCAGGAGTATGATTATGCTGCTTTTGAAGAAGTTGTTGATAAATTCAAGGATAGAATTATTAATATATGTTATTCCTATACTAATAATATTGAAGACTCTGAAGATATCTCGCAAGAAGTATTTGTAGAAGTGTACAAATCAATTAAGGATTTTAAAATGCAATCTTCATTTTCTACCTGGATATATAGGATTGCATCGAATAAGTCAATTGATTTTTTGCGTAAGCAAAAAAGATTAAAAAGAGGAAGTGGTTTAATTTCGTATCTGGAAGATCAAAGCCTTTGGAATTGGACAGGTAATTCAAATCAATACACTGATGATAAAATAATTCAACAACAAAGAAAAGAAATACTGTATCAGGCCATGGCAAAATTACCTTCCCGACAGAAGGAGGCATATGTTTTAACTCAGATAGAAGGATTTGATCATAAAGCTACAGCTGATATTTTAAAGACATCAATCAAAAGTGTGGAGTCACTGGTGGTTAGAGCAAAAAAGAAATTGAGAACTATTTTAGAAAAGAGAATAAAAGAGTATTTATAATGCGCATATTAAAAAGAACTTCAGTTATTACCATAATGTGAATATTTTTGTATCGTAAAAATAGAAATTAAGTGAAGGTTTTTATTTTTAATATCGTCTAATTAGTAAGTTGGGATTATAATTATGAAAGAAAATATAATAAATAATGAAATTGAACAAGTATTACAGAGTGGTTCGCATAAAGAAGAGATAAACACGTCTCCTTTTTTCACAACTCGGGTAATGGGAAGAATTGAGCAATTAGACGAAGGTCAGTTAGAAAGATCAAGATTTTTAGTATTGTTAAAACCTGCTTTGTTTTTAATTTTGATAATTAATCTGGCCAATTATTTTTTATTTAATAGTTCAGGAGATAATAGGGTAACGCAGGAGGATGAAATTGAATACATTGTGTATAATAGTTACTCATATGCAGCAAATGATTTTATTTATTCAGATGAATTACTAAGTAATAATAAAAAGTAGGTATGAACAAGAAATATTACCATATTATCATCATTGTCTTGCTATTACTCAATATATTTTCCTGGAGATTCTGGTGGGATTCACCTCAGAATAATTTTCTTATGAGAAAAGATCAAATCGAAAGAAGAAGATCCGGAGGGGGAATTAGATTTTTAGTTGATAAGCTGAATTTTGATGAAAATCAGAAAAGAGAACTTGAAACTTTGGTGAGAGTTTATTTTGCGGAAATCAAAGAGATCAATACTCAGATTCATATTTCAAGAGAGAAAATTGCAGAAGAATTAATGAATAATTCCAATAGGAGCAGTGATTCACTTCTATTAGAATTGACTCGTTATAAGATGAACTTAGAACGGACAACGTTGGAACATTTTACTGCAATTCGGGATTTATGTAATGCAGATCAAAAAATAGCATTTGATTCATTATTTGTGAAAATGATGCACCATTTTGATAGAATGCCACCAAAGCACAGATTCAATAGAGATCAAGAAAATAGTAAATAAAAAAGGATCAAAGGAAAATACCAGATATAGTACAATATTATATAACTGTAAAACTTAAGCTGGTTTCAGTAGTAGCTATATTGTGGAGTTTGTTAAATCTTCAGAGACGAGAAAAGTTTATTAAATAATTAAAACTCATTCCGAAATTACAAATAATACGTTTCATTTACATTCCATTTTATAAATATCAAATATGTTGTATACAGTAAGCAAAAATTATAATAACGAATGTGAAATTGAAAAAGGAGAATATGAAGATTGCATTTTTAAAAATTGCAATTTTAATAATCAGGATCTGAGAGATTTTATATTTACAGATTGTACGTTTATTGAGAGTGATTTATCAAATGCTAAAATTTTAAATACTGCCTTTAGGGATGTGAATTTTGATAAGTGTAAATTAATGGGCATGCAGTTTAATGAATGTAATCCGTTTTCATTGTCGTTTACATTTAAGGAAACGATTCTTGATTTTTCGTCTTTTTTTAAACTAAAAATTAAAAAAACTCAATTTGTCAACTGTAGATTGATGCAAGTAGATTTTGTTGAATCAGATTTATCTCAATCAAAATTCATTAATTGTGATTTAACTGAAGCTATTTTTGAAAGATCTATGTTGCAGAAAGTAGATTTTTCATCGTCATTTAACTTTAACATTGATCCTGATAATAATCAAATTAAACAAGCCAGATTTTCATCCAATAACCTGTCAGGATTACTTTTAAAATACAATATAGTTATAGAATAATTGCTATACTTTTCTTATCAGAAAATTGTATTTTCATACCAGCACCACTTATTCATTTGAATCTAAATGAGCAACAGCGTAGGAGTTGGACTTTATAGACGAATACTATTTAAATTGTAAAGTTATAATAATGAGCATTAAGGAAATTATAATCATGGTATCAATATTGTTTTTCGCATTTAAATGTGATGATGGTATTAAGGAAACAACACAAAATCAGGATCAACAGGAATTGGAACAAATCATGAAAGAGATTAAATATTTAGCGTCCTCTTATGATTGTAATGATGCTGAACAATGGAACTATGTAGCTTATGGAGCAAAAGCTTGTGGAGGACCTGTTGGTTATATTGCCTATCATCAACAAATTAATGAAGAAGAATTTTTAAACCTGATTGAGAAATATACAAAAGCACAGGATAACTATAACACTAAGTGGGGTATATTTTCTGATTGCTCAGTTCCTCCTGAACCCATTCATATCGTGTGTGTTGAAAATAAACCGCAGTTTATTTATGAATAAATAAACCGGTTAAATTGTTGTTTTCTCCTGAAATGGGAAAGTAAAATTTGAAAAGTAAAGATAATCCTGCAATAAAATTTGTAGGATTTTTTTTAACAATTACATAACGTATAAATACGTCATATAGATAATTAATAACGTATATTTACGTCAAATTTAAAATGAATGGTTAAAGCAAAATCAGATTTATTTCAAAAAGATTTGAATAGGAACGCTGTTTTATTTAAAGCATTAGCGCATCCTGCCCGGATTCAGATATTACAATATCTGGCTTCTTCAGAGTCATGTATTACCGGTGATATTTCAGATGAATTGCCATTAAGTCGGACAACCGTAAATCAACATATTAAAGAACTTCGAGAGGCGGGACTAATAAAAGGTACTATTGATGGAGTAAAAACGAAGTACTGTTTAGATTCAGGTAAAATTGAAGAACTAAAGGAAATATTTGATGATTTTTATAATGGATTAAATACAAAAACATATAAATGTAAATAATTATGAAGGTTTTAATATTATGCACTGGCAATAGTTGCCGTAGTCAAATGGCTCATGGATTTTTACAGTCATTCGATGATCGAATTACAGTTTGTTCTGCCGGTACAGAAGCGTCTGGGCGTTTAAATCAAAATGCTGTAAAAGCAATGGGAGAAATAGGAATTGATATTAGTAATCATACTTCTGATTCTGTTACCAAATATTTAAATGATGAATGGGATTATGTAATTACAGTTTGCGGTGGAGCTAATGAGGCATGCCCTGCTTTTGTAGGAATGGTTGAAAATAGATTACATATTGGTTTTGATGATCCTTCACATGTAAAAGGTACTGACGATTTTATCTGGAGCGAATTTATTCGTGTAAGAGATGAAATCAAAAATGGTTTTTATCAGTTTTATGAAAAAGAAATTAAACCAAAATTGTAATTGTTACAATGGGAAATAAAGATAAAAGGATTGGTTTTTTCGAAAAGTATCTTACCATTTGGGTGGCCATTTGTATTGCAGGAGGTATTTTTATTGGAAATATATTGGGCGAATCAGTTCAGGTTTTAAGTGAAATGGAAGTGTTTAATGTAAATATTCCAGTAGCTGTTCTTGTTTGGTTTATGATATATCCCATGATGCTTCAAATTGATTTTTCGAGCATTAAAAATGTGGGTAAAAAACCAAAGGGTTTACTATTAACTTTAGTTGTAAATTGGTTGATAAAACCCTTTACAATGGCATTTTTTGCATGGATATTTTTCTCTAAATTATATTCTGCCTTTATAACTCCAGAATTAGCAGGTGAATATATTGCAGGAGCTATTTTACTTGGAGCTGCACCGTGTACGGCTATGGTATTTGTTTGGAGTTATTTGACAGATGGGGATCCTAATTATACATTGGTTCAGGTTTCTGTTAATGATTTAATTATTTTGGTGGCATTTGTCCCTATTGTTGGTTTTCTTTTGGGAATTAACAATGTACAGGTGCCATATGAAACGCTTGTTTCAAGTGTAATCATATTTGTAGTGATTCCTTTGTTGGCCGGATATATAACTAATAAGTATTTAGTCAGGAAGAATGGGAGGGAATGGTTTGAAAACGTTCTTCTACCGAAATTTAAACCTGTTTCTATAATAGCTCTATTATTAACATTAGTATTATTGTTTGCATTTCAGGGGAATACTATTACCAATAACCCGCTTATAATATTACTGGTAGCTGTTCCATTAATCATCCAGACTTATTTTATATTTTTTATTGCCTGGTTTGGAGGAAGGAAATTAAAGTTGCCTCATGCGGTTTGTTCGCCTGCTTCAATGATTGGAGCTAGTAACTTTTTTGAATTAGCAGTGGCAGTTGCAATTGCATTATTTGGATTACAATCACCTGCTGCTCTGGTTACTGTAGTTGGAGTTTTGGTTGAAGTTCCTATTATGCTCTCTTTAGTTGCAATAGCTAATAAATGGAAATATTAAAGAATTATTAATTTAAAGAACGGTTAATTTTATTGCTTTCTTTGATTTATAATATAACCTTGAATCTATCTGAAATTTAGTATAGATTCAAGGTTTTTTATTGTCTTAAATCAATATCTTTGTAAGCTCAAATAAAACTGCTGTATGTCAGATTCTTCAACAAAAAATATTCAAATAAAGGGAGCCAGAGTTCACAACTTAAAAGGTATTGACCTTAACCTTCCGAGAAATAAATTTATTGTAATTACAGGTGTTTCCGGTTCAGGAAAGTCCTCTTTGGCTTTTGATACATTATATGCAGAAGGTCAAAGAAGGTATGTTGAAAGCCTGAGTTCCTATGCACGGCAGTTTTTGGGGCGTATTGATAAACCGGAAGTTGATTTTATTAAAGGTATTCCTCCCGCAATAGCGATTGAGCAAAAAGTAAATACACGAAATCCACGCTCAACGGTAGGTACTTCTACTGAGATATATGATTATTTAAAGTTATTATTTGCCCGCGCAGGTAAAACCATTTCTCCGGTATCAGGTAATGTAGTAAAAAGACATTATGTTTCTGATGTGGTCAATCATATTACTCAACATAATGACAATATTCGCCTGGTCATTTTAGCTGAAATTCATTTGCCGGAAGGAAGGACTTGTAGAGAGCATTTGGAAGTACTATTAAAACAAGGGTTTGTAAGGGTTGAAGACGATAATAATTTCTATAAAATTGAAGATATTCTGGCTGATAAAGAAGCTGATATAAGTTGCAGAAACTATAATTTAGTTATTGATAGAGCTACTGCTTCAAAAGACGAAGATAATTTATCAAGATTAGCAGATTCAATTGAAACAGCCTTTTTTGAAGGTAAAGGTGAGTGTATTGTTAAGGTTTTTGAAAAAAAAGGAGTTGATACATATCACTTTTCAAATCGTTTTGAGTTGGATGGAATTCAATTCGAAGAACCTAATGAGCACTTGTTTACTTTTAATAATCCTATTGGAGCATGTCCTAAGTGTGAAGGTTTTGGAAATGTGATAGGTATAGATGAGGATCTGGTAATTCCAAACAAGTCTTTGTCTGTTTTTGAAGATGCTGTAGCCTGTTGGAAAGGTGAAAAGATGGGGGAGTATAAGAAACAATTAATATCATCTGCTCATTATTTTGATTTCCCTGTACATCGACCATACTACGAATTGACTGATGAACAAAGACAAACACTTTGGAAAGGCAATAAGTATTTTCATGGTATTGATACATTTTTTAAACACGTTGAAGAACAACAATATAAAATTCAATATAGGGTAATGCTTTCACGGTATCGCGGAAAAACAATTTGTCCGGAATGTAGAGGTACCAGGTTGAAAAAAGAGGCCGGTTGGGTAAAAATCGGAGATAAAAGTATATCTGATTTAGTATTAATGCCGGTTTCTGAACTGATGAAGTTCTTTAGCGAATTGAAACTTTCTGGTCATGATGAACAAGTCGCAAAACGATTATTGAAGGAAATAAATACGCGTTTACTATTTTTATTTGAAGTTGGACTTGGTTATCTGACATTAAATCGATTATCTTCAACTTTATCAGGGGGAGAGAGTCAGCGAATTAACCTGGCTACTTCCTTGGGGAGTACACTTGTGGGGTCTTTATATATATTAGATGAACCTAGTATAGGTTTGCACTCCCGTGATACATACTTACTTATAAAGGTGTTGAAGCAGCTTCAGCAATTGGGTAACACAGTTATTGTTGTTGAACATGATGAAGATATCATGCGTGCGGCTGATGAGATTATTGATATAGGTCCTGGTGCAGGAAGATTAGGTGGAGAGGTTGTATTTGAAGGAAAACTTGAGAAGGGGATTAAAGCAGAAAAAAGTCTTACATACCAATATTTATATGGAGACAAAGAAATTGAGCTACCAGCATCCCGCAGAAGTTGGAATAATTATCTGGAAGTTATCGGTGCTAGGGAAAATAATTTAAAGGGTATTAATGTAAAGATTCCTTTAAATGTAATTAATGTGATTACAGGAGTAAGCGGATCAGGGAAGTCTACATTAATCAAATCTATTTTATACCCTTCGCTTAAAAAGCGTTTAGGTGGTTATGCAGATAAAACGGGTTCCTTTGATTTGTTAAGGGGTAATATTGAGGAAGTGAAGGAAGTTGAATTCGTTGATCAAAATCCAATTGGAAAATCTTCAAGGTCAAATCCGGCTACTTACCTTAAAGCTTACGATGAAATTAGAAAATTAATGGCTGACCAGCAAGCCTCAAAAATAAATGGATATAAAGCCTCGCATTTCTCATTTAATATAGATGGAGGTAGATGTGAAGAGTGTCAGGGGGAAGGGACTATTAAAATCGAAATGCAGTTTATGGCCGACATTGTTCTGACTTGTGAAAGCTGTCAGGGTAAGCGGTTTAAAAATGACATATTAGATGTAAAGTACAGAAAAAAGAGTATACATGATATACTTGAAATGACTATTTTACAAGCGATTGAGTTTTTTAGTGAAGTGGATAAAACAACGGAAAAAAGAATTGTAAATAAACTACAACCATTGGCAGATGTTGGTCTTGGGTATGTTAAAATGGGACAATCATCCAGTACGCTATCTGGAGGAGAAAGTCAACGTGTTAAATTAGCTTCCTTTTTAGCCAAGGATAAAAGTGATCCGACCTTATTTATTTTTGATGAGCCAACTACCGGATTACATTTTAACGATATTAAAAAATTATTAAAGGCTTTTGAGGCGCTGATTGATAAGGGGCATTCTCTTGTTGTTATTGAACACAATATGGATGTAATAAAATCGGCCGATTGGATTATAGATTTAGGACCTGAAGGAGGTGATGAAGGAGGTAATATTGTGTTTGAAGGCAAACCCGAAGATCTAATTCATGAAGAAAAGTCATACACAGCTAAATATCTGACATCCTATATAAAATAAAAAAAGAGGCTAATCATTATTGTATGTATAGCCTCTTTGTATATTTTAATAATCTGAGTTATATCTGAAATTTGGATTGTAATATAATGATCTGAATTCTAAAATTTTATAGAATTCAGATTGTTGGTTTAATGTATTTTTGGTAGTGATTAATGGAGATCTGGTAATATAATAAGTCGGTATTATTTGTAATATTACTACTTATCACTATTACCTTTTTCAATTCCGAATAAAACAGAGATACATCCTTTTGTAGAATTATCTTCATCGTAATTGTCCAGTACTTTCAATTTTAAAACTAACATTTGCGTAGTTTCTACACTAAAATCCCAAACATCAATATAGTTGTGTTCTTTATTGTCAAATAAAATATTATTATCCTCGTCAACCAACCTGAAATGAATAGGGGGTAAGTTATCTACCTTGCCAATAACTATCCTGTATTTTTGATCTTTAAAAAAGGTTTTAAAAAGTTCAGCAGTTTCACCTGAACCGAGCATAGTTGCATTATAATTACCATCATGCACAAAATTTTCCAATTTTGGCTTGCATACGTTTTTTGCGAAACTCAAACACTGTGCATTTGCCTGATTTGCAAATGAGCAAGTAAGAAACGTTAATAACGTGAAAAAAGTATATTTAATAAATAATCGAAGTTTCATTATATTTTTTACCAATTTTAAGATATAAATTCACTTCTGATTTCAGCTACTTTTTTCAGCAACATGTCAAATACTTCCTGGGAAATATAAGTCTCAGAATCTGCTTTTATTGTGGTTATTTTATTCTCAACATCTGTTTCAGCTTCAACTTTAGAAGTATTCACAATTTTCACTTGTTCAAATATCGATTTCAACTCACTCATTTTTCCTTGTAAGTAGGCTATATCTTCATTATCAGGATGAGATTCCAAAAGATTCATGACAGTAATTAAAGAAAGTTTTTGATAGATAATTCTATCCAGAAGTCTTTTATTGTTGTCAAGAACACCATTTGTTAACGATGTTGCCAAATAGAGTCCTTCAACCCAACCACCAACTAATATCATAACAGATATAGCAGGCCTTTCATTTTCCTTAAGGTAGGCGTTTGAATTCATAAATGTTTCAGAGATAATTTCCATTACAGCATCTCTGTTATTCATGTTATCTTCTAATTTTTTAATCGTGTTTTCATCAATTGCGTCCAATATACTTAATCCTTCAGCCATTTTTTTCGCACAAGCCATATATTGAATGGAACTTTGTGTTTGATCGAAAAGACTGGTATAACTTAAATCAGCACTGTAAATACCTAGATTCAGAGCCATTTTAAGATTCGTATTGTAATTTGTTACATTAGATACCGGATTCAAAATTTCTTCATCATAACGAGCCCCGGATCTTTTTATTAACATCGCTGTCTCCAAAGGTGATGGCAAAGAATAGAAGATCAATTTTGACTTATTAAAATCTTCCATCATTTTTTGATCAACTTCAGTTGCCGATTCAACAATCTTCTCTTCTTCACTTTTTGATTGCTTCTTACCGTCTGATTGACAGGAAACTAAAGTGGAAAGTATGAAGATGAAGGTTAAAATAAATTTAGAAAACAAATTAAAAGCTTTTCTCATTTTGTTAAAATTTTATTCTGAAAATCACCATGAATGAGGCTATGATCAGTCGTAATTGCTAGGATTTACTACTTTATTAATAACAGAAATATAAAGATTTAGTTCTGTATTAGTTGTTACCATTAGATTTGATCTTATAAAAATATTAAATATAATTCAAATGCAATGGATTTTATAATGAATTGTTATTTTTTTTATATAAAAAGCTTTTGAATCATTAGCTTTCAAAAGCTATTTATATCCTTTATAATTGTCAATTTATTCCAGCGATGAAAAATATCTCATAAACTGAGCTCTTTCATACACAGCAGGGTCTTTGATTTTTCTATAACTCATCAGACCTCTGAATGAATCTATTGATTTATATTTTTTACTTTCCATCCAGAATGATAATTCATTCAACATTTCAGATATAACTTTTGCACCATTCTTATATACAGAAGAACATACCTGAACGGTTTTTGCGCCTGCTAATAGTTGTTTAATAACAGCTTCACCATCATGGTTTCCGGTTGAAGCCGAAACTTCTATTTGATCCACTTTATCTGAAACAATTGCTACCCATCTTAGTGATTTTCTAATGTCAGAGGGAGAGCTAAATACAGACGAAGAGGTTAACGTTAGTTTATCGATGTCAATATCAGGCTCGTAGAAACGGTTGAAAAGAGTAACACCCTTTGTTCCGAGAGCATGTAGTTTATTAACAACGTTAACAATATTTGCAAAGTTGTCGCCTAATTTTATTGTGAAAGGAATTTTGATAGCTTTTTTAATATTTTCAGCAATAGAGTAGTATAAACCTTCTACTACGGATGCTTCAACGTTTTTATCAGTATTTACCACATGTACATTTAATTCAATGGCATCAGCACCGGCTTCCTCAATTTTTTTTGCAAAATCAACCCACTCATTAGCAGAAAAACAATTTATACTTGCAATAACAGGAATGTCAAATTTTGCTTTTGCATCACTAATTAATTTGAGATACTTACCAACAGAATTATCTTTTGTATAACCAGTGATATAATCCATTGCTTCGGGATAGTCATATCCTTCTCCAGTGCTTATCTGGTTATTTATCTCATGATTGATTTGTTCTTCAAATAATGATTTTAAAACCACAGCACCCACTCCTGCATTTACCAGTTTTTCTATTTTATCAATGCTGTTTGTTAAACCAGAACTACTTACGATTATTGGGTTTTTTAAATTAAGACCAAGGTAAGTTGTATTTAAATTTGTCATGCTATTTATTGTTTATTACAATGAACAAATATAATTTTTTTTGAAGATTAATAATTTAAAATTGGAAATATTTGCTATCCGGCATAATTTCTAAGGCCGAATATTGAGCTCCCGACTCTTATCATTGTACTTCCCTGATCAATGGCTAATTGATAATCTCCGGACATTCCCATTGAAATCTGAGTAAATGACTCTTTTGAACTAAAGTGTTCATTTTTAAGGTTTTCAAATATACTTTTTAATGATCCGAATTCATGAATTATTTGATTTTGATCCTCTGTATATGTTGCCATTCCCATTACTCCACATATTTCTATATAAGGCAATTCTTCTATAATCCCATTTTTTAATATTTCCACAGCTTCTTCATAGGAGAATCCGAATTTTGTAGATTCCCTGGCAATATGAAATTGTAGAAGGCAATTTATTTTCTTATTATTTTTTTTCCCTTCTTTATTTATCGCTCTAAGTAGTTTTTCTGAGTCAACACCATGAATGAGAGAAACAAATGGCGCAATATATTTTACTTTATTGGTTTGTAGGTGACCAATATAGTGCCATATTATATCTTTAGGAAGCTCTTCGCTTTTTCGTGTTAACTCCTGAACTTTGTTTTCTCCAAATACTCTTTGACCTGCATTATATGCTTCAATAATGTCGCTATTAGGTTTTGTTTTTGAAACTGCAACAAGTGTTACGTTCTCTGGTATTGATGATTTTATGCTTTGTAAGTTTTCAGCAATTGACATGATAGAATGTTATTGTTTTGTGTATTTACAAAGCTACAATAAATCATTCTTTTTAGAAACAGCGTCCAATCAAACTTTAGTTAAGTTATTGTTGATTTTGAAACTGCAATAAAATCCAGATGAAGGAAGGAAAATGGGATGTATATATTGAGGTATTAACCTGAGTTCGATATAAAATTAATGGCTCAAATCGCTTATAAATATTGAGTTTCAAGGAATGTTTGCGAAAGCATAGCGGGCTATGGTAAGCAAATATGACGCAGAAAATCGGTATTTATAAGTGACATTCA